>JAEZDC010000048.1 GCA_023429825.1 Bacteroidota bacterium | reverse complement strand
GCCTTACTGTGCTACATGGCAGAAACGGGGAATTACGATTTCGCTAATGGAAAACTAATTTTCTTAAGTGGATCTCCTGAGTTGGAAAGGATCGGTAGTATTCCAACAGGTAGATTAAGCGGCATTGTAAATCATCATGTTCCTAAATATTTAAGAGGCAATCAAATGCCTTCGTATGAAACCAATTGCATTGATGACTGGGAAACGAAACTGGATAAGATCGTTGAAGAGACATCACGTCAAAATATGACGCTTATCTCAGGTATTCCCCCCTGGATGCAGATGTATTTTGACAGGTTGATAGAAAAGAGTGGAAAAAGGATCGCTGAGCTGTTTCCTAATTTTTCATTGATGGTATATGGGGGCGTAAACTTCGAGCCATACAGGGCAAAATTGTTTGATACAATCGGTAAAAAAATTGATTCTATCGAAACATTCCCGGCTTCAGAAGGTTTTTTCGCTTTCCAGGACAGCCAAACAGAAAAAGGTTTATTGTTGAATACTAACTCAGGCATTTTCTTCGAATTTGTTCCGGCTGCAGAAATATTCAATGACAATCCCACACGGTTATCACTTAAAGATGTAAAAGTTGGAGAGAACTACGCACTCATTATTAATAACAACGCCGGGCTTTGGGCTTACAATATCGGTGATACGGTAAAATTTGTTTCAACCAGTCCTTATCGTGTTATCGTTAGTGGAAGGACCAAACATTTTATATCTGCATTTGGTGAGCATGTGATCGGCGAAGAAGTAGAGCATGCGTTAATGAAAGCGGCTTCTGAAGAAAATATTCATATAACAGAATTCACCGTAGCCCCCTTTGTTGCTCCCGGTGAGGGCAAAAGCTATCATGAATGGTTCGTAGAATTTGAGAATACGCCTGCCAGTATGGACGCTTTTATTAAAAAAGTAGATAACAATCTCAGGGAGAAAAATGTGTACTATGATGACCTGATCTCCGGCAACATATTAGACACTTTAAGAATTCGTGTGATCAGAAAAAACGGTTTTATCGATTACATGAAGAGCATTGGCAAACTGGGCGGACAAAATAAAGTACCCAGACTTAGTAATGATAGGAAACTAGCTGAAGCACTTCTCCCCTACATCATTAACTAAAAAAACGTTCTTTCAAAAGCCGTAACAATTATCTTTACCCACTAACCTGATTGTCTCACAGATCATAAGTAGATGAGTTTAAAACGCATAGCCATATTTGGTTCTACAGGCTCAATAGGTACCCAGGCTTTAGATGTGATCGCAGCGAATGCAGATAAGTTCAAAGCAACCATCATCACCTGTCATAGCAACGAGGATGTTATCATCCAACAGGCTTTGCAATTCAAGCCTGAAATCGTTGTCGTTGTTGATGAAACCAAATATGAGAAAGTAAAGTCGGCTTTATCGTCACTATCATCCACCAGAATATTAGCCGGCGAAAAGGGTTTAGAAGAGGCAGCCTCGCAGGATAATTATGACCTGATGCTGGCTGCAATTGTTGGTTATGCAGGATTAAAGCCAACACTTAAAGCAATTGAGAATGGAAAAACAATTGCCTTAGCTAACAAAGAAACGTTAGTCGTTGCCGGTGATTATGTGATGAAAAAAGCTGCTGAGAAAAAGATCCCTGTGATCCCGGTTGATAGCGAACACTCAGCAATATTCCAATGCCTTGTTGGTGAAGGAAGAAATAAAATTGATAAGATCGTACTTACGGCAAGTGGAGGTCCTTTTCTTGGGCGAAAGCCAAATTTCCTGGTGAATGTAAAAAGAGATCATGCATTGCAACATCCCAACTGGAGCATGGGGGCAAAGATCACTATCGATTCTGCAACGCTCATGAACAAAGGATTGGAGATGATCGAAGCAAGGTGGTTATTTAATCTTCAACCAGACCAGATACAAGTCATCATTCATCCGCAAAGTATCATTCACAGCATGGTGCAGTTTGAAGACGGCAGCATCAAAGCGCAAATGGGATTACCAGATATGAAGTTGCCTATTCAATATGCAATGGCATTTCCCAATCGTATCCCGAATGATTTTCCAAGGTATGATTTTCGTAAGCCTAACACTTTAACTTTCGAGGAGCCGGATACTAAAACATTCCGCAACCTTGCATTGGCAACAGAAGCTTTGCATAAAGGTGGAAATATGCCTTGTATTTTAAATGCTGCTAACGAAATTGCTGTGTACGCATTTCTTAGAAATCGTATTGGCTTTTTAGATATGACAGAGGTGGTTGAGCAAGCGATGAATAAAGTTGCATTCATAGAAACCCCCACCCTTGAAGAATACTTTGAAACCGATGGTGAGGCCCGTAATTTCGCAGCTTCGTTAATTCAGATGTAAGTTTTTGGGTAACCAGCTTCATCGCACTATTAAACATCGTTGCGTCGCACTCTTCAACGTTCTGTAAGAAATCAGAAAGTAGAACGACCAACACATAGAATTTTTATTAAAGAATGATGACATTATTAGCAATTAATTGGTCGCAGGTAGGTGTACAAACCGTTTATTTCATTTTAGCATTTTCTATACTTGTTGTATTGCATGAGATGGGACACTTTCTTCCTGCAAAGTGGTTCAAGTGTAGGGTAGAAAAGTTTTACCTCTTCTTCAATCCATGGTTCAGTCTTGCAAAAAAGAAAATCGGTGAAACAGAATGGGGATTAGGATGGGTTCCCTTTGGAGGATACGTCAAGATCAGCGGAATGATAGACGAGAGCATGGATAAAGAGCAAATGAAGCTTCCGCCTCAGCCTTATGAATTCAGAGCTAAACCAGCATGGCAAAGACTGATCATCATGTTGGGTGGTGTTACAGTGAATGTGATCCTCGCTATTATCATTTTTATTTTTATTGCGTGGGTATATGGCGATAAATATCTTCCTCCACAAAACACAACATATGGACTTGCGGTTGACAGTTTAGGAAGAACAATCGGCTTAGAGGACGGCGATATTATTACTAAGATCAATAACGAAGCTGTTAAAGACGAAACCCGTGTGCCTTATCTCATTATTACAAAGGAAGCAACTTCTGTGACTGTACTCAGAAACGGAAGCGAATTACAATTGAATACACCTACGTCTCTCATCAGTGCATTGAATAAAAGCAAGGGATCCGATTTTGCTGACATACGTTTTCCTGCAGTTGTTGGGGTTTTAGGAAAGGGAATGAATGCTGAGAAAGCGGGAATTCAACAAGGCGATAAGATCGTCGCTATAGATGGAGTAAACACACCTTTTGCTAACGATGTGAAAAGAGAATTGAGAGGTAAAAAGAACAGTACTGTACAAGTAACAGTTCTAAGAAATGGTGCACAACATACAATGTCAGTTGGTGTGAGTGAAACCGGTACCATTGGAATTGGTTTTGAAGACCTGGAGAAACTTGGCTTCAAAACCGAAACGAAGAATTATAATTTCTTTGAAGCCATACCAGCCGGGTGGGACAGATGCTGGACAACACTAAGCTCTTACATCACGGGGTTAAAGCAACTTTTTACAGGTAAAGCTAAAGCAAGTGAAAGCTTGGGAAGTGTGATCAGCATTGGAAGTATATTTCCTAAACAGTGGGGTGAGTGGCAGCAGTTCTGGACCTTGACAGCCATTTTCTCCATTATACTTGCCTTTATGAATGTGCTTCCTATTCCTGCATTGGATGGCGGCCATGCATTGTTTACCATATATGAAATGATCACCGGTAAAAAGCCAGGCGATAAATTCATGGAATATGCTCAAATGGTAGGCATGGTACTGCTGCTCGGTTTGATGGCGTATGCGTTAGGATTAGATGTATGGAGAATTTTTAAGTAGTAGATTACAGTTTGCAAGTTGCAAATTAAAGGTTTCAGGCTGGTGATTGCTAATAGTTGATAGCTGATCTAAACGTACAAGTGTGCGACGCAACAAAAGATCAATTAACATTCTAAAGCCCGCTACAAAAAAATCATTTCCTAAGTTTGCGCTCTAGTTCTTTGAAGTTTACCAACTGTAAACTTTAAACTGTCAACTATAAACTTCTAATGGGGTCGTATTGGTTTTGACAGCATAAGTTGCGGTAGGTGTAAGCATGCAGTGCGTTGTATAATTAGCACTTAAATCTGAATATTCGAACTATAAATGGCAATACACAGTATGCCATGGCTGCCTAATCAGTGATTAAGTAGTCATTAGGGCCGCGTTGAGCAGGTTGTTCTGTTACCAGGCTCCGCCGCCGACTCAAAAAACAAAACAGAATGCTGCTGCAGAAGGCTGTGACTGCAGCATAAGACCATTCAGCTAAGTGACAGGTTGGTTTGTTCATTTCCTGCCTGTTGCCGACAAATAATAATGAAATAAGCATGTAGAAAGCTTATGGCAAATATGTTTGGACACCGGTTCGAGTCCGGTCGACTCCACTAAGCCTTCATCTTTACAGATGAAGGCTTTTTTATTTGGGCAGATGTTACAACAATAAGTATGTTGTGATTTCGTTATTACTTCTGTTATCCGAACCTGTTAATCCCTGTGAATGTCTACCAAAAAACTGAATGCCATTGAGGTTACGCATAGCGCTGAAACATTATTGTCAGATGATTCAAATTCAGCAAATTACTTACTACAGCTTTTTCTAAATAACACTGATAATAGCTTCATATTAACCAACACAGATTTTAAAATCGTTTTCTTTAATAAGCTTGCTGATAAGTGGTCAACCCAGTTTGTGGGCAAGTCTTTATATGTTGGGATGCCTATATTGGACCTGGCCGTTGAAGAAAGAAAAGGTGCACAGTTGGAAATGATGCAGAGCGCTTTGGCGGGAACGAATATTGAATTTGAGTATGATATTAGTTTGCCCGGAAACGAATTTGTCTGCTTTCATAACGCAATGCACCCTGCAAGGAATATTGACGGGAATATTGTAGGTATACTTATTACTTCAAAAGATATAACTGAAACCAAACTTGCCCGAAATCTTATTGCGCAAAGTGAGCATCGTTTCAGAAGCCTTGTTCAGTCAGGCTCTGACCTCATTAGTATTATTGATCAAAATGGGTTCTATAGTTATGTTAGCCCTACTATAGAGCAGCTACACTATACTGCTGATTATCTAATTGGTAAAAACGCTTTTGATTTTATTCATCCCGATGATGTAGCACTCATCAGTCAACTGTTCACCTCATTGTTCACTTCGGGAAAAAAGACAATAACCTCCCCTCCTTTTCGCTTCAGGACAGATGCAGGTGACTGGAAATGGATCGAGAGTACTGCAACAAATATGATAGATGATCCTTCCATCAGGGGAATAGTCATCAACTCAAAAGACATTACTGAGAGAAAACAGAAGGATGAGGCACTGCAAAAGGCGTTGAATGACCTGAATCGGGTTTTTGATTCTTCCGTTGATGTAATAGTTGTGACAGATGATCGGGACAGGTTCCTACGGGTAAGCGCTGCATCAGAAAATGTTTGGGGTTATAAGCCTTACGAGATGATAGGAAGGTTCTGCTCTGAATTCGTTCATCCGGATGACAAACTAAAAACAAGTATAGCCACACTGGAGGTAATGAGTGGAGCAAAGATCACCAACTTTCAAAATCGTTACATTAAGAAAGATGGTACACCGGTTCCTTTGATGTGGTCTGCAAGATGGGATGCCGAACAAAACATCATGTATGCAATTGCAAGAGATGCATCTGAGAAAGAAGAAGCAGAGAAAGCATTAAAACTCTCGGAAGAAAGGTACAGAGACCTGTTTGAGAACAATCCTATGCCCATGTTTATGTTTGATGTGGAGACCCTTCAATTCGTTATGGTGAATGAGGCTGCGCTGTCATTATATGGCTATACAATGCAGGAATTCATAGGGAAGAAGGTAATTGACATAAGACCACCTTCTGAAATACCGAAATTTCTGGCCTATCTTGAGGATATGAAGGATATTCATTCTATGCGTTATGCAGGCGAATGGATTCATGTAAAGAAAGATGGAACTGAGTTTGAAATAGAATTACGCAGCCATAATGTAATGAGAGACGGCAGGCTTTGCCGACTTTCTGTTATCAATGATCTTACCTCAAGAAATGAGGCGAGGTCTGCCTTACAGAAAAGTGAAGCGATGTTCCGAGCGATATCTGAGAATTTTCCTAATGGTATTGTATCCATTTTAGATAGAGATCTGAATTTCTTGTATGTCGCAGGTAAAGAACTTGAGTCGCTTGGAATTACTCCTGCGCACTTTGTTAATACATCCTACAATCGCCACTTTGAAGATGAAGAAGGAAAGATCAAACAGCTGGCAGAAGCAGTTTTCGAAGGCCAGCCCGTAGTTTCGGAGATCAAATTCTTTGGCCGAAATTACCTTTTAAGTTCAGTGCCTTTGTATGATGATAATGGAAGTATCAACCGGATGCTGGTGGTGGCACAGAACATTACATCACAGAAAAAAATTCAAAAGGAAAAAGAATTACTGATCGAGGAGCTTACAAAAAACATCACTGATCTAAAGCAATTCTCTTATATCACTTCGCATAATCTCAGGGCCCCTATTTGCAACTTGTTAGCGTTAATGGATCTCATCGAAATAGATAAAATACCTGATCCTTCCACTGCAATGCTGGTAGAGAAATTTAAAGAATCTGCTTTACTATTAAATGACACGGTAAATGATCTTCTAAATGTTTTATTGATAAAAAATAACGTGAATATCCAGAAAGAGAACTTGCATCTTGATCTTATCTGGAAAGGCGTATGCACCTCTGTAAACCATCTTATAAAGGATGCAAATGCAAGGATCACCGTAGATTTTACCGAAGGAACGGAGATAGTCTTTAATAAATCTTACGCTGAGAGTATTTTACTCAACCTTCTTACCAATGGTATTAAATACAGATCATCAGAAAGAATTTTGAATATAGATCTCAAAACAAAAACAACCGATGAATTTCTTGTACTCGAGTTTTGTGATAATGGTATTGGAATAAACATGGAAAGACACAAACACAAGATTTTTGGCTTGTACCAACGATTTCATAATAATGCTGACAGTAAAGGTTTAGGTTTGTATATTGTGCACTCGCAGATCACGGCTTTAGGAGGTAACATTGAAGTAGAAAGCACGGAAGGTGAAGGCACATGTTTTAGGATATCTTTCAAAAAGATGAAAAACCATGCTGAATAAAGTATTGCTTATAGATGACGACCCGGTAACCTTAGCTATTTGTGAAATGGTTTTACAGAAGACAGCTTTTTGTAATGAGTTGGAGAAATTAGTAAATGGTAAGGAAGGTGTAGATTATTTCTCCCAATATTTTGAAAAACGGAAACAAGGTTTACCTACAGCCGAAGCACCTGACCTGATTCTGCTTGATTTGAATATGCCTGTAATGGATGGCTGGAACTTCCTGGAAAATTATATAAGAAAATACGCCGAAAGACTTCCTGAAACTAAAGTAGCTATTCTTTCTTCCACTGTAAATCCGGAAGATTTTATCAGGGCACAGCGATATGAAATCGTTATTGACTTCATCAACAAGCCTCTCACCATCGAGCTCACTGAAGAACTTAAAGAGCATACTGCCTTAAAGCAGTACTTCTAAGCTGGTATAGATTTTATTGCTATATTCTAAACGACAATGGGTTTTGAACAATACATAGGCATCGCCGCAGGAATTTTAACCAGCATCAGCATGTTGCCTCAACTCATCAAATTAGTTAAAGAAAAAAAAGCTGATGCAATCTCACCGGTAATGTTGATTGTATTGATCTGCGGTATTTCACTCTGGTTTTACTATGGAATATTAAGAGAAGATTGGCCGATTATGATCACGAATGGATTTTCAGTAATCGTAAACATTACGATGTTGACCTTACGCCAAATATATAAACGCAGATATCATCAATGATATAATGGGAATGCGACTAAGAAAGTTGTACCCTTTCCCTCTGTTGTTTCAAACCATATCGCTCCGTTGGCTTTTTCTACAATAGCTTTACATATGGCTAATCCTAATCCAGTTCCTGAAGATTTAGTGGTAAAATTGGGCTGAAATATCTTTCTCTGCATTTCTTCGGGTATACCTGAACCTTCATCTCTTATTGATACTAACACCTCATCACTATCGTTTTCAATATGGATGTGCAGATTCACTTTTTCCTCAACAGGGCTGGCTTCAATTGCATTCTTAATAAGATTCGTGAATAAACGGTTGATCTGCGTTTTATCTGCATAGATAACAGCATTTGAAGCTTTGGATTCAAAATGCAGATTAAGCTTTTCATCAGAACTATATAGACCAATCAGCGATCTTAAAATATCTTCCACGTTAATCACATCTGGTTTCATATTACCGATATTGGCAAACTGTGAAAAATCAGCTGCAATTTTGGAAAGCTGATCTATCTGCTCTATCAAAGTAGCCGCCATTCTTTCAGATAGATCCTTCACATTAGAAGAACCTGATTGTATTGCCCGTTGCAGATGTTGAATACTGAGCTTCATTGGTGTAAGCGGGTTTTTTATTTCATGCGCCACCTGTCTTGCCATTTCTCTCCACGCTCCTTCCCTTTCGCTTTTAGCTAAAGCATTTGCACTGGCCTCAAGCTTCTTTACCATTTTGTTATATTCATTTACTAAAGCACCGATCTCATCATTATTTTTCCAGGTTATCTCTTCATTTACCTGCCCCAGATTTACCTGCTGCATTTTTGCACTGATAATGCTGAAGGAAGAAGTGATCTTATTTGCTACAAATAATGCTATAGCACCCGCTAGCAAAAAGATGAAGGCATTAAGGTTAATGAGTGTAACAAGAAAATTAGATATCTCTTCATTCAATTCTTTTTGAGAATTCAGATAAGGAATATTCAGGTAGCCCAATGTTTCGTTAGCATCATTTCTGATCGGTACATAAATGCTCAGATATGTAAATTTCCCTACCGATTCATTCTGTAAAAATTGCACTTTATTCTTTAGCCTCATTTCAAAATAAGCGACAGGATCCATCTTCCGATTCAATATCCCCTTATTGTACACATAAGGGATTGTAGATACCCGAAGATTGCCCTGCCTGTCATAAAAGTTCACATCTACGTTGTGTATATCAGATATTTCAGCAAGCTTCTTATCAAGGATATTGCTATAGCCCAAATCATAAATAGATATGTCATCGAACACCAGTTGTGAATTGATCTCACTTTGAATTTCATTAGCCATTACCTGTATTGATCTCGAAAGCCGGTCAGTATTTGACTTTTCAAAACGGATGATGAAGAATGAAATCGTTGCAATACCAATAATCACGAAAGAGAAAAAACTAATAAAGATGATCGTAAAATGGATCTGGTTTCTTATCGAAAAAGAAAAAGCTTTGAGAATATTCTTTAACCTGAAATTAGAATTGATGATAAACTTACCTGCATGATACAACAGTACAATAAATAAAAAGCTAAAGAAGATATAGGCGAACAGTGTAACAAACTCCAGCAATGTTGCCTTCTTCTTTACTATAACGATAACTTTATTCGCTGCAGGTTTATACCATAACTCAGAACGCCCGGTGAATGACCTGTACTCAGTTTCCAGTTTAGGTATCTGCTGCGGGTCCAGATGGCTACTAAAATTAAAATTGTTGAAGTTGTTGATCAGCTTGCCTTTGCTGTATATAGCGTAAGAATAGTTTGTATTGAGATCTGCAGACACATCATTCACCTGCTTAAATAACTCGGGATATAGGGCCTCGCTTTTGTACCGTTTAGGAGCAGCTATCACAAAGAGGTATCCTGCAGTATTATTCTGCTCATCATTTACCTGTTTCTCATACAAATAGCTGAATCTTTCAAAGCTGCTTTCATAGTAAAATAAATTTTCAGTATCTGTTTTCTTTGCTTGTGTTAGCAGAATTGACTTTATCACTGCATATGTGGTAGTAGAATCATCATTGTATAAAGGATGAAATAAACTGTCATACGTGTAGATCTTAGTGTCGTACTTATTCAGATAACCGGAAAAATTTTCTACTGTAAGGCTATCCTTCAGATGTTTGTTTTCATGTTCATTACTAAAACGATGGTAGTTCTCTTTTAACCATTGATCATTAATATTGGTGATAGCAATAGCTATCAGGTTTTCACCGGAAGGATCAGTTTGTAATGAAAGTTTTTCAGCGATCTTCTTTCGCTTCTCCAATTCAATTTCATTGTTCTGATAAACGATAATGCCTGTAACAGAGAGGGAAAAAAACATCATCCAGAAAATAAAATACGGCGACTTTAAAATTGATTTCTGCCAATCATCATTCCGCTTTTCCAGGAAATACATGAACAGCAATAACCAGGCAAGAACAATAACATTGAGGCTATTGGACGCATCGAAGAAACTAAATGAAAGAAAAAGTAAACCAAGGCCTGCCGTTAATAATATTTTATATAAAAATGGAACCTGGGGCAAAAGGTTCAGGAAGTGCAAAAAGACCTGGGTGCTGTGATAAATACAGATCACTAACATACATAGAATTGCGAAGCTGGTGACCGTATAAATGTTCAGGCTAAAGAAATCGATAACATCAAAAGATATCTGCGAATCTGTTACAAGGCTTTTCACGAGATCTACCAGTTGAAAAACTGAAAGCACAAGAAGTGATAATATGATCCCGTGAAATAGCCATGATTGCCTCTCACTTACTTTGAATGTAAGTTGTTGCCTCTCCTGGAAATGGGATTTGATAAATATTACCAACCAGAATAATAAAATGCTATTCAATAAAAGATCTCCTAACGATGGCAGCCAACGAGAAGATGCATATATTGACGCATCGAACAATTGTATTTTCTTAAAGTCAAATGGAAAAGGAAGATACGCTGTAAAAAGTCGGAATATAATGATCACTCCAAGAAGAAAAGCTGCGCCCTTCAATAACCCGAATTTATCAACCACATCATTGGCAACAGCATTGAAATATAAAAAGAGAAAAATAATAGATAATACACGAAGAATTATGGTGGTGATATCATAACGGTACAGATCTTCCTTATCAACTCCTTTGATTGAGAATAATGCTTTTCCGGAACTGCTTTTTATTACATGCCCTTTTAATTCGGTTGAGATATCATAAGCCTTCTCTATACCCGGCAATCCTTCGAACTCTGATTTCAGGTATTTATTTTCAAGAAAAAAATCCCATTTAACAGGATATAAACCAACGGTTATCAGTCTTTCATTCCTAACATGTAAAGTTTTCTTTTGAAGAACAAAATAACCATTCTTATAATGAACAAAGTAGCTTCCATCTTTTCGCAACACATCATTAGCTACAGGCTCTGAGATATGGCTGCTCCAAAAACTAAGAATAGGGTTACCAATATCATTTTGAGTATAAATAAAGAATCCGAAAGACTCATCAAATATTTCAGGCTGCTCTTCATTTTTATAACTGCCCTTATGCAGCTTTAAAACAAGCGAAGAATCATTTGTTATTTCAATGAAGCGCTTTTCACTTTCTGCTATTCTATTCTCAATTGATCGCTGAACTTTTTTGGCTGAGGATCGATACGACCAGTAATTACTGAATAAAAATGAAATAGTAAATAACCACGCTGCAGTAATTAGCAGGTAGCCATATTTGCTAAAGGTCTTCTTGAAAATATCGGTCAAGTGCCTGGCTTTTGTTTTTTAATGATGTTCCAGATATCATCCATTTCCTGCAGTGACATCTCATCTAATAATTTTCCCTTTTCTGCTGCAGCTTTTTCCATCTGTTGAAAACGGTATATGAATTTTTTATTAGTCTTCTCCAATGCCGCTTCGGCGTCAATATGCAAAAACCGTGCATAGTTCACCAAACTGAATAGCAGATCGCCTAACTCTTCTTCTGCTTTTTCTACAGATATCGTTTCAGCTTCCTTCAATTCACCAATCTCCTCTTCTACTTTTTTCCAAACATCATTTTTATTATCCCATTCAAATCCAACTTGCTTTGCTTTCTCCTGTATACGTGTAGCCTTCACTACAGCAGGAAGCGATACCGGAACTCCACTCAATACAGATGTCTTTCCCTGTTGCATTTTTATCTTCTCCCAGTTCTTTTTAACATCTTCATCTGAATTCACTTTTACATCACCATATATATGCGGATGACGCACGATCAATTTATCGGATATCGTTGCGATCACGTCTTCCAACGTAAACTGCTTTTGTTCTGTTCCGATCTTAGAGTAAAAAAGAATATGCAGTAGCAGATCACCCAACTCTTCTTTTATGTCCTGCCATTTCTCATCAGTGATCGCATCAGCTAATTCGTAGGTTTCCTCGATGGTCATAGACCTGAGCGTATGAATAGTTTGTTTTTTATCCCACGGACATTGCTCCCTCAGTTCATCCATTATCTGAACTAGGCGTAAAAATTTGTCAGACAGTGTTTGCATATATTATAAAGTAAAGGCTGAAGTGAAAGCATATACCAACATTATAATACTCATTACGAAGAAGAACAAAAACAGTATGAGGAAATACTTGAAAACAGTTTTCGCTCTTCGTTGCTGGTAAAAATTTCGCATGGCTTTGTACACGTAAAAGAATATCAGGAATACCAATAATGCCGCAATAAAACTAAATATCCCCCACCCGGTAAGATCTCTCATACCTCCAAAAGCATAACTCAATAATATAAGCATGTATATAGCGATGTATATATGTACAGTGAATATCGCATGACTTACATAAAAGAATTGTTTTCGTTTTCTTACATACAGCATTTGAAACAATAACGCTACTAAAGGAAGTGAAACGAACATCATCTGTGGAATCGAGTGTATCCACTTATCTTTCATTCGCTCCCAAAACAGGTTCGGACTTCCTGCATATCGCTCATTGATCGAGATCACTCTTCGCTTAAAAGATCTTTTCAACCAGTTATCTTTTTTATTCACGTGCAAAACCTTTTGCAATGAATCATATTCTTTCAACGTGTTGGGCATCTTCATTCCAAAATCCCCGAACACTTTATTTCTCGTAGTAGAAGTATCGCTGTCTACATCACCAAAATTGAACTTTAGTAAGCCGTTCTGATCTAAGAACCGGATCGCTTTATTGATGTTGACCAAACGCTTTTCCAGCTTTACTCTTGTTAAACTATCGTTGGTCACTGCAAGACTGTCTACGATCTTCTTTTTTTGAGATAGCAATTCTTGTTTTCCTATTTGTATATCCTCTTCCTTTTCCTCTTCGTTACCTGATATTAAGGCGAAGAACAGGATAAAGAAAAATGCAGATGTGAAGATGTACATCCGTATGGGGTTAAGATACGCTGCCCTTCTTCCCCTTATATATTCACATGATAAATAGCCAGGCTTAAACAAAAGTAGTTTGAGCGTACTAAAGAATTTGCCGTCAAAATGAGTGATGTCGTAAACAAAGTGAGTGATCAGATGCCACAGCGTTTCTTTAGGCTCTACATTCTCCTGTCCGCACAAATGACAAAAGCGGCCATAGATCACACTTTTGCAATTCAAACAGATCTTTTCCTTTCTTTCAGGGAGATGCGACATGTTAATATTTGAATAAAAATACTGAACGAATATACAGATGCTGTTTTGTTAACAAGCTGTTTTTGCACACTCATCTTACGAAGATTAATTTTGGCAAAATTCTCCCGATGAAAAAGGTTGTTGGTTTCGTTATCCTGCTTTTTGTTTCTGCAACTGGTTTTGGCCAGTATTATTATAATGACATTGTATCCATCAATCAAAGTAATGCGAACTATAAACTGTTGAAGCAACAAAATATCAAAACGATCAAAGGGACCAGCTTTGAAGCTGATAACTCTCCTGCAGAAAACTTCTTATTAGAACAGGAGCTTGATAATAATAAGCTGTTTACTCGTAGCAACTCTACCGACAATGTTGTTTCGGTGGTTACAAGTCTTTATGAGAACAATCTTTTAACAAGAACAATCGATACAATACGAGGCGTAAAAACGACCACCGAATACGAATATGATGCCGCAGGAAAAATCAAATCTATCACCACTTCCAGTGTAGATCCTGAACATAATGGTAACACTACCGAAGTACATGCATGGAGCTATAAAGCAAATGGCAAACCTGATCACATGCTCAGGATCAAAGACAGGCTGGATACTACAAGGGTTGAATTCATCTACGATGAAAAAGGTAATCTTGTTGAAGAGAAATGGAGACGAAAAAATAAATACATCGACTCCTATTACTATTACTACAACGAGAAGAACCAACTCACAGACATTGTACGCCTCAATCAAAAAGTAAGAAAGCTCTTACCTGAATTCATATTTCAATACAATGAGCAGGGATTGGTGAGCCAGATGATACAGGTTGTACCTGGCACAGGAAATTACCTCATGTGGAAATACACTTATGATTCAAGGGGACTAAAGCAAAAAGAGTACGCATACAACAAGCGTAAAGAATTAATAGGACGAGTAGAGTACGCATACCAATAAAGTTCTGAAGTTGAAGTGAAGGACACAGAGGTGATGATACAAGTACAGACCTTGGTACATAACAAATAAAAAAGCCATTCAAAACTGAATGGCTTTCATTTTATGTGCAGGGGAACGGACTCTAATCGAAACATTATTAGTTTGGAAAGAGGTATTTGCCGCTTAAGTCATTGAATTTCAATATTCGCCTACCAAAGTCTACCGCTGACAAGTTCGACCGGTAAATTTTCAATTGGCGTATAATATTCAATTGTCCCTTCAAAATCTCTGGGAGTGTTCCAAGCGAACTGAAAATAAAGAGGTAAAGGAAATACATCTCCAGTGGTGGATTTAAATAGCGTTAAATACCAACCCTCTTTGGTGGGCATATTTTGGTGATTAGAAACGGTCCATTCCATATAATCAGTTTTTGTCAGTGCTAAGATAAAAGTCATTCCCATTCGGGATCGGGAAAGAAATCAACAGGATCCTGTGGAACATTCCCTGATCGTTTCACCTGCTTTCTTTGTTCATTGTTAAGGTCACGGTACCACCGATCCATAGTAGGATAGTGTTGCTGATGAGCCGGTCTGAAGCCTCGATAGTATTCTTTAAGTTGTCTGGTTAATTCCAAGGGCATTGCATAAGTGATATTCTCTTCATGCACTTCATAAAGGCCTGTTGTGATGTTTCTTTCTATCCGCATGCCTAACGGTTTCGGATGTGGTGCCCGTCTTGCCATGGAGCAATATTAAAAAAGCCTCCGTGAAAACAGAGGCTTGGCAGCATCAAACTAAAAATTATTTTATATATAGTGATCCTCGTCACCGACAATATTGTAAATATCAAACCAATAAATACCAAAAAGTCGAACGTAAGGGATACTAATTCTGTTCATGACTATTTTTTATTTCAATGAAGATTATATAGAGGCAAAGAATAATATCGATTACGCCTATAAAATAAATCAGTTTCATACCAAAAACTTTTTAGCTCGTTCGTAATACCACTGCCGATCCTGAAATCCATTATAGCCCCCATTAATTTTTTTGGTTATGGTTTTGAAATCGTCATTGATCGCCTCGTCTATCAATCCTTTTTCTACTGCAAATAACCAACAAGCGCTATCCATAGCCCACCAATCATCAGTTCTTACGCATTCCATCAGCTTGTCAGGATCAGGGTTTTTAGAATAAGCCGAGTATTTTTCGGACATGTCTTTCCCGGTGATCTGAATAAATCCGGATCCTCTGTACTTCCAGCCATCACCAGGTTGATTATTTCCCATTCTCCCTCCATAAACATAATTGGCGATCTTCTCTGGCTGTCTTGCAAACTTTGTTGCACTAACAGTGTTGAAATATTTTGAACCAAATGTTTTGAGAAGACCTGCTGCAGAATAGTTTAGATTCTCACACTTCAGCCGGAACGATCCACTTTCATGCGCCACCTGTGCAATGAACTCATGAAGGATATCAATATCATTCATTTGATACCCGGGAGCTATACTATCAATGAGCTCCGCAATACGGGCAGCTCTTTGAGCTGTTAGGTTCGGACAGATGCTATTCAGAATCGATCCAGTTATTAGAATTTTATGGGGCATGTAACAATTTTGTTTGAAACAGTTTTGTTATGGTATCAGCTTGAGCACGGGAATAAACTTTCTGAATTTGTATAAGCCAAATAGCACTGCTGCGATGATTATGTACCACATTGCCCAGTCCCACAATAGCTTTAAGATATAAATGATGTTCTGCTCGTTTTGCTGATAAGTGGCTACCTGATCTTTCGCCGATTGATAGTTAGTCTCAGATTGAATCCACTTAGCTTTATAATGATCAGCCGAATCTTTCATTCGTTGGGTCTCATTATTCGCTGCAACCAATTTGGCAGTGCTTTCAATAGTCTGCTTTTCCAGTTTTGTGGTGAGCGTATTAGTAGAGTTCCGAATCTGATCGTTTAACCGCTTCACCTCTCTGGCAAAGTTTCCCAGCTGCGTTTCATAATATTCGATCGCAGCTTGACAAGAATCCGGGTTACTTACGTCCACCTTCTTTTTCTTTAGACTAATAATGCTGTCAGCCATTTCACGGATCCTGTTTTTCAGAGAGTCATTTGTCGGATCGATTTTGACTTCGGTTTTCTCTGTACTTTCTTTTTGGGTAGTGATACATGGGAACTGCTTATTGCATTCGCCTGGTAGACTGTCTACATTCAGCAAAGCATATCCTCCGTTATCTTCAATAAGATGCTTGGCTTTGTTCAGCTTCTTAGGTAACGAAGTGCAACTTGTTAATGCAGCGCATACAAACACAAATAGTGCAGCGATCAGTGTTATTATTAAAATTGTTTTGGCTTTCATGGCTGATCGTTTTGGTTGAACTTCTTGCTTGGAATGAAATTCCAGTTTTGAAGAAGCGAGAAGAAGCGATCACCAAAAAGCCCCACTCCCAAGCATGTGAACATGCTTCCCGGAATTCCGAGCAGATTGCTAGAAAATCTAAGGATGACAAATGTGAGCAGGATATTTAGAAATGCTCCGGAATATATCCGCATAGCATTATCTGTTAACAGCACATTCCATGAGAATTGGTATGGTGTCCTTTGACTGTTTTTGTCTCTTTTACTCACAGAGTAAAGAAGAGATGCTAATATACCGATGAAAGAAATTACGATGCCGGCTGCATACATGCCGATCGATATATCACCTAAAAGATTGGATAAGAATTCCTGTTTCATAGTTTATTTTTTAGAGATGAGTTGAATAAGCAGATTGATAGTATCTTGAGTTCCCCGCATTGTTCCCTGCAGCTCCTTAAAGGCTGAAGTGTTTTCTTTAATGACTTCCATTAACTCTTTCTTTTCCTTGATCTGTTGCTTCCACATGACGAATATGAACATGCCGAATGCGATCGCCAGTAGTACAAGAATCATCATGGCAATACCATATTTAGCTGATTCCGATACCAGATTTTTAGCTGCAGTTTCCATTCTTTCAATTTATTGGGATGTATGTATATGTCTCCGCGTTATAAGCGTGAAGGATTATTTGTTTGCCTTTATGCCAAAAAATTGAAGCAACATCTCGGATACAGGATTTGCACACTTAGCAGGAAACTCTTGCAGAGTACTGAATAATGTTTGTAGATCCTTCGCTGTTAAATACAATCCATCCTGCTTCAGCAATTCGGTTGCATAAATTCGATTGCCGATCTTTAAGAACTTAACATCCAAAATCTGCAATGTGTCTTTCACAAGGCTGGCTGCCATCTTATGGCCAGCAGTATCAACAAGCTTACCCTTCCATTGGAATGAAAGCGAATCCTCTTTGTAAGGACCAGCGTTTATCTGATTCTTGTTCGTTTGAGCACTTACTGTTGCAGCTATTAATAAGCCCGCTGTAAGGCATGCTAATAATCGTTTCATTTGATGGTGAGTATTTGATTATAAAAAATGTTGAATAGTATGTATAGAACGATAGCTGCAACCCTTATCCAGTTCTTGTTGAATTTTATTTTTTGGTCTATCTCGCTGGAAGTTTGAAGGCTGTCATAAATAAGCCTTTTCCAAAAGGGTAGTCGTAATTCTGTTCTAAGTAAATTCAGTGCATAGTCGAAGATTGCAGTACGGGTTAAGGTCATAGCAATAGCGTAGTAGATTATAGATGCTATTTCGTAACCTTCTTCACCTTTGATGAGATAGTCCAATGCACTTGCTACGATGCAGAATACCGCCCATATAGTAGCCCTTCCTGCGTGTTCATCTGTATAGCTTCCGTTGGCATACTTTAAGGCATCCCATTTAGCATTGAGAACAGTGAGTAGAATGTATATGATGGAGATTATTAGCATTATATATTGCTTGAATATGAATTAATGACTGTCCAAGTAGTGCCATCGCTAATAAGCATCATCACGGCATCAGTATCTACCACAGTTGTAGTAGTTCCATCTTGTCTTCTAACAGCAGTATTAAAACTCCATCCTGATCCACCACCGGTGTATTCGATTATCAAAGTCCTACCGGTATGAGAAGATGCAGCTGGCAAGGTCAAAACACCTGGAGCGAGCGGAGCTGAGTATAGTCGTATGTAATAGTCACTTGATGCGACAGTGTATGTTGTTTCAGCTGAATTTCGCAGGGTGATGCTTTTGGTTACCTGATATTCATTAAGTGTAATGTTTCCGCTTGGATTTGCCGTTTGGCCGTTCACGCTTAAAGCAAAAACTCCAGAAGCATTTGGAAGTGTCCATGTTCTATTATCGGTAAGAGTAGTGTAATTAAGATCACCGGAATAACTTCCTGAAGATTGAGCAAACCCAAGTCCTGTTGTGCTTAATGTAGAATAGTTTCCGGAACCTCCACCTGTTCTAACGAATGATCCAGAAAGTATGTATCCTGAAACCGTGTAATTGCCAGTTGCTGATAGCCTTGCTCTTTCACCACCATTTACATCAAATCTGAGATACCCTGACGCACCTGTTTCACCAATTATTCTTGTATTAAGTGAGCCGAAATTGTAAGCACTTCCGTTGCCTACTGTAACATTGGTTGTGCTTACTACATTATTTGCTGACAGGTCGCTTGGAATGGTAAGGCTTGCACCTAATGTGATATTGTTATTGGCTTTATTTACCAATAATGCTGTGCCACCCAAATCACCGTTATAAATTCCGAAGCCTGAAGTGTTATTATAAATAGTAAACACATCGTTATCTTGGTCATGTAAATAAATTTCTGAGGAGTTAGTGCCATTTGTATTTACGGTTAATGACTGCTTACCATAAATGTTACCTGTGTTAGTAACCCAAAAAACAGAGCTTGGCCCACCACCAAAGAAGGACAGATAACCAGGCGAGCTGTTATTGTAATTTATATCCAATCCACCACTACCATTAGAACTAATTCTTGTCAAAGTATTCGTCAGATATAAACTACCTGCCAATGTTGCAGTAGCAGCATTAAAATCTGCATAGTTATCGTTATCTTTTAGTACTGAAAAACCAGTACCATCTGATGATATTCTTCTTCTGCCAACCTTTGCACCAATAGCAAATCCGCTTGTTCCTTGTACATCTACTATACCGTTAAATGTCGCATTGCCATCTCTAAAATTTACAGCTTCAACAAGTCCTGCACCTACTTGGCTTTTTATAGATACCCAATGGTCACTGTTATTTTGGAAAGAGTTTTGGAAATATATCCCTGCCTCATAACCGGTAGCTCCAGTGTTATCTTGATATCTATTAACTAAACCATCTTCTGTCGAAGGTGATACTATTGTGCCGGTTGTATTTGTTACACGTTTATAATAAGCACCAACATTTCTTATTTCTTGTTGATTAAGATTTACTGTTGTTGAAGCCCCTGTATATGGAATATAAGTTGATGGTATTCCAAGCCAAGTCACAATCTCACCGGAATTACTGAATTGAAACTTACTTGCTGTACTATTCCATACAGGCAACTGAATTGTTCCACTTGAATAAACAACGGCTTCAATTGCATAGCCATTCCATAAAGTAGAATTAGCAACAGTAGATCCATCTTCATATGCACCTACATGAGAATAATCCAACGTGACAACTCCCTGCTGGCCGTTCACACTTGTTACTGCATCCGTTCCATCACTCTTCTCCCAGGTTGTTCCATTGTAGATGATATAATCACCTGCAGTGAATGAAATGGTACCACTGCCAAGATCTTGTGATCCTGTAGTGCTTACTCTGTACGTCCATCCGGATGTACCTGTACCATCAACAAGCGTTGGAGAATTGGTGGATGCATTCCAGGTTCCCTTATAGATCATCAATGCAGCTGGTAGTTGCGAATAAGGCACCTTTCCTCCCGCATCAAGGCTTGCGTAGCCGTTATTAGCTCCTTTGTTACTCTGCAATTCGTACCCCGCAGATGCATGATTGCCCCAACCAAAAGCTGTATTCCAATTGGTGGCGTTGTTAGTTGTGCTAAACCAACTTGAAGCAGAGTAAACAGGATCTGCTTCTGAAGTTAAAAATGCAGGAGCGCCCGTGATCTTGCTCCATGCTAAAGAGGTTATCCAAGAAGGGTTAGAATAAGATCCACTTGTATACACACCATTTGTTACTGTAGCTGCATTTATTGGCCATGATCCATAGGCATTAGAGCCATTTGTATTAGCCTTGTTAAGCAGGCTATCACTTAACCCTACCGGAGCTGTTCTAGTAACGAAAGATTCTAAGCCGGAATATCTAACAAACAAACTGTCATTGCGAGCGTAAGTACTATCAATAGGCTTTCTCCAATTGCTGCCATTGTAATACATCAAAAAGGAAGTATCTCCGCTTATAAACATTTGAACATCACCGGGACTGGTACTAACAGTATACCTGGTATATGTTGCAGTGACTGGAACCTTGAAGTTCATTAGCACTTCAACACGTTGAACTTTCTGTCCGTATCCACTAACGTCTTGTAATTTCTGAGATGTACCAGCAAAGCTGAGGAGCAACGCCAGTACAAGGGGGATGTACTTTTGCATAGTTAAAATTACTATTGTATAGTTATAAAAACTGTTTACCTTTTTTCAACAACGTGTTTAAATCCTAATCAATGGTAACAATCCAACGTTCTTTCCATGAGTGTCCTGAGCAGTACCGTTAAGAGTGATATTAACCGTTTTGTCCTGCTGGCCAGCATCTCCATTTCCAAAGATTGTATTCATGGGCCCACCGGTATAGCTCGCACCTTTCCTCACAACTGCAGTGGTAACTAGTGTAGCTACGCCATCTGCTTGGTAACTACCAATTGCATTTTGAAGTGCCGACGTAATGCGATCAGGATCCAGACCTCGACCTTCATCAAGGAATCGTACCACGACACCTCGCAGGTCCGGTATCCGGAACGTAGTTACACCATCACCTAAGCTAAATTGGAACTTGTTATTTACTGATGCATTCCAGTCTGCATCATTTACTACCCCGCTACCTAATGTCAAGGTTTGTACGAACTTCCAAAGCCTTGGATATTCAGCACGTGATAGCACGGATCCGTCAGCCTTAATTGTATTCTTCCTCACTGCATAATCGGCAAAAGGCTTTCCCACATCTTCAAACTGTCCTTTGCTTTCCCATACGTAAAAGCGTGTTCCTTTTTTTGTGATTGTAACGTTCTCTACTTTTCCAAGGATGATCTCGTTTACCTCGTCATCATTGAAGTATATCAATTCACCCGGCTTCGCTTTGATCACAGCATTAATGTGATTACCTCTATTGCTCATAAATCCGAAGAAACTCATATCCGGAACATTGCCGATATCATCCAGCGTAATAACAATCTTATTCGAAGCTGAATTAATATCGATAAGGCAATTCAAATATGTGGCATCAAGTTGTGTATCTGCAGTTACCAATTTGATATCCTTGAATAACTTACTTCCATTGCTCTGGTAGTTCGAAGGATTGATAACTAACTTTGGAATCCATCGAATGAAATATGTATCTCCATCGTTGAACGTTAGGCCATTCAATAATTTAAAACCTAATGTTACGGCTCCCCCGATATTGTCGTCAACTTCGTCAGACTTAAGCGTTCCTATAGCTCTTTGCTCCACCATATAATCGACACCGCAAATTTTACCTGCGAATTGAGGATGAGATAACGTACCGTCCCATGATGTAGCTACCCCTCCACCAGGTATATCAACGCCAACAACCAATTCAATATCCGGCTCACCGCCTAAACTTTGCTGTTTAGGTTGGATGAGAAAATCATTGTTAAGCTGAGCTCCCAAAGTTGCCGGTGGTGTAAACTCAAAAAGTCTGAAAATGTGGCTCACATCGTTTAGCCCAATGAAGTTCATAACATAATCTGCAGCATGTGGTGCCGGCGCATCAACTACAGCAACAGGTGTATTTGGTGCTGAAGATTCATACATGATACCCCGGATATCATTCGGGTTATTGTTTGCAAGTAATACAAGCGTCTGATCCATAATTATTCAACTTTTTTAATGAGGGCATCACCTGTCAATGTGCCAAATAATTGAGTTTCTCCTATGTAGAGCACAGTTACTCCATTATTAAGTGGAATGCTGTTTTCTACAGTCAGTCCATTTCGAGCTTTCGCTTCTCTTAACTCTATGTTCCATCCCTTTAATGGGTAATCATCTTCAGACTTCCCTTCCCATTTAGCGCCCTCGTTTTTCACAAACTGCTTACCGTCATAAAGGACCGTATCACATGATGAGGCTCTATTTATCTTGTCAATCATCCAATCTGGTATACCTTCTTCTCCACCGAATATCCCTTTGAATATCCTGTATGGAGTGGATGACAGCCGTGTAATGTTTGCCGGCTCATCCTCATAAACAACATCATTGCTTGCCGGTTTGAAATCATCGATCGCCCCCTCTACACGGATAGCGAACTGTTCACCATTTTGAAATATGGCGCCGTAATCATTTTCGACATTGCTGTATTGAATTAGAATAGTACCGGGTAAATCAGTATCTATTTGCAAAGGCTCGCTGACAAATACAACCTCATTGTCATTCGATCCAACGGTTAACTCCACCTGGTACATTCCTTTTGCAAGGCCTGCTAAATTGATTGAGCATCCATAGCAAGTGAAAGGAGCAGAATAATAAGTACTTGCTATTGCAGCACTCACGCCATTTACTACAATGTTTCCGTCTTTATCTAATAATCTACACGTAACAGGACCAAAGTTGCTAACGAACTGGAAGTACAGGGGATCATTAGTCTGATATTTTTGTGCATAGTATTTCCGGAATTGATGCGGAAGAAACTGATCCTCCATCAAGAACTCGCTAAAGTGCTTGATATGAAACTTAGGATCTAAAGCAGCATTCTTTGGAACGAGCTTTATTGAAGCAATATCTAATAGATATACATAATTAGCCATGAATCAAACCGTTTAAGTCGTTGTCTTTAGATAATAATAAAACCCAATCTTGCGCAGCGTCGCCAGCCGGCTTTTGCTTACATTCAATGCACCATCCTTTATATACTTTACCTCTGTATGTGAATTTGAATAGCCCGTAACTGTTACTTAACATCATTGCCAGCAGGTTCTTAGGTACCACAGTTTCAAACTTTGCAAGGATTGGAACGAAATAATTCTCTTCGAGATCACCAATCAGCACGTCAGCATTTTCCTGAATTACTTTTCCATTTTGTACAGTTCTTAATAGTGAGTTTTTGGGCGAAGTTTGGAAAGTGATTTTTTTGCCAGTGTACGGCCACATGCATCCTCGTATCCATGAACCGTGCGCTTCAAAACACCTCTTTACTGAAAGCTGAACATTAAATGCTGATTCAGGATCTATTAACCCGGTCGGTACGGCATCATAAGTATCTCTTTTTAACCGGAATGAACCGTCAACAGAATCCGGATCAGGTTCAACAACCAACATAAACACATCATTATCGCCAGAGTTGTCTGTAGTAGTTTTGCCATCTAGGTTAATGCGAAGGAATTCGATACCATACATATCGGCACGGTACGGTGCTGTAAGGTCTAGTTCTTTAATTATCCGGGTAATGGGACATTTATATTCATGGGTGTTGTTAAATTCTTCCCTTCCATTCACATCATCATAGTTCTGGTTTGCATATCCAATCTTGATTTTGTTAAAAACCAATCCCTCGTCAAGAACAAATTCAGCATCATTTATTTCACCAAGATCATGGACATCCACATTTTTATAATATTCCTTCCGCTTGTCAATTGTAACGTCAAATCCGTTGTATCCAAGACCTAGGCAATATCTCCTGTTAAAAGACAAATAATAGTCTTTCCAGCAGGTTTTAATTTTTGCTTCTTCTATTCCTCGAATCGCATCGCCGCATGTCAAATAGATATCTGAATTATCCAGAAGAAAGGAGATAAGGGTATAATCTGGTGTTGCCATCTTCTTTAAAAGAAGATCGGCAAGTACTTTGGCCTTAATTGCTTTGATGTAGGTAGTCTTGAACTTAGTGGTGAACGTAACTGTTATTTCTCCCCATCCATATTGAACTAAGCCACTCGTTCCATCAACATCAGAAATAAGAAATAATTTCTCTCCGGGATTTACGGTAATAGTAGCGTTAACATTATGTATTCCATCAAATGGGAATCCTCCACCGATTACTGTGCCGGTATGATCATAAATAATAACTTCTCCACCAGTATCCTTTTTGGCTTTGATATAATAGTGAAGCACATTGTTTCCTCCTCCACTTTGTAGAGAAGCCTGAATAAAGCCTTCTAGTTTAACCTCCACGGCAGTATCGCCCACATTATTGAGTATCCAACTATCCTCGTTAGTGGCAACATTAATTCCTTGGACAAAATTGGAATCTCCCGGAAGTATGCCAAAAGAAGTACCCTCTTCATTAATCATTACACACGGAAGGGAATGTATATCGCTGGTTATATCTGAATTATAAATCCTAAAATTGATACGTTTTCTAAGTTTCAGGCCGTCCATTTTGACATTAACAATGCCATTTCCAGTCATCGGAAATTCAAACATGGTTGTTTCATAAGCCTTCAAATATTTCGGGAATCCGCCTTCCAGAACATTTACCTGGTAGAAGTCCTTATTGGATGAAAATTTTGCAAAGTCTATCTCCCCTTTGTAAAAACCTTCATGCTTGCCAGATGTTTTATTCAATCGTAAAATGATCAGGTTTACAACATCTTCAATTCCCTGCTTGAACATTCTTTCCCGTAGGATCCGTGCGCCCTCCTTTACAAACTTCATTGGAATGGTAAACGATCTGAATACACCATAGTATGTTGTGTTACGGCTAAAGTTGATGAGCTTGTCCTTCCAACCACTAGGAGCATGATCAAGCGGTTTCAACTCTGCAGGAGTTGACTTCACTACTCCATTATCTATGTAGTAGCTGGCACCTGATTCAGTAGTAAGGAAATATAAAAACTCTCTTCTGTTCATTTTTATGACTTTACATAATCATCGATGTATTTATCCCAGCCATCTTTTCTTTTCTTCATAACACTTGTACCTTCCCAAGTATTGATAACAGTCAACCCCGGAATATTTTCAATAGCATTAACTACTTTACCATTACTTTTTTCCATTTTCCGTAACATATCTTTCATGTATCGATCATTATCAATCAGTGATTTGCCTAACTCAATTGGATGATGCATTGAATTCCTTGAGTTTTTCTTGAATGATTCGATATCCGGGTAGACTTTCGCATGTTCAGGCAAGTATGTGAGCGTATCGGTATCAGGAGTTAAATAGGAAATACCAGAAGGAAGTTCAATAACCTCTGCTTTGCCTCCATCACCAACCACCGCCATAGTTGCAGGACCATCATCTCTACCGAATTTGAATTTTGGAATTGGCTTAGCTGCAACTAATGCGGCAGCGATAGCTCCGGATGCTATAACCAACGGTATTTGAGATAATGCTATTGGTGCATAGGCAGCGGTCACCGGATTAGATAATAATGCAGCAGCCTGTGCTTTGATTTGGAAAACCTTTGTTGCGGTTTCAATACTGATTTTTAGTAAGGCAGCTAATTTTTCGGCTTTAGCTTTTTCAACTTCGATCTTTTTCTCTTCTCTGGCCAGCCTTTCTTTTTCACTCTGGAACTTCTTTTCAGCAAGAGTTACCCGGGCAGCCTTTTCTTCAGCAGTTAAAGCCTGTACATTAATAGCGGCGATCTCATTTTCCTTTGCCCGGTCAATCGCATCCATCTTCTCCTGAATAGCATTCCTTTCACGATCATATCCAGCCAGAACAACAGTCTCTATAAGGTTTAAAGTATCTTGAGCTAACTGCTTTTTAAGATCGTGAACCTTCTTTTCATTCTCAATCCGGTATTCAGTTAGATCATCGCTGATTTCTTTTTGAAGATTTGCAAGTTTGATCTCATCTTCAATTGTAGAAGCTCCAATAGATTTCTTATAGGTGATTAGCGCCTGTATAGTCTCCAGTTCAGACTCCATACCTTCTTTGGAGTACTGCTTTTGAAGTATGGCTCTTTGACGTTCATATTCTTCAACAGATATTTTCTTTTGCTGAAGTGATTGGTTGAGCGCTTGGACATCGGCAGAATACTGTTGAGCCGATTGAACATCCCTTACTTTAGGAGCTGCAAGAAATTGAATGATCTTGTCCTGAAGATTTGCACTTTCCTGTTGAAGCTTCTCATTGGACGCTTTGGTTATGTCCAGTATTTTCTGCTGAGTATTCGCTGCCAACTCAACCAACCTGGCATCTTTCTGTGCTTCCAATAATTTGTACTCTTCGTCACTTGCGGCCTTTTGGGAAAGAAGAGTCCGTTGATAATTATAATCGCCTTCAATTAACTGCTTTTGAACAGAGGTGAATTGCTGTAAAGCCTGTAGCCTCGTTTCTAAAGACTGGTTTTCATTTTCGATAACACCTTCCTGCGTTTTTTTACTTTGATCTAGTTGCAGTTTTTGCAATTCAAAGTTTATTGCCAGCTTGCGATTATTCTCTTCTCGAATGAGTTGTTCTTCCTGCTTGCGTGATTCGGCTCTGGAATTCTTCAGTGCTGCAACTCTCCTTTGTTCAATAAGTGCGATCTCACCTGATGTGATATCTGATTTACTACGATCCTTTGCAGCTTGCTCATTAATGATACGCTCTTGAATGGCATAATAGTTTTTTAATGCAGAGAGCCTGCCCGTAAGATTCTGCTTTTCATCCTCACTTAATCGTTTTTGAGCATCGCCTTCGGATTGGAGTTTAACAATGCTGGCTTCCAAATAAGCATCTCTACTTTTTCTTCCCTCTTCTGCAATTCGAGTCTTTTCTCTTTCGGCATCTAAATTTCCCTCATAATCCAATGATCTGCTTTGAGCTCTAAGTTTATCCAACTCATCACTTTCCTTTTTGTTAATCTCCATTATTTCTGAACGTTGCTTTTTAGCAGCGTCAGATTCATCACCAAGTAGTTTATCGAACGCCTGAAAGCGTTTGTCAAAAGCAGCTTGTCTCTGTTTGATATTCTCATCCAAAGCCTTTTGCTCATCCTTCAAACCTTGTTGGGAAATTTTAAATAACTCCGTTGCACCCTTGCCAGCTTGCTTTGCCTGCTCAAGTCTTACAGATGTGTTTTGTTTAATGAACGCTATATTGGATTCTAATAACCCGTTTTGATATTCTACTTCTTCACTTAGCTTCTCAAGGTTGATAGTAGCATCTTCGGTCGAATCACCGAAAGCTCCCATGGCACTGGCTGCAGATACTAAAAGGACAAGGATAGCACCGATACCGGTAGCAATCAATGCAGCCCTTAGACCAATAGCACCAACGGTTGCGGCTCTGGTTGCAGTGGTCTGTGCATTCGTTGCTGCGGTTTGTGCAACGGTGGCAGCGATATCTCCTCTCTTAGCAGCGATGCCTCCTGTAAGTACAAAGTTTTGAAGAATTGCCACCGCAGCCTGCGCCTTTGATCTGAGTGTAAGCAGTAATTGAACAGCGGCACCTTCTTTCTGTAATGCATTAACCGCAGCCTGTACTCCCTGTACAACTGCCATCACAGCCTGCAACTTCACCATCTGTTTTTGCAGGTCTTCACTCTCATCACCAAATAATGCAGCAGCTCCTGTAGCAGCTCCATACATTCCAGCTAAGGCCTGGCCAGACTGCAGTAATCCGTCAAACACAAACGTGTCCGATCCTAAAGCCTTTTGTTGAGCCTGCAAGTCTGCGAATGAATCACGCAATTTTCCATTCTCTGCAATGAGTTGACGAACAACATCAGAATCTTCACCATATACCCTGCTTAATTGTTGAATAGCTACTTCGTTACTCTTTATTTCCTGACGCATGGAGATAAATCCATTGGCCTGAGACGAAACGATATTATCTAAAAGAGAATATTCTTTTTCTAATGCAGCGATAACAGAGGCATTCGCTTTCCCGGTAGAATTTAATTCATCGATCTTTTTCTTTACATCGAACATTGCCTTTTCCAATGTCTTTACAGCACCGGAATAATTACCAACGTTTCGCTGAAACTGGCCCACAGATCCGTCAAGTCTTTTGAGATAATTGCCAAGTTCATTAGCGTCTTTTACTGCCTGAACTGTTTGAGGGTGACTTTCACCCAAGGCAATTGCATAATTCTTTGCTTTTAGTGCAGCCTCATCATATGCTTTTGAAAGTTGTTTGTAATCATTCTCCGCATCCGCAGCAGCTTTGGATTGAGCTGCGGCAGACCTTGCAGATTTATCAGCTTCTTGCTGTTTCAATCTATCAGCTTTCGCACTTTCAGTCTTTGCTTTTGCTTCATTTAATGCAGCTGCGGCAGCTTCTTTAGTCGCTTTAGCTTCATTAAGTTTTGCAGTTGATAGATCCTTTGCAGCTTTAGCAACAAGTATAGACTTGCTTTCGATTTCGCCCATGGTTCCATACAACTGCTGTAGACTTTTTACAGTTTCCGAAACAGATTTTGCATTACCGAGCTCAATCTTGTGTTTAGAAACTTCCTTCATCTTCTCCATCATTGTTTCAAGAAGTTGAAGGAAATGCTTATGCTCCGCATCTACGGCTTCGGTATGTATAAAACTATCTACGCGTTCATCAACTGCCATTATTTCTTGGATTTAAGGGATTCAACATATTGAGTGAACCGCTTCAGCCTTTCACAGAATTCATAAACTGTAATTCTATCGGTAATGGAATATTTAGCATGATCACTAAGTGTGATAAGAATGCTATGGAAATATTCTTTGGTTGGCTTTGATTGTTTGGTAGTAAATTTTTCCTGAATGGCTTTAAACTGGGATTCTTTCAGTTCAATATTTAGCAGAATGTCTTTACTTCTTTTTATGCATCTGTCTAACTCGTGATTGTATTGTACAGGGTTTGATATGTCAAACTTGAAGTTTACAGTAAGTAGTTTGTTTAGTTCTGATGCTAATCTTTTATCATACACCTCACGTAAGACCTGAATTAATGTAAGAATCAACTTATAATCACACTTCAGTAGAGCTAGCTCTTTCATTAGAGAGATGTAAAGCCTATGCTCATGATTACCCGTTGCAGTGGCATATTCCTCTGTG
The DNA here is from genome assembly GCA_023429825.1 of Bacteroidota bacterium. Lineage (GTDB taxonomy): Bacteria > Bacteroidota > Bacteroidia > Chitinophagales > Chitinophagaceae > JAEZDC01. Next base: position 19,992 of record JAEZDC010000048.1, on the reverse strand, counting down.
ATAACATCCCAAGCTTCATCTATTTCTTTGTTGGTAGGGGAGCCTGATTTAATCAGGTAGGTAAGATCTCCGGTTACAAGGCAGGAGATGAATAATTTTAAAGGGAGTTCAACTATGCTTCGATACAAACTGTTTGATGGCATAGGATCCGTTGACAGCTTCTTCCGCGCTGCAGAATCTGTATTCGTACCCTTCTTGGTAAACAGCCACCGTAATATTTTGTTTGATCGCATGTTCTTTTGCTTTCTTTAGCACGTTAATCAAGGCTTCTTGCTGACCTCTATTTGAGGTAAAACAACCTTCACAACCACTACTCATATCATAGATTTGAGTGAAGGGAAGTTTCGTTCATAGGATTTGGCTATATCGTAATACCAATTCATTCTTTCAATAATCCAAATACCGATCGTGGATGATCTCTCATGAACAGACAATGTCAGGTACCACTCTTTGTAGTATTTATATTTCGATATGATTAACCTGTATTTCATTATCTCATTCTTAACCTGGTTGCGACTTGTATGTTCTTTTTAAAAGTCGGTCGCACTCTCTCATTCATATATTCTCTTTTATAAGGCAAGCTCAAACCGAAAATGGAACCGTTGCTTTTACTGTATTTTTTCTCCAACCTGGCGCTTTTCTCATCTATTGATTTGAAAACCATTTTTTCACTATCCACCTCCACTCTGGTCTTTTCATGGAAGGATCCTGAATCCCTTAGTGTTACATGATCAGTGATCTGGCCTTTAGCTTCCTTTATCTGGATTGTCGGATCGGAATAAGATGGAGTGATCTCACTTCCGTCTGCTCTCAAGCCCTTGAACATCTGCTCGGCATTTAGATCGGCTGCAGTTTCTGCAGTCTCCTTTAAAGTGTCGATGCTGATTTGCTTAACATCGATCGCCTTCATTCGATTGTATAATGCCGCGACAGTCACCATAGAATAACAAAGAGGGGCGGTAATTTCTTACCGCCAGCTCTTTTTACTTTACTTCAGTTGATGTACTCACATCTGCTGGGGCACTCGCATTAGCCAATGCATATACCTCCTTCAGCTTGTTGACACGATTAGAATCGCCTTCATAGATGTGCTTGTATCCTTCTCCGTCCATTTCTTTCAAGAAATCCTTTTCAGATTTGAACTTTTGAATCCAACCTCTATTGAATGCAACACCTTCGTGTTTTAAACCTTTCGGTTGTTCTTTATTTTCTGCCATGACTTAGTTTTTAGCAGTGAGAAAATATTATTACAGATCAGAAAGAATGTTTCCGACATCTCTGCCGGAAACATCAGATTACTTATCAATCGTGAATTCGATACCCTCGATTCCGGAAACATCATTTGCATCCAGTACCTCAGGAGCAGCCAGGTTGAGCTTAATCTTCGCTCCACCTGCCAGAGCACCAAATTCAGTAGCATCGAACGTTACAGTCCAGCGCTTGTTGGTAGTATCGTTTGCAACTGAAGTGATGGTTAAGGCAGCACCGGTAGCAACCACCGTAGCAACCCAAAGAGCATCGTCAGCTAACTCTGCTCCATACTTCTCTTGAAGATTGATGTAGTTGCCGATTTGAGAAGTAGCGATTCTTCCACCAATCTTAAAGGCATTAGAAGCATTAGCAGCTGCCTCATACAACTCAACATCTTTCAATCCAACAACGCTGGTGATGTTACCAGTGATAGGCATGTAATATGCGTTATCGAAATATTCAGTCGTATCAAGGAATGCGATAGTGCAGGTAACGATACCTTCTTCAACATTCTGGCCTGTTGCGATCTTACCTCCAGTGAAGAAAACTTTCGCTTTAAAGCCCATGAAGTCGGTGCCCGATTTAGTTCCCCAGAAGTTGTTGTTCGAATCGAATTCGAAAATTCTAATCGTTTGATTATTGAATTTTCTCAACTGCTTCAATAAAGCATTACCAGCGAATCCTTTGATTTCATACGCAGGCTTACCTTCCAACAACACAGTTTTGAAACCAAGGCCCAAGGTCCCTTCCTTGTTGGCTTCAGACTTATCTGCTATATCCTGAACTTCAGGAAGCGGGAACAATTTGTCAGATGCATATTTTGACTTTTTAGAAGCGTTAACCAATGCTGCTAAAAAAGTATCAGAATCTGCATATTGGCTTGAACCAAAAACGTCGTTATAGATAAACGACTTTTTCAGAATGCCACGAGACACATCACACAGGATCTCCCCGGTGTTGGCTCCAATATTTGCACATAATGAAAACATTGCTTTTGAATTTTATTGTGAACAGAATTTGTTTTTGATAGTGATTTCTAGGTTTTGCAACTCAATGCAGTCCAAATGATCCTGAAAGATGTTCCCTTCTACTCCGTATAATCCAGTCTTGCCCCAATACACTCTGTCAATTTTTGTGTGTTTAAATACTGGCTTATGGACAAACTGTGTATGGTTACTCAACTGTTTCAAAAATTCATTGTAGATGGGATAAAGAATAGGCTTGAAGTTTTTGATATACCGATCAACTGCAGTGTGATTAGATTCAGTAGAATTTGCGATGATCAGACTTAAGGAAACAGTTCCAAAAGTTTTGTAATCATCTCTATTCTCCCGGAAGTCCTGAAACAAAGCAATGAGCGGATACTTTTTTTCCTTCAAACTTTTGCTTTCATCCTTCGCCTTTAGAAGATTAACTATCTCCAAAGGATGCCCGTGCATGTATTGAATGTGTTTGCCAAGGGAAGTAAACAAAGCAGCATCTACTGCCTGTACTACACTGGCTATTTCATCTACTACATATATGGGCAATGATTGCATAGTTTTATTTAAGTTTAGAATAGTGGATTAATCCATTGAAATTTGGATGCTAGATCTCTTTTATCTTGTTTAAGCCATTCAGGATATATGTCCCTTTTAGCATCGAGATAGCAAATCAATTCATTAATCCAATTGACCATTTCATTCCAAGCTACGGTCATCTTCCCTTCAGGACTGATAGCTATTCCATTTTCAACTTTAGCAACATTTTCACCTGCACCTGATGTTTGACTAACTGTACTTCTAAGAAAGAAGTAATAGATGTAGTTAGCGATGATACTTTGCTTTTGAGCTGCTATTGCATCCTCGCCTTCTCCACTAGCAGGTACCACAATCTCAAGAAGACCTCTCCACTTAGCGAGGCGACCATTCAATCCTGTGTATTCAGCACCATCTCTTAGGTCTTTCCATTTTTGAGCAGGATCTTCTCCAGCAATGCCAGTCTTAAACTCTTGGTATAATTCATACCCAAGTACGTTCTGAAGAAGTTCAGGCTCGTATCTATTGATGAACCATTCGAGTTTTTCGATGGTGGCTTGCTTATCCGTGTTTGGGATGTTAATGTTGCCAATGAAAAATGTTTTGTCTATCAGCATAACTTAATACGGATATATGTACGTTTTAACACTTGCTGACATGGTACCAGTTCCGGTATAATTGGTCCTGACATAATACCATCCAACAGTTGTGTTGAATGAGTAAGTAGCCGAGGCATCAGTAGGCGTTGCAGCACTACCGATAGTGGTCCAATTAGTTCCGTCCATTGAACCTTGAAGTGTTATTGATCCTCCAACGGTTCCGCTGATTTTAGTTACAACCACCTGGGCGGTAACGCCAGTTTTGAATGGAACGATTTTAAATGCAGTTGTTACTTTCGATGCAGTGTTTGTTACAGTATCAAGATGATTATTGTAACTGGTAGTTTTAACTGCAATAGGTGCGATCTGCGCTGAAACAGCAGAGGTGAAAACACACATTGCTGCTATGATGAAAAGCTTTTTCATTACTTTTTATTCTTTTTTTGTGAAGACTGAGGTTTACTTTCCGGCATTGGCTGATCCGCTTTTGGAGCTTCCGTAACCGTTTTCACCGTCGTTCCCTCCAGGCGTTTGATCTGAGCAACACCCCTTGAAACAAGGGATCCTGCCAGCATGCTATCAAAAGCTGATTCGTCACCTGCCTTTTTATTAGCGTACTCCTGGAGAAAAACAACAGTTACTTTTTTTGATTTTTTTATCTTCTTACCCATGGCTTACGCTGCGGTTGCAATTGTTACCAATGCGGCATCGATATCGGTGATTTTTAAGAACCCAGTTTTCTCTGAATTCCTAATCAGCAAATTCATTCTTCTACGAGCTTTCAGTGTCACCATATCACTTTCGTAGTCACCTGTCGCTAGGCCGGTAGTTACTGCGGTTTCTGGCTCCTCATAGATTGCCCCGTATCGACTATCTCCAACGACCATAGAGTTTGCTGTGATGGTGTTACATTCAATAACTGTTATTCCATCAACCACGTTACCTGCCTTATCATAGAATGGAGGAAGGATGTAGTTATTATTTTCATCTTTCTTCAACTTCATTCTATTGATATCGGTGATGTTCATTAAAGCAAAATCTGGATTATACTTGCTGCCGTATGGTTTGGTGATAGCCTCACGAACTTTAACCAGCAAGTCGTAGATGCTTGCATCTGCAATGCCGGACGCTGCTGGAACAAATGCATTCAGGTATGCCAATAAACCTTTCATATTAGGAGAAGCTCCATCACCTTCGATAAGATCAGTATCAATCTTAATCGCCATGTTTACACGTAAGAAGTTCTCTAATTCAGCAGCGAACGTTGAAGCATCATACAAGAGTTCTTCTGACATCGGGATAGAATCTCCTACTTTCTCAAGATTCATTGTATACACCTGCCATTTCGCTGTAGAAGATGGGAACACACCGCCTTCAGCGATTGCTGCGGCAGCTCTAACAGTAGTTTCTGGCGTCCAGTCTACATATCTTACGGTTCCATTTCTGTCTTTAGAAACAGGTACTTTACGGAAGAGATCATATACAGTAAGTTTTCTATGAGCTAACTGTCCAATGCCAGAAATTTCCTCAGCATTTGCGTTACCGGTTATAGCAGCTCTTAAAGTATCAGCCTTAATGGTAAACTCATGTGCCTTTGATTTGTTTGTAGCAGATTCTTTGATAGCATCCTTGTTCGCCTCAACAACAGATAACAATGTTTCTTTTTGACCTGGTATTCCTTTGGTCCGTATTTCATTGATCATATTGCCCTGCTTAGTAAGGATGGCTTTGATAGATGTATCATCTTTATCATCCTTTCCTTCGATCATTTCCTTCAGCTTTTTCAGTTCGTTCTCTTTAAGACCGTCAGCGAAAGTTTTGATCTGGAGCTCTACATCTTCTTTGGTTAACAGTCCTTTTTTAAAGTCCTCTACCGATTGATGGAAAGATTTTTTAATGGCCAATAATGTTTTCTGAGAAGTTTCATCAAGGCCTTCTTTTTCTTCTGCCGATAAACTAACTGCGGGAGCAGTTGCTAATGTGACACCAGCCTCAGCCGTGTGCCCACCGAAGAGGAACAACAATGCTCCTACTACAATAGCCAGTACCATGTACAGGCCTTTGCTCATTCTAAACTTTTTCATTTTCAATTAGAAGTTTTTTGATTTAAAAATTGATCTTGCCTACGATCTTATCCCAGGCAACGGATTTATCAACGGTGACTTCGGATGTCGGTGACGGCTGGCTCTTCTCAGTGCTCGTAGGCGGCTGAGTTTCTTCAGTGTCTATCTTTACGTCAAGTGTTGGTGTGAGTTCGTTACATCCAAATAGAACACATGAGTTTTCTAACAGTCTTATTTCAAGTACTGCCCAGAAGTACCCACGGGATTCTACCATTTCTTTATTGATAACTCGATCGATGTACTTCTTCCAGTTATCGTGATATTCTTTCTCCTCTTCGTCATTAATGCACAGAAGTATTTTGACATACTGCAATCCGATGCTGTGCTGTTTGATCTTATTCTTCTTATAGAAAAAGAATATTTTTTCATTATAGTCTTTCCGGATTTCAGTAGTAAATACAATACATTGAGTAGATCCTTCTGCTTTAAGTCCAAGTCTTTTCAATTCGATCTGCTCCAGTGTGATATCCTTTACATCACCGACATGGCTATCGGACCGGTGAATGTGATCTGCTATATGTGGTATAAGACCTTTACGCTCTTTGATGGTTTTTTTAGCACAGTCATCGAACAATACATCCATAGCATGATCACACCAATTCATTGCATTTGCAACAACTCTACGCATCAATGAATCTTCTGTATCGGCAGGAAGTGCAGTATCATCTCCTTCGGCTTTGATTTGAAGCTGACCATCCTTATCGATAGTCATCATCCCAGGCAAACAATCTAACGGATCAGAATATTTCACGCCCGACTTCTTCTGTGCAACTAAAGCATCCTTATTGGCAATAAGGAACTTGTACAGCTCCTTACCTTTCAGATTTTCAGGGATGATGATCTTGCTCATTTTCGAATTATTTGATTTGTTGACAATGCTTTTTCCTTCACCTGCTTTGATGCTTCCAGCGACTTAATATCAACCTTCGGCTTCTCTGCAGTAGCTTTTTTAGTTTGTTGCTCTGACATTTGACTTAATTTTTGAATCGACCAACTCCCAACTGCCACAATACACTAGCAGAAATGTGATTGGACAAGTCCTGTTCCTCATCTTGTATTCCTACAATTGCTGATATTCTTGCAGCCACACCTTCCTGTTACCTATCTGCTTCGGTATCCAAGCAAACCTTGTAACCGCTTTAAGGTCTCCTTCAGTTGGCTTCGATATCGGACTATCCCATATCATTTCGTTACGTATAATGATCTTCTTTCGATTCTGTGAACACGATGATGAGTGATACTACCAGGCTTTCTCTCTCCCTGCTTCTTCCGGTAATCTGTTTGCTTTGGTTGGCCTTTCACTTTCCTGTTATTCGCTATTGACTTGAGCATCTGCTTCTCCACTGCTTCATACTCCATCTTGTCACTGTTGAAGATTACAATCATCTTTCTTCCTGTTGCTGCTTGTATCTTATCAGCCTGTTCGATTGCCATTCGAAGAGACACAACATTCAACCTGGCTTTGAACTTCCAGAGTTTGTTCACTACCATTAGCCTGGCTTTGATAAAAACCAGAAGGATGCTTTTAAAAATGAGTTTAATCAGTTTCTTCATTTACATTATTGTTATTTCCTGCGCTGCTTTCAGGCTTTTTGGCTTTCACCATTCTGGCAGCATCCTCAGGACTTAGATTAAATACAATTTCAAGTGTCGCTTGTTTGGCTTCTTCTGACATTATTGAATCACTAATCACTGCAATTAATCCTTGAATACCGCCCACACCGATTGTAACGGCTAACATTGTCTTAGCAGTTGTCATCTGTGATCTTCTTAAGTCGCCATCAGGACCAATTGGGTCTTCACCTAACTTGACTAACCATTGATTAAGCGTTAGTATATCTGCTTCCCATTCTACTTTAAGTGCCTCGTTCAAAACCTTTCTGGCTTCAGCATCATTTTTCTTATCAGCTTGTAAAACAGGAACGTGAGAAAAGTCTTTATTAAGAGTCAAGCCGTATGCGGAGCAATTGAAGAACTCGCTCCATGCTTCATAATCACTTTCGGCTTCCGGGATAATGGCATCGTGATATAGAAGCTTTTTGTAGGGATCTAAATCGCTTCCGCCCAGTGAATTTGTTTTGTTTGAAGACAATAACCGGTATGGATAATTGAACTGATCGCATAGCCTCATAACATCATCCTCAATCTCCTCGAATAGCATAAGATCCTTTGTAGCATAGCCCATAGGTTGCCACTTCAGCGCAGCTTTCGAGATGATCACTTGCCACTGGCTTTTTTTCAAACCATATCGCTGGAAATCTTTTTGTAACGCTTCTTTATCGTTGGGTTCAACCGGAACAGCTCCATATTGATCCTTCTCAGGAGATAGGATACCGAGAGCGCCTCGGTAATTAATTAATACATTTCTACTTTCATAAGCACCGATAATGTTATTGATCTGCATTTCAAGTGCCTTGATCGGGCTTTCAGGGATTACAATTGAATCAAAAGAAGGCGTTACATCTTTCATGATGTACACATCATCCGCCTGCAAAGTCGTACGAGTACCTTTATATTTCAGTACCAGCTGCTTGATGATTTTAGCATCTTTCTGGTAAAATAGTTGGTTGGTTTCTTCAATATCTACAAGAAATGGGGGTATGTTCCAGAGGGAAGTAGCTTCTATATTAGGGAAGCCGTAAGGTTTGATTGGGAGAATAATAGTGTAACCAAATAACTTTTTGTAGATATATGCTTGAGCTTCGAACTCTTTCCAACTTTGGAACGGATTAGGACGGCGTAGCAGCTTCTTTATTTTTTCAGCCTCTTTACTGGTGGCGTCTTTTCCATCTTTATCAAGAATCCAAGTCTTACCATTAATGTAAGCCTTAGCCATCCGGTTGATAATAGCAGGGACAGGTGCGCATTTGGTGTATGCAGTGGTAGCGCTATCATGTCCACTAAATTTGAAGTGTAACTCACCTCCATTATCTAAAAAGTATACGCCATCTTTTACACCTGTACTGCTGAAAGTGCCAATTAAACCAGATGCAAACGATTTGACAGCCGAACCTAAGTTGAGCTTCATAAGTTCTTTGCCTGCTTTTGCGTACGGGTTTGTTTTCTTCATTATAGGTATAAATGAAAAAAGCGCCAGTATTACCATTTCTGATAACGCTGACGCTCTTGGCGTTCTGTTTTGATTTACCTAATGACGGGAGCTCGTATGATAGGAACTTGATCTGTTCAACTTATCAAGGCTCTCTGCATTTATTTCACCGGCAACAAACACGTTTTTCGTCTTACACTTCCGGCAATCTATATCAATGAAACCTTTCTGAATGTTACCTACAAACAGTATCGAGTTGCAGTTAACACATCTCTTCTCACTTTTAGAAACATTGAAAGGGGGCATTGAAACTATTTCAAAAATAAAATTATTTCTGAATAAAGCGGCGGTAAAATAGTTTTTTCAACTATTTGATAGTAATTGTTGATAACTTAGACTTGAAAGAAATTAAACCTCGGCTTATGCGGAGGATCCATAAAGCCTCCTAACAGATAAACATGACCTAATTGGTCTCATTTTAAACTTCACGGTTTTATACAAAACTGGATTAATCTCCTATGAAAGATAACAACTTCAATATGTATAACTCCCGATCCTGAGTATCCATTCCTTCCCTACTAACCAAGAATGACTTTTCATATCCGCCAGGTGAAACATGAACGACGCAAACTTCATCATCTTTGAGTGGATGCCCGGCCATGCCGCACTCCATGAAATATAATGTGCATCCAGACTTTAATTCTTCAATATCCGTTTTGAATATCCGAAGCCCATGTTCATATGAAGGACCGATATATTTATCTGTCACGATCAATTGAAGATTGTCGATGATCTTATTGGTGATCTTGTTCATAAGCAGATTTGATTCTGTTGAGGTTGTTGATGTTTTAGGATCAATGTCGTAACCTACCACCGGGCCTTCCAATATCGATGGATCGGCTAATGATACTTTTATTCCCCCTGTGTCCGATTCAGAGCTATCGTCTATTTCATCAGCGGAAACGACACAGCTATCCGGCTCTTGTTCCAATTCAATTAATTCGATGTGACCGTTACACATATACACACTGCTACATGAAGGACACTTTACATGGTAGGCAAAACCTGCATCAATGTGAAACAGTTTACCACACTTGCAATGTACATCCATGCATACTTCTGTTCCCTTCCATTGTATCCAACCATGAGGTTTACCTGAATATGTTTCTTGGATATTCCAGGCTTCGTCCGAGGTTGTAGCTTTTTTGTGGGTCATAAATTATCGTTCTATGGTTTTAGCTCCTATATCGTAACGTAGGATGTTTTCTTTTTCAATATTGATAGTACCATCAAGCTCCTCACCGGTCATAGCAAAGTATAGGTTCTGAAGTTGGTGTAAATATTTGATGTGGGCAAACTGTCTTGTGAATCCTGACAGTCTAGTTTGATACCGTAATATTCCTTCATCTTTCCAGTATGCAAGTTCATCACTGCTGTTTATCATCATCCTGACAGCTAGTCCATTTTTACCTAGTGATACATCTTCGAATCCACACTGCTCTAATATCTCAGGTGTAAGTGGAATAGGATGAATGTCTTGTAGACTTCTTTTTGTTACAGGATCATCCAACAAAACAATATACTTATCTCCATGCGGAATTAAGCCGGTTACTTTTCGGATAACTCCATTGTTTAAAACCCTATTTCCTACTCGTAATTCATGGGCTTGCATAACTAATAATTGAAAGTATATGTTCCACTTTTACTCCACGCATTAATTAACTTAACATTCTTTGCCTGCCCCCCGGCTACCAGATATGTGCTGATATGTGAATTTGATCCCATGGACGGAGGCAGCTTAACTGTATCTCTTAACTGGAAGGCATAGACATTAGCTGCATTATAATGATCCCACTGAACTACGAAGAAAGCAGAATCGGTCATTGTCTTATCAACCGTAACAAATGGCTGATAATACATTGTTGATCCGCTTCCTGAAGTTTGTAAGTAAGTCTGCATTGAAGCGCTTACATTAATAGTATTACTTGGTTCATCTGCTTCCTTACTACACGAAACAACTGCAGTAACTACTGCAAAAAGAATAAATAGCTTTTTCATATTTGATTATTTAGGTAAGTTCCAAACTTTTTCTTTTACCACCGTGGCGCCGGCTCTCAACAGCATCTCTTCCATTTTATCGAGGCTGATGCTTTTACCTTCCTGTACATAACGCTTCCAGTTGGCTACTGTTGCCTTATCTACTCCCAATTTATGAAATACTCCACGCTCGGAAATTAGTTTTTCAAATGCTTCTTTAGTTCCTGTTACTTTCATCGCTTGATTGTTGCATTTTAGTTAACTGCCTTTTTCTTGCTGCCAACGACTTATCATTGAATCCAAAGTGTTGCTTTAATTCCTGTTCATGCCCATCATTCCAAACTGACAACTCAAGTTTTGCCATTTGAACGGCTTTTGCTTCAGCTTTAACTTTCATCTCTTCCAGAAAGGTCATAGTTAATGTTTTTAGTTGCTAAATGTGTAAATCGCCAATCCGATGAGTAAGGCAATAATGATCAGATGCCATATACTGAACTCAAATTGAACTTCAGCTTCACCATCCGCCTGGTACCGTCGAAAGAAGTCTTTCCACTTTTTCATAACTTTGATTTGAGGTTATCAAAAAAGGGGAGGGATTACCTCCCCCTGCGTGTCTAAAAAAGAAATTTTGCAATTCTCTTTTTTACCGATTTAAGAGAGATCGTAACTCTCAACTTAAATCCTTTCAACACGACTGATAACCGGATTATCATAGATCAAAGATAAGTGAAGGTTTTGAAAATTCAAAACTTTTCTTATCTTTTTTTTATTTTTTAGACTGAACCTATTGGATGAGATGAATGACTGGTATCCTCACGATGGTCACAACAATAAAATAATAACTGTCCTTTTTAATTCCTAACCGCTCGAATGTTTTCTCAACGTCGACATCAATGCTATAATAGCCTGCTATTTCGCCAAAAACTTGCTTTGCATCATCTACTTCATCTGATCTAAAGGACCATGGCGAGAATGCTGCGTAGTCCCGTAAAGAGGGAGGTAATGCACTTCTCATGCGACTTTCATAATGAGCCATACCCACTTGCATCGGATCAGAAACTGTAAGCCCAAGAATAAATTGATTATAAAACCCGACATTAAGATTAAGATTATTATCAACCCAGTTCTGGATATCGATCGGGTCAGACTGCGGGTACTTTTCCTCCAGTGATGAAATGATCTTTTCAGCAGATTCCATGTTTTTATTTTCTAAAGTACTTAGAATATCTGGAGTACCTGCATGCATCTATTGCGTGATTATCCTCATCAACCGGGATATTCGTTATAACCTTACCATAAGTAATGTACTGATATGTGTTTAGCTCTTTCTTGAGGTTCGTAGACGGCTTGGTATAGTAGCATTCACAATCATTAAGCATCATTATACCTGCGTCAATACTGCCTTCTCCTTTCACTGCAGGGAACGCTGAAACACCTAATGTCCGAAGCTCTGCTATCTTAGTGGGCTGATGATCACAATAAACCAACCCGCCTTTATAACCGCTATCCTTTAGAATCTTTGCCAGCGCCTTCATGGAAACACCTTTGCCATAACACAACTCCTCGAATACAACCTTTGGCATGCCAGCCTCATTAAATCCCCAGTTGCCATGCTTAACCAAAGTAGTGATACCGGTATCCCCGCCAAAGTCCAAACCATATGTATCGATATCAATATCTGGCCATTGAGGTATCTCGATCCAGTTAGGGAAAATTAAAATGCTGGTATCTGGTTTAGGATCCTGCTGATAAAGAGAATTGAAACTGACCTGGCTAAGTTTCTTTTGCTCCAGTATCTTTTCCAAGCTATGCCTGCTTTCCCATAAGACTTCCCCTTCCTCACGAGGATCATATGGGGTAACATCTTTGGTTTTGATTGCTGGGAACTTAATTACAACCCACTTATCGGGTTGATCTTCCAATATTCTACCAACGAGATCATTATCATCCCACCTTGTATTCATTATCAGCTGTTGGCTGTCATTATGCAGACGTGTTCTGAATACATCTACATACCATTCATATGTAAATTGACTCACCGCCATTGATCTGGCTTCCGCTCTATCCTTATACAAGTCATCAATGATCCCTAGGTCTACCGGATTACCTGTTAACGATCCGCCACGACCAACGGTTCTCAAGGATCCTTTCTTATTTACTATTTCGTATAGATGCTCTGTGCGTGAATAGTTGGTGTAATTGGTATTGAATATTTTACTTCCATTCAGTTGGGTATTCGGGAACACTTTTCCATAGGCTTCAGTATCCATATATCGTTGAATGGATCTATTAAAACCACTGGCCATTGTATCTGAATAACTGGCAATGGCGATTCTTTTATCCGGATCTCTGCCATGGATGTATGCTGGAAATAACCTTGTGGCAAGTTCTGATTTACCATGCTGTGGCGGCATCAGAATCATCATGTTTTTAATTAAGCCGGCTGCAAATTCATCAAGCTTATCGCAGATCACAGCATGAAACCATTGCATGATGTAATCCTCTTTGGTATACTTAACGAACTTCTTAAATGATGTTTTGGATTGCCGGGCTAATAACTCCTGAGCAGCTAAAATAGATTCGATCATATGTTGTCGAGCTGCTTGCGTCATGGGGTTGGTAGGCTAATCCTTTATCTTGGAGATAGTTTCTTCCAAAAGCTTTTTTAATTCATCATCTGATTTGTTGGCGAATAGATCTGTTCCACCTGCTCCGGTTAATTCTACTTTGGTTGCAGGCCTTAATGATTCTAATGTGATGATCTCACGTTCCACCTGCAGTTGAGCTCTTATGCCTGATGGCGTTCCCTTATACTCATCCTTTAAGGTCCGTGCTAGCTTCTGCAATTTCTTCACTTTACGCTGACGCTTCTTATCCAGTAACTCCTGCTCTTCTTGATGCCATCTTTCCCGGGCATCAGCTATATACCTTTTCGCCTGGCGTTCTTCAATGCCCCACTTTTGGTTGACTTGTGCAATGATATCCGTAGGCGACCAATCATCGATCAGCCACTCTTGTACAATGCGGATACGCTTCTCGTATTCTATTTTATCGATCGCAGGCATCAGTCGCCAATTTTCATTGGTGTTACGGGAAAACTAAATCCTTCATTCAGATTTTTAATAACAAAGGATACAGATCCGTCATTGTATAACGGAAACGTCTTTGCAGCGATAGCCTCTGCATTCGGTGACTGTGATATTAGCCAACGCAATTCTTTCTCCTCGGCAGACGTAGTTGCTGCAAAACCATACAGGTTATCATTCTGGAAAACGACTAGGTGAGCATTATCCCAGCCGCAGCAGGTCGCATGTAAATGAAGCGGAACTCCGCAGCACATACAGAATTTGGGGGCGTCCATATTTAAGCATTTTAAGATTCAGGATACATCCTCTTGATCACAGCAATATGGCGGTTGATCTCAGCTATACGATCACGCAGAATCATTGCCTGAACTTCACGCAACTTCTTCACTTCATCAGTTAAGCCTTCCATTGCTGTAGGCTCATAAGCTCTTAAGGCATCTGAGTTGACTTTCAGTTCATCCTGCAGATAATCGATAACTGTACGTTTCGCCGCTGCCATAATCTCAAGTTCTTTTTTACTCTGCTCTTTCATCCGTGAAGTCATTTAAGGTTAGCTGCCCATTGATATGAGCGAAATTAACCTCAATTCCTTTCTTAGAACAAAAGCTCAGATATCGTTTGATAATTGATTGAACATATTTCGGCTCTATCTCAGTAGCATAACAAAGCCTTTTAGTCTGCTCGCATGCAATGAGGCATGTGCCACTACCTAAGAACCAATCGATAACAATGTCACCCTCATTTGTAGTATCGAGTATTGCATCAGCGATCATCTGCACCGGCTTAGGGGTCGGGTGATTCTTTAACTCGTACCTGTCAGGGTTGGCTGTGCTGTTGGCAGATGGATAGCTCCATACGTTTGTACGGATCCTGTCTTTTAAATCCAGATGACTCAAATGCTTAACATCATCATCACCTGACTTGAATATGAATACCAGCTCATTGTTGTCTTTATAGAAGCCTCCATGATCAAGCAGGTCTTTATTCCATAAAGCCTTTGCCTGCTCATTAGAGAAAACAAAACACAACTCCTGCTTAGCTCGGTAGAAAGACCCGTTAGCCATAATATCCTTGTTCCAAACGCATAGCTGTTTTGGCTGTACGGTACCGTAAACCCTTCTACCTGCTTCAGTCATATGCCAGCAATGACGGAAGTCCATAAAGATGTAATGAATTGCACCGGGCATCGAGTGGTCAACAGCACGTTGCATGATGAGCGCGAGGAACTCTACGAACTCCTCATCAGACATCTCACCGGCACCCATTGCAAAGTCAGAATGGTTGTGAGTCTTCCTGTTATCCTTCAAAAAGAAGTCTGCAGGTAGGTTATAAGGAGGATCACAGTTGAGAATGCGTGCCTTTTTACCATTCATTAGCTCCCCAACTGTCCCGGCATCTGTAAATGAACCGCAAATAATCCGGTGACTGTTGATCTCAAACAGATCGCCAGGTTGAACAAGAATATCTCCCGAATCTGTCCCTTCGTTTTCTTCGCAATCATGGGTTTCGTATAAATCAAATTTCTGCTCAAACCGATCGGACGAGAAATCCGGTATATGCATCTCTACCTTGATATCGTCGTATTCAAGATCATACATTTGAATGAAGTCAAATAAACCCTGCTGGGTGATCTTAGCGTAAAGGGATGAATATATCAGAACAAGCTTTGCAGCTTCCTGCTTATTGTCACATTGGATGAATGTGGCAGGTAGGAGGTCCGGTACCTGATGCTGTTCTTCCACCAGCTCCTCCAATATCTTAACTCTATGTTTACCATCTAAGCAAAACATTATGGCACTTTCAGGATCCTTCCACACATAAAAAGGTTGCGTGAAATTGTTGGATAGAACTGACGTTTTGAGTTTCGCTTTCGCTTCCTTCGGTAATTCCTTAAAGTCTTCTTGCTGAATGAACTGTAACTCTTTCCAATTGATTGATTTAGTCTCAATAACCCGGGATTGTAAAGTCGTCTTTTGGGGCTGCATCGTCATATTATAAGTGTCGTATTATGTCTCAAAAATAGTAATTGTTACTATTCAAAAGTACAAGTCCGCCCATTGTCCTTTTCTAAAATTCATCTTTCTCTGATATTTATTCTATGAAAGTCACTAAAGGTCACAGATGGTCACTTGAGGTCACACATAGTTCCTAACCAAATGGTGTTCGGTGTATGATCGATATTAAGTTTGCTGATAGAATGTTGAAGGAATGTTGACAGATGCAGAATGTGAGATATGACCTTTGTGCTCCTAAGCTCTTCCTAAACTTATACTATCCGGGAAGCTGACGGAAGTAGTTCTTTGATCTATTATTTTTTCCACAAAAGTGAATTGCATATTGATAAACTTTCTTATCAGTTTGTAAGGAAAATGACAGATTGATAAACTTCTGTATCAGTCTGAAAAGCGATTGAACGGTTATTCACAACTGTGAGAATGTGAAATGTTGTGTCGTGGGAGGTAGAAAGATATTTTTGTTTGTGACTCGGTAGCTCTTGACAATGCAAATTCAATTTGCTATGTTTTTCTAAGTCAAACAAAAAAAGGGTTCTTATACATACGGGTGCAGGGTTCTATAAGCAAGATTCACCGATTAAGGGGATGCGTGCTGGATACATGAGGGCAAAGCAGCGGCCCGGCTGGTGGTAATTTTAAGGGCTATGTAAAATATTTACACCCCTTTGCCGGAACTGGAGGCTTAGGTTTAGATCTGGAAAACAAAAACGATGAATTTATATATACAGATATATGGCACAAGAAACGGATAAGCGCTACTATACTTATAGAGGGGATGCTAATATTAGCATGATGGTATTGCCAGATGGCAAGAAAAAAGAAAATTGGATGTCGTGGAACGTGGAACAGAAAAGATATTTGATACTGATAATGAGTGGTACATATAATCTGTTTCCACAGTTAGTGAACATCAATCTGTTGATAACTCAACGAACAATGAAAAAGATGATTAAAAAATTTTTTTTTCAATATTTCGCGACTAAGTTCGCCCTGTCTGAAATGGGTTTGTTCATTGAAGTTGTTGTGGGGTATGTAATAAAGAAGTTGCCGGAAAAAACCGGTATACACTAAACCCAATGGATAGCAATCCAAACAAAGAAGCCAGAACTGATGGTCGTCAAGTCCTGGCCCTTATCATTCAGATTTTGATGGCCCTTAAGTTGGTAGTGGAGATCATAAATCTCTAACCTTCTTAAGAACCGGGCCTCGGATGCTAGTCACATTCCGGGGCCTTTTTTATGAACCTTGTCCAAAGTTCACGGTTCAAATTTATAGGAATTGGTATTACTCTGTACTACTTTTTACCACTTTTGTGTCTTTTTGTGTCTTCCGGCACCTTTTATACACTTGAGCACTGTCAATCAGCTTGTTGGTTGTCCTCCCTGTCAGGATCTTTGCGACCTACCGTAGCCCTTAGCACCGGTACACGCTGTATGATATACTCTTTGAGAGCTGGCGACATATCTTCCTTTTGCCGATCGTATAAAGTCTGCAGGTACCCGTTGGATAGCTCACCCAGTGTTTTCTTGTCCCGGTATTTACCGAACCAAACTTTGGTGTTATCATCCATTCAAGTAAATTAGAAAAAATTATTCCAATCTGCTTATGCTTTACGTACAACACAATTACGAGCTTCCACTGGAAGAATATTCATGGCAACTTACGCTGCACGATATCCTAAGGGATTCCTTCATTGATGCTTCGGCGAAAATCATTAAGAAAGTTAAAGGCGAAGAATTTGAATGGAAAGACGACCAAGCTGTGGTTGACTATGCACTATCTAATAACCTGCTTCCAGAGATCATGAAGGAAATGGAAGAAGATTTAAAAGCAAACTATTTTGGATAATGAGATACCAGCAACCGACTCCGCTCCAGTTTGAATATGACCAAGAGCAAGTTATATTCTTCATTCAAGGTACCACCGGCATCCAGCTGGCTATAACCTGCGAACATCCGACATTCAACCAGAAGTTCAAAACCAACACTTTCATTTGTGAAGCTGCTCTGGGTACCTGCCTACTGCCGGAACGTGATCATAGCGATTATGAGTTCTTTCGATTAATGTACCAAGCCATCGAGGCACGTCATAATAAAGACTACGATGATGCTAATGAGTCGAAATTAAAATAAGGATGGTAGTTGTTGTTTTGGCTTTTTTACTTTTTGCATAAGTTCATGGTCGAAATACCATATTCCCATTTCGCCTTGAACTGGTATCGGAACATCAAAGCAATGTATTTTTTCAAGGAACAAGCCCCACCTTTCAGTGTGCTCACAATCGATAAGTGCTGATTTTGAATGAGAGACGTCGAGCTTCTTAAAGCCAGATACATGAACATGGCCGAGGATGAATCCGTTAACGAGTTCCTCTGGTTTATAACAGATCTGCTCCCATGTTAGATAGTTATTTTTTGTAGCTACTTCGCTGTAGTCTGTTTTCTGTCCAGCATGAATGAGTATAGTCTGCCCTTTCAGACATTGGAAGCGATTATGTGTGCGGGTTTCAATCGTTTTCCACTCCCGCATGATCCATGTCGCCCATGGCTGGTATAGAGTTATTACTGGTAATATCCTATTCATATCAATTCTCTATGACTTTAACTAAGTAATTAAATTGCCACCAGCGATTATACCCGGTATATACAGCTCCGGCGTGTCGCCATCTGATATTTTGTTGTTCGTAATCTTCAACAGTGGCTTTTGGTTGTTTACTCACTAGCGTTATCCCATAGTAACCGGTTCTTAGTTCAACCAGAGCAAGTACTTCACACAGATAATTTCTTTTCCCTTTCATAAATGTTCTAATCATACCCGGACGCAATACCTCATAAGTAATTAGAGGGCCATTCATCTGTTCATTCCATTGCGACATAGCAGATCGATCTTTAGTCATTCGTTTGGTAGATGTAATGAATGTCTCTCCTAGTTTTAATTTTTTGCCTAATCTCTCCATCAGAAAAGTTTTGTACAGTAACGGAACCCTTGGAACCCTTTCAACTCGCGTTTAAAAGGGCATTTTTCAAAAGGACCGGATAAAATCACGAAAGGTTTATCCATCAGTTTTTGTTTACCGGTCGCTCCATATCCAACAATATTTTTCTCATGATTTTTTCTGAAGCCACCGCAATACACACGACCCCATAACCGATTTGCTACGATAATGTATATATGATCGATATCAATCGTGGGGAAGTTGCTACAGGTATGCATCCAATATCCGCCATTGTCATAATCCGACATCGTCTCTTGAAACGCCTTGATAAATGTTTTCAATCCTCCTTGCTCCTTGATCATCTCTTTTCCAAATGTTACAACTATACCTTCCGGCATTATGGATGGATCCTTTGCAAATCCAGTTTCTGTAATCATGATTTCCAGTATTGATAGTTAGATCGTGTGTACCATTGAGCCGGCATCCTGCCAATCGATGCAAGCACTTCGCAGGTTTCTTTTTTTACATCAAGCACGAAAACATCAGTCTGAAGGTTTTCTTTATTCTTCCGGCCCAATGCCTGCTGAGAAACCTTCTTTTTATACTTTTTTCCTTTTTTTATTTCTTCAAACTTCATCGTGTATGTTTTTCTAATTCTTGGATAATTGTTTTATAGTTAAGTGCGGTAAACCTGATAACCGTCCAGCCACATTCAGCTGCCAGGTTGTACTTAACCACGTCTTTGTTATAACCTGAGATTGTGGTGTGACCGCTTTTTTCCGAAAACAATCCTTCATATTCAATTGCAATCATTAATTCTTCAATTGCATAGTCAAACCTGAATTTTCTCGCAGGATGAAACCTGTGTTCACTTAGCAGATTGTAGCCTTTGGACTTACACCATAGAGCTAATTGATTTTCGATATACGTCACCTGCTTACCTTTCTTTTTCGGTAGTTTCTGCTTAGGCTTTACTGCGTCTTTCACTTCAAAAGACCTAATCTTTCCATCGTTTTTAAGTTGCTGCAGTTGTGATATGGTAAAACGGATGCTCATGAACCAAAAAGATTAGGCAAAACTGATCCGTCTGAAAAAAACTTATCCATCACAGTATCGGCGGTTGGCTCATTACCGGTCCATTTATCCGGCCAAGTGTTACCTGCTATTAACTGATTGATTCGATCTACTTCTTCTTTATTGAGAATATCAACCTTAGGCTTATTCAGCTTTTCTGCGGCATCGTTCACTTCATTTTGTATAGCCAACACCTGGTTCATTCCCCAGCGCCTTGCTTCCATCGTTAAGGGTCCCAACCTTTGCTGATTTTTTACAAGTGTGCCGTCTTTTTTTGTTTCGCCTCCGGGATGACGCTTTCGAAAGG
>JAEZDC010000022.1 GCA_023429825.1 Bacteroidota bacterium | reverse complement strand
CATCAGGACTTACACCCAGCACTTCAAATCCTTCTTTTTTTAATAAGCTATGGTTATCCCTGAGATTACAAGCCTGGATGGTACAAGTTGGCGTATCATCCTCAGGATAAAAGAACAAAACCACCTTCTTCCCTTTATAGTCACTTAGAGATACTTTCTTGCCATTCTGATCTACACCAGTGAATGCCGGAGCTTTATCGCTTTCTTTTAGATGTGTTGCCATTTTTCTTTTTCTTGACTACTTTCTTTTTCTTTTTAACTACCGGAAGTTTTTCCCGCAGTTCAAAATTATATGTTCTTATACTTTTATTACCTACTGCATCTTCAGCAATTATTTTCAGTTCATGTTTTCCTAACGAGCATTTTTCATCAAACCTGTAAGTAAAAATGCTTCCTTTCTTTTCAAACAATATCCATTTCCCATCCAACTCACCTCTGAATTTTTGAATGCCACCAATGTTATCCGTTGCTTTGATACGCAATGTTCCTTCCTGTGCAAACAGCTTGTCTTTACGCCATCCGGAAGTTGTAATTACAGGAATGACTTCGTCCTGCAGTAAAGACAAATTTCCGAATTGATTGAAGCTGCTTTCATAAAATCCGTTGCCTTTATATGCCGGCTTAAGTATCTGCCTGTAACGATTGTTGCTTAAATACATTAATACTTTAGAAGGAGTAGAGAACTTTTGATTACTCATTACAACAATATAAGGCTCCTGCAAAGGTACCGTACCATTGTGTAATTGATGTACAGTTTTACCGGCGTCGGTCCTGGCAGCATAGAAAAAGCTGACAGTATCATAAAGAGCATTATCCGGTAAACTTATGTTGATATTCTCGGCTTCGTAGTAGTTGGATTCATTCGGTTTGAATGGAATGGTTTGTTGTGTGAAAAATAAGGGTTGGTAAGCTGCAGGCTTCCACACATAATGAAATTGAAGAACACTTTCATTACCAAATTCATCTCTTGCAATTAAGTGAACTGAATGAGGTAGGGTATCTGTAAGATGAATAACACCATCACCCGCCTTCCTGTCAAAAATATTCAGATCATTGCCGGGAAGGATAGATAAATGCTTTATATAATTTCCTCTTTCGTATTTGGTTTTATAATCTACACAGGCGTTCATATAACGGCTTTCTTTATAATCAAAGCCGTCCAGTTTGTAACTAAACTTTTTAATGCTATCCACCCATAATTCTGTTTCGTAAATTCCATAACGGAAAGAGGATGTGTTGCCCATATCCTCTCCAAAAAAGCCAAAGCTGATCTTGTTAGAAGGGATTTCAACTATTGAATCTTTGGTTGTGTATATACTACCAGTATTTTTGATTGAGATCTCTTTAGGTTTTGTCGAATAAGTACTATAATTCCTGTCATATACAAAAAACCTGTTGATGAAAGGCTTTTTATCATCTGCTACCTCAAAATCAAATAACAAAGGATTTATCCTTTTCCAACTGGCAGTTTCCATTATCTCGAAATGAAGGTGAGGTCCCTGCGATGCACCTGTATTCCCGCTATATGCAATGAAGGAACCTTTCTGAACAGGAAACAGGCCTGGATCTAACTCAATAGATTGTTCCCATTGCTCTTCTTTATACTGCTTGTCTTTTACATATTGCTGTAGCTGCGGAAAAAAGTCATTCAGATGGGCGTAGATGGTAGTAAATCCGTTAGGGTGGGTTACATATAAACACCTGCCATAACCGCCTTCTTCAATTTCAACTCTACTAATATAACCTTCGGCGGCAGCGTACACAGGCAGGTTTTCTCTTTGCTGTGTTCGGATATCAAGTCCCATGTGAAAATGATCCGTACGCAATTCACCGAAATTGGTGACGAGCTGCATAGGTATATCCAAAGGATTTCTGAAATAACCTCTTGGATATTGAGCCATTACGCCTGTTACGAAAAAAAGAAGACAGGCACCAATAAAGACCGATCGTTTCCTCATATGTTCAAAAATACATTTTCACAGATGCTACAGAGTTATTCTCTTTATTTTAGTAAAAACTTAGCTGTGACGAGGATCGCAACCCTGGATGCCTTTAGAGGATTGGCTGCATTATCTGTGATGATCTATCATTATACAAAAGTTTACAGAAAATTTTATGGAAATGTATTTGATGACTCGTTTGATTTTGCATATGGTTATATGGGAGTGTTTTTCTTTTTCATTATCAGTGGCTTTGTGATTTTTCTCACACTGAAGCATACAACATTCACTGCAGGTTTTTTGTACAAACGTTTTTCACGGTTATATCCCATATTCTGGTTTTGTTTGTTCACCACCTTTCTTGTAGTTTACTTGTGTGGTTTACCAGGAAGAGAACGCTCAGCATACCATTTGCCGGCTAATTTGACTATGATCCCAACGGTGTTTGGAAAAAGCACTATCGATGGAGCTTACTGGTCATTGGTTCCGGAATTCTTTTTCTATATAGCCATGGCGATAATCTTCAGCTTTAAAAGACAGGGATTATTTTTTGTTTGGGGAATAACAGTCCTCCTGCTTAACTGGGTACATACATTTTTATTTGAATTCCCGCCTTTTGTTGCTTCTATAACACTTACTGACTGGGGTTCTTTCTTTTTTGCCGGCATTCTATTTTTTAAGCTACTGGTAAAAGAATATCAGAATCGCTGGCATATACATTTATTGCTGGTGTTGTGCATGGCAACTTCTGTCAACAACTTTGAAATCTTATCGGCTAAAATTATTTGCGGAGGATTGTACGTTGTATTTTATCTATTCATTCTAGGCCGGTTAAGTTGGTTGAGTTGGAAGCCTTTATTATTCTTGGGTAAGATATCTTTCCCTTTATATCTCCTTCACCAGAATATTGGATATGTGATAATGAATTATACACGGCCTTATCTTTCTGATTATCCTATCATTTTTCTGCTATTACCTATTTCAGTGATCATGCTTGCAGCCTGGCTGGCGCATAAGTATATTGAGCTTCCTTCTATGACGTGGCTACGATCGTTAAACCACAAATGGGTTAACTCAAGAAATTAGTATCAACTTTAGTTTGGCACACTTACATTTGCACAATTTGTTTTTTTGTTGACTTATTGCAGGGATTTGATCTGAACGATGCAGGGTGCGACGCAACGGAAGACAAATAGTACCCGGAAAGTTCGGGACATAGCTGACCTCATAAAACTTATTCAATGCCAAGAGACAATTCAATTAAGTCAGTTTTGATCATCGGTTCTGGTCCCATCGTTATTGGGCAGGCTTGTGAATTTGATTATTCAGGTTCGCAGGCTGCAAGAAGCTTGAGAGAAGAAGGGATTAAAGTGATCCTTATCAACAGCAATCCGGCAACGATCATGACTGACCCGATGATGGCAGATAAAGTGTACCTGCTGCCATTGACCGTTGAAAGCATTGAAAAGATATTGGAGGAAAACCAGGTGGATGCTGTGTTGCCTACTATGGGCGGGCAGACCGCTCTTAACCTTTGTAAGGAAGCCGATGAATTGGGTGTATGGGAAAAATATAATTGCCGTTTGATAGGTGTGGATGTAGCGGCGATCGATACGGCCGAGGATAGAGAGAAGTTTCGCCAACTGATGGTGAAGATCGGCGTGAAAGTAGCACCGAGCAGGGTGGCGAATAGTTTTTTGGAAGGAAAAGAATTTGCACAAGAGATCGGTTATCCTTTGGTAATTCGTCCTTCATTTACTCTGGGCGGAACAGGTGGCGGATTTGTACACAGTAAAGATGAACTTGATGAGGCTTTGCAGCGTGGGTTAACAGCTTCCCCCATTCATGAAGTGCTTGTTGAAAAAGCGGTGTTGGGTTGGAAAGAATACGAACTGGAATTACTGCGTGATAAGAATGATAATGTAGTGATCATTTGTACGGTGGAGAATATGGATCCGATGGGCATTCATACAGGAGATTCGATTACTGTGGCACCTGCAATGACGTTGAGTGATACAGGCTTCCAGGACATGCGTAACCAGGCGATGCTGATGATGCGGAGCCTGGGCAATTTTGCAGGCGGATGTAACGTACAGTTTGCACAGAACCCTGAGACAGAAGAGA
Organism: Bacteroidota bacterium; assembly: GCA_023429825.1. GTDB lineage: Bacteria > Bacteroidota > Bacteroidia > Chitinophagales > Chitinophagaceae > JAEZDC01. The sequence continues at coordinate 22,111 of JAEZDC010000022.1, read as the reverse complement.
TCATCGCAGTAGAGATCAACCCGAGAGTGAGTCGTTCGTCAGCGTTAGCATCTAAAGCAACCGGTTATCCTATTGCGAAGGTGGCAGCCAAGCTGGCTATCGGGTATTCTTTAGATGAGTTGAAGAACCAGATCACACAAACCACATCAGCCTATTTTGAACCGGCATTGGATTATGTGATTGTAAAGATCCCGAGATGGAATTTCGATAAGTTCAAAGGAGCCAACGATACACTAGGATTGCAAATGAAAAGTGTGGGTGAAGTGATGGCGATCGGCAGAAGTTTTACAGAAGCGATTCAAAAGGCTTGTCAGAGTTTAGAGAATGAAGCGGTCGGGCTTGGATATTATGGTAAGAGCTTAATGAAGAGCCAGGAGCTGATCGAATATATTAAAACACCAAAGTGGGATCGTATCTTCCGTATTAAAGATGCGTTGATGCAGGGGATGACGGTAAAAACAATTGTCCAGGCCACCAGGATCGACCGGTGGTTTATCTACCAGATCCAAAAGATCTGCGATATAGAAAAGGAAATTGCTAAACACTCCTTAGAGTCGTTACCTGCAGACCTGTTGAAAGAAGCAAAAAAGAATGGCTTCAGTGATGAGCAGATCGCTAGAATACTGCATAGTAATACCACGGAAGAGCAGGTGTATGAAAAAAGAAAAGCTTTAGGAATTACCCGGGTATATAAAATGGTAGACACCTGCGCTGCAGAATTTGAAGCAAAGACGCCGTACTTCTACAGCACCTTTGAAGGATAGATCGATCTCATAAATAACATAAATATGTTATAGCGGCAAAGTGTGCTGCTTTTATCTTTGCTGCTCAAATCTCCGCATATGAAGTTCTAAGCAGGGCTTAGACCACAAGCCCGATGTAATCTTGAATGCAGTTTTACTGCATGTAAACTATTTCTCCCTGTTTATCGGGAATTCATACTAATTTAAATTCAAATGACTACTTATACAACTAAGAGCCCTAAAGGCATTTTTGCTTTTATCAAAACGGCACTCAGTAATGAACAACAAGATTTTACCACCGGCGGCATCAGGAGAGCGGTATTTCTCTTAGCCATACCCATGATATTGGAAATGGCTTTAGAATCTGTCTTTGCCGTTGTAGATATTTTCTTCGTTAGCAAGCTTGGTTCTTATGCCACGTCCACGGTGGGACTTACAGAATCTTTCATCACTATTGTCTACTCTATCGCTATTGGATTGAGTATGGCAGCCACCGCAATGGTGGCCCGGCGTGTGGGCGAAAAGAATCCTGAAGAAGCTGCACATGCAGGAGCACAGGCCATCATGCTATCTATTTATGTAACGATCGTCATAAGTGTGGCGGGGTTAATATACGCAGAAGAGATATTGCGAATGTTGGGCGGTACAGATGAGATCGTGGCAAAAGGAGCTGGTTATACAAGGATATTATTAGGCGGAAGTATTGTGATCATGTTATTGTTCATGATCAACGGAATCTTCAGGGGTGCAGGTAATGCAGCCATTGCAATGAAGAGTTTATGGATCGCCAACATCTGTAATATTATTCTTTGCCCGGTATTGATCAACGGGTACGGACCTTTCCCTGAGTTAGGATTGGAAGGTGCAGCGATCGCTACTACTACAGGTAGAGGAATTGGCGTATTGTACCAGTTGTATCATCTACTATTTGCTGATAAAGGATTGATCAAAATAAGGTGGAGACACTTTCTGCCAGATAAAGAGATCATCAAATCCCTGGCGAATGTAGCCTCAACTGCAACATTGCAGTTCATCATTGCATCGGCGAGCTGGATCGCTTTGATGAAGATCATTTCCCGCTTTGGTGAAGACGCTATTGCAGGATACACCATCGCCATTCGATTGATCGTGTTCTTTATTCTGCCAGCCTGGGGCTTAAGCAATGCTGCGGCTACTTTGGTAGGGCAAAACCTTGGCGCCAAACAACCAGGAAGAGCAGAAACATCTGTTTGGAAAGTGGCTAAATACAATGCGATCTTCATGGCGTTTGTTTCTGTGTTGTTCCTCATCGGTGCAGAGTTCTTTGTGCGAATGATAAATAATGAAACCGAAGTAGTGAAGATTGGTGTTACAGCTTTACGTGTAGTGAGCCTAGGATATATTTTTTATGGAATAGGGATGGTGATGATGAATGCTTTTAATGGAGCAGGCGATAGCAGAACACCTACTATAGTGAACTTCTTCGGATTTTGGTTGTTCCAGATACCACTTGCTTATTTACTGGCTGTGGTGTGGGATTTGGGACCGATGGGCGTTTTTATCGCGATTGTTACAGCAGAGACAGCGATAACTGTAGCAACGGTCATCTTATTCAGGCGGGGAAAGTGGAAAATGGTTAAAATATAACTGCATCCAAGAGGGCTTTATTAATGGGATGTACATGAAACACACATAGGAGATACATGGGATATACATGGAATATGCCTATCTCAAGATAGGTGAAGCTTAAGGACAAGCTGCAATCTTGATACCCGTATGTCAATATGTAGGATAAATGAAAGTGCAGCCATAGATAATTATGGCTGCTTTTTTAAGGTTTAATGGATTTTTTTGGGCATTTTAGCAGACCGTATCAACCTGGTGCGGACCCTATGATCTGCCTCTCTCAGCATACCCTTTTTACAGTTCAGTGTTGTTTGTGGTAGTAGCTGTTTGCAAAAGGTAATATGCGCTATAATGGTTTAGACCATTGTATTTAAACAAACCTTAAACTGATTAATGAAAACGCTTATAGGCTTACTGATAGTACTTGCAATTTCATCTCCTGCTATCGCTGATCCGGGTTATGTGATTACCACATCATCAAACCCAAATATGTGTCAGGGGGGAAATATAACACTAACTGCAGTTGCGCCTCCCGTTGGGGCAACATTTCAATGGACTAAAAATACGGTCAATCTTCCAGGAGCAAATTTATCTACATTCACTATCAATAATGCAACAGCAGCAGAAAGTGGTTCTTATAGCGTAATAATAAATGGAGGTGCAATCCATTACGATACAATTTCAATTGTAGTTAATCCTAATCCTACGGGAGATTTTTCTTTTAACAATCATAATACTTGTTCTGGAACTAACATACAGTTTGCATCAACAGTATTAACAGGAACTGCACCCTATACGTATTTTTGGGATTTCGGAGATGGTGTTACTTCAACACTGCCTAATCCTATACATGCGTATACATCATTAGGATGCGGTACCGGAAACTTTACAGTAAAACTTACAATCACAGATGCGAATGGATGTGCAACTACCATAACAAAAGCTAACGCCATTTCGGTTAAACAAGCTCCGGATGTTCGTGTTTCTGATCAAAATGTATTTTTTCCTTTTAGCAATTGTGATAATAACCCTACTCCATCAAACCCCAATTATACATTAACGCTGAATAATAGCTCTCCGAGTGCAGCCTGCATTACTTCCTATTCTATAAGTTGGGGTGACGGTGTAACACAAAACAACGTGGCTTTTCCTATTTCGCATACTTATACAGCATTAGGATCCTTTAACCTAACGGTAACAGCGGTTGGCACGAATGGTTGTAGCTATACTAAAACCTACTCAGTTGCTAATCAGAGTAATCCCGCCGGGAGCTTAGGAACCCTTGGCTCCACAACTGGCCTATGTGCGCCGGACAGTGTGCGGTTTACTATTAGTAATTGGCAGTTAAACTCTCCAGGAACTATGTATGTATTGAACTATGGAGATGGAAGAGCGGATACCTTGTCACATCCTCTTACAACAGATACTGTCCGGCATACATATGCAACATCCTCGTGTCCGGCACCAACCTATACAGCTACCCTTTATGCAATTAATGGCTGCGCAACTACACCATTTACGGCAGGTAATATCCAAATACGCATTAAGCCTACAGCAACATTTACACTGCCTAATACTGTTGCATGTATAAATCAAAACGTTTGTTTTACAAATACCACAACGCAGGGGTTTACGGGGGCAAGCTGCTCTGGCGCTACTTTATACAATTGGGATTTTGGAGATGGCTCTCCCACAAGTTCAGATGCTAACCCCTGTCACACTTATACTACTCCAGGAACCTATACTGTCACGTTAACTGCATCCAATCCATGTGGTTCTTCTGTAACAACACAACAAATATGTGTAACGAATCCGGTTATACCATCTTTTACTGTTGATAAAACATCAGGGTGTGCCTCACTTACTGTCACCGCTACAAATACTTCTAATTTAGCCACATGTGGCACAAGTGCATATTTATGGACTGTTGCATATGCTTCATCTAATTGCGGAACATCTTCATCCTGGACGTTCGCAGCTGGCTCAACCGCGTCTTCTCCTAATCCTGTCTTTATTTTTAATAATGCCGGAACTTATACTATCACTCTTCGTGTAACCAGCCCATGTGGTATAGTTACATCTAACCAGGCTATCACAGTAACCAGACCACCCACAGCCAGTATAAATACAATTCTAAATGCTTGTGGTGCTGTAACATTAAATCCTACAGCTACAGTAGCGAACTGTGGCTCCGGAAGTTTAAGTTATTTATGGACCTTTGGTGGAGGCACACCTGGCACCTCTACAGTAGCCAATCCTACAAACATTACATTCAGTTCTTCCGGAGTTCACACTATTACATTGGACGTAACAAATGAGTGTGGAACAACTACAGCTACAAGATCATTTACAGTTAGTGCACAGCCAGACGTAACCGTTCCGGCTAACCAGGTTTTTTGTCCCGGTGATGCTACAGGCGGATTTACTTTTAGTAGCACTTTGGTAGGAACAACTTTCTCATGGACGAATAGCAATACAGCCATAGGTTTAGCTGCAAGTGGCAGTGGTAATACCATACCGAGCTTTGCTGTTTCAAATCCCGGGAGCAACGCTATCACGGCAACGATAACAGTGACGGTCTCTAATGGCGGATGTACAAATACCGGCACATTTACAATAACAGTCAATCCCCGGCCTCCGCTTCCTGTTGTTACTACCCCTGTGGTTTATTGCCAGAACGCAGCAGGTTCTCAACTTTCTGCAACAAATGCAAATGGGCACACGCTTTTATGGTATACTACAGCTTCGGGCGGAGTGGGTGATGCAACAGCACCAACGCCGGGTACTGCAGTTGTGGGAAGTACTACATACTATGTAAGCCAGGTAAACACTAGTACTAATTGTGAAGGCAACAGGGCAGCAATTGTAGTTACTGTAAACGCCACTCCTGCAATATCTGCAGCTAATGCAACGAATCCCACCAGCTGCGCCAGTTCTACCGGTTCAATTGTTTTATCGGGGCTCACAGCTTCTGTAAGTTATACTGTTAACTACACAAAAAACGGCGTTCCTGTAACAGTAACACTCAATTCAAACGGCGCTGGAAATCTTACCGTTGGCTCGCTCACTTCAGGTATATATGATAACATAACTGTTACCAGGGGCGGATGTACATCAAATGCGGTAGGTCCTTATACGCTATCTGATCCCAATCCACCTGCAACACCAACCGCTTCAAGTAACGGGCCTGTATGCAGCGGAACTACTTTAAATTTAGCAGCTACTTCTGCTACTGCAGGCGTTAGTTATACATGGAGCGGACCTAATACATTCTCGAGCAATCAGCAGAACCCGGCAATCACAAACGTTACGGTTGCAGCAAGCGGAATGTACAGTGTAACTGCTACATTAGCTGGTTGCACCTCTCCTGCAGGAACGGTTAATGTTGTGATCGATCCAACACCTGCATCTGTTACAGCAAGCAGTAATTCCCCCATATGTAGCGGGAACGATATCACTTTTAATTCCAATTCATCAACAGCAGGTGTGAGCTACGCATGGACAGGGCCCAATACTTTTTCAAGTAATGCACAAAGTCCTTCGATCAATAATGCCGGAACGATTCATTCAGGGACCTATATTGTTACTGCAACTTTAGGTAACTGTAGCGCCACTGCACAGACCAACGTTGTAGTTAATCTTACTCCGGCGATCGCCGGAAGCAGTTCTTCAGATCCAACAAACTGTAACACTTCAACAGGGATTATTACTTTAAGCGGGTTAACACCTAGCACAAGCTTCACGGTAAATTATCTTAAGAATGGTGTACCTCAGACTGCTACTATCTCTTCTAATGTGAATGGAGAAGTTGTAATTTCTTCGTTGACCGCAGGGACATATACTAATGTGCGTGTTTCAAGAAATAACTGCCAGTCTAACGCAGTTGGTCCGTTCGTATTGGTAGATCCAAATCCACCTGCAACTCCGGTTGCTACCAGTAATGGCCCTTTATGCAGTGGGAATACGTTGACCCTTGGAGCCACTACTACAACACCAGGAACAGCAACCTGGTCATGGACAGGACCGAATGGTTTTAGCAGTGCTGCACAAAACCCTTCGATTAATAATACAAGCACTGCTGCAACTGGTATGTACTCCGTAACAGTCACTATCAATAGTTGTACTTCGGCAGCAGGTACAGTAAATGTGGTGGTGAATCAAACTCCGGCAACACCGGTGGTTACTAGTAATAGCCCGTTATGCACCGGTAGTACGGTTACATTAAACTCATCTACAACTAGTGCGGGGATTATGACGTATGCGTGGACGGGGCCTAACAATTTCAGCAGCACACTTCAAAATCCAACTATTCCTAATGCAACAGGTGCAGCAAGTGGAGTGTATAATGTAGTATATACGGCCACGGTTGGAAATTGTCCTTCGGCACCGGGCAGTACTACTGTTTCAGTAAATCAAACACCTGCTATCCTGGGTAGCAGTTTTTCTAATCCGGTTAATTGTAATACAGCGACAGGCTCCATTACATTAACGGGGTTATTAGCAAATACATCTTATACGGTCAACTATAATAAAAACGGGAACCCGCAAACGGCAACCATTACTTCAAATGGGACTGGTATAGTTGCGATCGCAAATCTTACCGCAGGAAATTATAGCAATGTAGTTGTCGGATTAACAGGATGTACTTCATCGGGCGTAGGGCCGTTTGTGCTGGTTGATCCTAATCCGCCTTCTGCACCAACGGCAGGAAGCAATAGCCCGATCTGTAATGGCGGGCAGTTACAGTTAACTGCAAGTACGCCTTCAACAGGTAATATTATTTATTCATGGACGGGACCTAATGGTTTTGCAACGAATCAACAAAACCCAACGATACCGAATGCCACAGCAGCTGCCAATGGTTGGTATTATGTCACTGCTTCATTAAATAACTGTACTTCGTTAAGTGATTCTGTTTTAGTAAGTGTGAATGGATTACCTGCAGCACCAACAGTTACCTCACCAGTTAATTATTGCATTGGAACGCCTTCGGTTCCATTGACAGCAACACCATTGCCGGGAAATAGTTTAAGATGGTATACGGTGGCATTGGGGGGTACATCAAGCCCAACAGCTCCAACCCCTTCTACAGCAGTAGCCGGGTCAACCAATTATTATGTAAGCCAGGCAACACCTTTGGGATGTGAAGGAACAAGGGCTGTGGTCACCGTTATCATAAATCCGGATGCGAGGGCACAGTATACTTACCTACCGGATACTTCATGTGCGCCATTCAACATCAATTCAACAGTCATTCAGCCACTATTATTTCCTGCACAAAACGGCACTTATGAATGGTATGCAAACGGCGTGTTGATCGGAACCGGAACAACATTCCCTGGCTATATCATTAATAACCCGCAGGATTCGGTAAACATCAAACTCAAAACGATCAGTCCTTTCGGATGCAAGAGTGATAGCGTTAATCACTGGTTCCATACATTCCCTGTACCTGTAACAAACTTTACTGTAAGTGATACAGTTGGATGCGGCCCGCTTTCAGTGACATTCACCAATACAACTCCACAGCCAGGTAGATTTAAGTTCCATTGGGATTTTGCAAATGGTATTACATCCAATCAAACTAATCCCGGAACAATAGTATTTGCAGCAAATCCTTTAGGTGGTGATACGGTTTATCATGTAACGCTCAGTGCTATTACGCCTTGCGATACTGTGATCAAGACAATTGACATCAGGGTCAAATCAAAACCAAGATCATTATTTACGCCAAGCAGAACCTATGGATGTTCTCCTATGACAGTAACGTTTACCAATACATCGCTAGGTGAGAACATGAGCTTTGTTTGGGAGTTTGGTGATGGAGCTACACTTACAACTAACAGCAATGGTCCTGTTCAACATACCTATCATACAGGTGTGCAGGATACTTTTACAGTAAGATTGATCACTTCCAATTTATGCGGAATTGATAGTGCTTCTTATGCAATTGTTGTAGCGCCGAGAAGCCTGAATTTGAATTTTGCTGTGAATGGAAATGAGAAGACAGGATGTTCGCCACATACAGTACGGTTTATTAATAACTCAACCGGTGCTACCAACTTCAGGTGGGATTTTGGTGATGGCAACATCAGAAATACCACCAACAATGTAGATACGATCATCCATACTTATGTTACGAATGGCGTCTTTACTGTAAGGGTACAGGCTGCGAATGGATGTACTGATACAACTGGTTTTGAGACGATCAGTGTATTTGCAAAGCCTGTCGTAAATTTTTCAGTTGCACCATTGCCAGCTTGCCTGGGTGATACACTTCACTTCGTTAATCAAACAGATACTGCTACGGGTTTGTTCTGGAATTTTGATGATGGTATCACATCACAACTCACAAATCCAACCCATGCTTATATTACACCCGGGACGTATAATGTCAAATTGGTAGCCTTCAGACAATATGCACCAGGTACTGCATGTTCTGATAGTATTACATATCCTGTCACGATTCTTGCTTCACAGCCCGGGTCATTTACAGCAAGTGATACGGCATCTACTTGTGCGCCATTCACTGTTACGTTCACTAATAATAATATTCCCTCAGCGCTGACAACTTGGAATTTTGGAAATGGTGCAGTAGATACAGGAGATGTGGTGACGTATACATTCACCACTAACGGGACATTCACTGTAACAATGAATGCTGTTTCGCCGGGCGGTTGCCGTTACCAGGCGCAGCGAACAATTGTTGTGTCGGCACCGACAGGCACATTTACATACGATGATGGATTTATCTGCGGAGAAGTGCCTGTACGTTTTGAAGTGGCCGGATTCAATATAGATTCTATTCGTTGGAATTTTGGTGATGGTGTCATACTTACAACAACTAATCATGTCGTGTATCATACTTATATGCAGTCGGGATCGTATGTGCCTTCCGTGCAACTGATAGCAGGTACTAGTTGCAGCGTAAATATTCCCGGATTGGATACGATCAAAATAGACAACACGAATGCTGGTTTCAGATCTGTTCAAAACAGGCAGTGCGGGTTTACAACTGTGTCCTTTACTGATACTTCCAGAGCATATTTTGGCATACAGCAATGGCAGTGGAGTTTTGGTGATGGGAATACATCTGCACAACAACATCCAATACATAACTATCAGTCAACCGGAACATATAATGTGCGGTTAGTGATCATAACACCGGGCGGGTGCAGGGATACCATTACGCAATCGGTCTATGTGAAGGTGAATGATATACCTGTGACAAGTATTCAAAGTAATAGTACGGGTTGCCAGAATGAGCTGATGAACTTCAGTGCGATCGTAAATGCAGTTGATCCTGTTACATCGTACAACTGGAATATGGGCAACGGGTTCAATGCAAATACTTCCGGTGTTCAGATCGCTTATGGGGCTGCAGGTAATTACACTGTTCAATTGATCGTAGGAACGAGTGAAAGTTGTTTTGATACCGCTACCGCACCTATTGTGATTTATCCTGCACCAAATACTTATGCGGGTGTTGATGTAGGCATTTGTGTGGGGCAATCCACTCCATTGAATGCGAGCGGAGCCAATGCATATCTATGGAGCCCGACAACAGGTTTAAATTGTTTCACTTGTCCAAATCCTGTTGCTAACCCTAGTCTGAGTACTCAATACGTAGTTACAGGTACTAACAATTTTGGATGTACAAAGAGAGATACAATTGTCGTAACAGTTGCGCAACCTTTCAACATTTCACATTCTTCGAATACAAACATTTGTATTGGGGATTCTGTACGATTGATAGCCAGTGGTGCACACAGGTTTGAATGGTTCCCTGCCACAGGATTAGATAATCCAAATAGTGCCACTCCTTTAGCAAGACCAACCGTTACTACAACGTATAGGGTTATTGGCTTCGATAATCATGGTTGTTTTACTGATACGGGTTTTGTAACAATTGGTGTAGGAGGATACCCAATCGTTAATGCAGGTCAGGACAGAATTTTAGCTACTGGTTCTACTGTAACATTCAATCCTACTGCTACTAACGGACCTATTACGTTATGGCAATGGAGTCCTGCAACAGATCTGAGTTGTTCTGTTTGTCCGCAACCAATTGCTACAGCTAAAAAAGATATCTGCTACCAGGTTACGGCTACAAATGCGTTTGGTTGCAGTGGCAGCGATTCAGTTTGTATTCGTGTATTCTGTGAAAGTGCACAGGTGTTCATTCCAAATGCGTTCACGCCTGACGGCGATGGACGAAATGATATATTGATGGTGAGAGGCACAGGTATCAACCAGGTGAAAAGTTTTAGAATATTCAATCGTTGGGGACAGGTGGTGTTTGAAAGAGCACATTTTGCACCGAACGATCCCCAGTTTGGATGGAACGGACTAACAAAAGGTGTTGCTGCGCCTCCTGACGTATATGTGTACACCTGCGAGGTGATATGTGAGAACGATGCGACTTATACTTATAAAGGAAATGTGGCGATTATTAAATAGCTATCAGCGGTCAGATATTAGCTATTAACTATCAGCGGTTATTGATCAGCAGTGTGTGGACGTTTAAATAAAATATTATGAAGAGTGTAATATTATGCGGATGTATGATGTGGATGTGCTTCAGTGCATTCAGCCAGGATCTTACGTTTTCCCAGTTTTATGAAAAACCTCTATTGCGGAACCCGGCGTTGGCTGGCGTTTTTGATGGTGATATCCGGATAAGTGGCGTGCATCGTAATCAATGGCAAAGTGTGACTGTTCCATTTCAAACCTCGGCTTTGAGTGCAGAATTGAAATTTCCATTGCGATGGAATGATTGGATTACGATTGGGTTACAGACCACACATGATGTGGCAGGTGATGTGAAAATGTCACGGACACAATTGTTGCCAGTGATCAATTATCATAAATCACTTAGCGATGATAAAGATAATTTCATCTCTATGGCGTTCATGGGTGGTATTGTGAACAGCCAGTTCGATCCTACAAAACTTAAGATGGATGAACAGTTTCAAAATGGAAGTTATAATCCAGGTGCACCGATACAAACATTCAGCAGATCGGGGTTTACTTATTGGGATGCGGGTACAGGGTTAACATATAATAGTGGCTTTGGTGAAGATTCGAGATATTATGTAGGCGCAGCTTTATTTCATTTCAACAAACCTAAAGTCGCTTTTTATACAGATAACACTTCAACTACACTCACCAATAAATGGGTATTGAATGCAGGTATCAATGCTGCAATGACAGAAATAAACAGGTTGATCGTATTTGCAGACCTTTATATCCAGGGAGGGAACAAACAATTATTCGGTGGCGCCATGTATGAAACCGTGCTTTCAGAATACTATGATAATGCTGATAAGTTCGCTTTTTCTGTTGGCGGTTTTTACAGGTGGAATGATGCATTTATACCAGTTGTAAAACTCGAGATGTACAAATGGACATTGGGTTTGAGCTATGATGCGAATGTATCAAAACTAAAGACAGCCTCTAATTTCAGAGGAGGCTTTGAATTAACTGCTACTTATAAATCTGCTTTCACCCGGAGGGCGTACGAATCCGATAAGGTTCGGTGTCATTTTTAAGCGGTGTAAAATTTGATTAACTTTCATGCAATTCTTTAACGCATGAGCAGTTACATAGATAATAATAAGCTAAGACAAATCTTTTTTCTTGCTACACTCATTTTGCTGGGATGGGTTTTGTTTGGAGAATTTTCGGCTTATATCCCTTCTTTTCTCGGTGCAGTTACTTTTTATGTAATGATGCGTAAGACGATGAATAAGCTTGTATATAAGCAAAAGTGGAAACCCGGCAGAGCTGCTATGGCTTTGATGGGGCTTTCTTTCCTGGTAGTGCTTATTCCTGTTTGGGTTTTTATTTCCTTACTATCATCCAAGGTTGGATATGCCGTTCAGAACTCGAATAAACTATTAGCAGTAATTCAAACCCATGTGCAGAAAATCGAACAAGCTTATCATATTGAGATATTATCTAAAGACAATATCAACCAGGCAGGAAGTTTTCTTGCTAACTCGCTACGAGGTATTTTAACCGGTACGTTTGACGCAATTTTTGCCATCGTGATCATGTACTTCATCTTATACTTTATGCTTGTAAAAAGTAAGGAAATGGAAGACCGCATTTACCAGTTCCTTCCTTTAAAAGATGAGAATATAGATTGGATCGGCAAGGAGATGAACATGCTTGTGTTTAACAATGCTATTGCGGTGCCAATGATAGCAGTAGCCCAGGGGATCGTTGGCTTGATTGGCTACCTGGTATTTGGTGCACCAGATGCATGGTTCTGGTTTGTGATCACCTGTATCACTTCTATGTTACCATTTATTGGAGCCGCGGCAGCATACATTCCTTATTCAATATTGATATTTTCCCAAGGCCCTCAATGGAAGGGATGGGCAATTCTGCTTTGGGGATTCCTGGTGATAGGGCTGGTTGATAATGTTTTCAGGATCGTTATTCAAAGAAAACTTGGCGATGTACATCCGCTGATCACCATATTCGGGGTTATTATAGGTGTGAACTTATTCGGTTTTATAGGGCTGATATTCGGACCGATTTTGATCGCAATGTTTCTCTTGTTAATTCGAATCTACATCAATGAGTTTGCTACCAAAAGAAGCGACAGAATGAGCGTTTAAAACATTTTAATTTTATTTTATGTGAGAGCTAAGGTGAATGCGATAGCAATAAACCAAATTTGCAATTCGTTACATTTACCTCAATCAGAAAGAATGGCGTTAACAAAATGGATATTATCATTAGCGTTCGGATTTACGACAATGGCATCAATGGCCGAAAATCCAACTGATCCACCTGATGGTAAGAATTTTCCTTCATTCTTTTCTACGCCTGCCACAGCGAGTGCTGAACAAGGCAAGCATTTAGATTCAGTTTATAATAAGTTGGGGCTGTTCGCATATGGGCTGGATAAAAGCGTTTTTTTCCAGGCGTATAAAGGCTACCAGTATTTATTGAACATAGGAACATTAAGAAATGCTGATTATTTAACGATCGCAGATTACAGCCAGGCATCCACCAACAAAAGACTGTATGTACTGGATATGAAAGAAGGCAGGGTCGTGTTCAACACCTATGTTTCTCACGGAAAAAATTCCGGGAAGGAATTTGCGACCAGTTTCTCCAACAGCAATAAATCAAATAAAACAAGTCTTGGTTTTATGTTGACGGATGCAACATATAAGGGCAAAGCAGGTTATAGTTTGTTGTTAGATGGATTGGAAGACGGTATTAATGATAAGGTCAGAGCTCGCCATATAGTAATACACGGGTCGAAATTCGTTAATGACAGGAGAATATGGGAAAGAGGAAACATTGCGAACAGCTTAGGCTGTCCTGCCATTCCACTTGAAGACAGTAGAAGGATCATTGACCTGATAAAAGGGGGCTCTTGCTTTTTTAGTTATAGCAGCGACGATATGTACCTGAGAACTTCATCGGTTTTGAATGCGAATTTTCAGTGGCCGGTATTGGCGCAACAGAATGCTGGATCTGTAGAGAAAAGTATCATTATCCAAACAGCTTCCAATAAATAATCAATACTTCAGCAGTTGCTGAACGTATTTATCTAATCTACTCTTCGCCATAAAGTTTTTTTCCAGTTCAAGATTAAAAGGTACAGGCGTATCTAAGCCTGCACATCTTAGTACAGGTGCATCGAGCAATTCAAAGCAATGTTCAGATATCCATGCCGATATCTCTCCACCAAATCCGCCGGTCAGTGTGTCTTCGTGAAGAATAACCACCTTTCCTGTTTTTGCAACAGCTTGTTTTATGGATCCATGATCTAAAGGCAGCAATGTTCGCAGATCGAGTATGTGAAGCGATACCGAGGCATTTGCCTTTTGATAATCTAAAGCCCAGTGCACACCGCTACCGTAGGTGATAATGGTAATGTCAGTTCCTTCGCTAGCTACTGAAGCTTTTCCTATCTCTACTTCGTAATATTCTGCAGGAACTTTCCCGCTGATGCTTCGATACAATGCCTTATGTTCAAAATACATTACGGGGTTTGGATCGTTGAAAGCTGCGATCAGTAAACCTTTCGCATCATAGGGAGTAGATGGATATACTACTTTCAAACCTGGCACATGCGTAAACCATGCTTCATTACTTTGAGAATGAAATGGACCTGCTCCTACGCCACCACCCGTTGGCATACGCACTACCACATCTGCGTTTTGTCCCCAGCGATAATGGATCTTGGCGAGATTATTTACGATCTGGTTAAATCCTACTGTAACAAAATCTGCAAACTGCATTTCCATCATTGATTTAAATCCTTCAAGGCTTAATCCGAGGGCTGATCCTACGATTGCGCTTTCACATAAAGGAGTGTTTCTTACCCGTTCTTTTCCAAAATCATTAATAAAACCTTCGGTGATCTTGAACGCTCCACCGTACTCTGCAATATCCTGTCCCATCAGTATCAAGTTTTCATGCTGCTGCATAGATTGATGTAGACCCTCTTTCAGTGCATCGATAAATCGTATTTCAGTTGCCGGATCTCTTTGAGATTTGATCGTAGACGGGTTAATGATCACAGAAGACCTCTTTGCATACACATCTTTTATTTCTTCATCGGCATTTGGAATTAATTCTTCAGCTTCAAAACCCTGCTTCAATTCCCGTTCAATATATTCTTTGAACTCATGCCTTATATCGACGATCTGCATTTCAGTTAATACGCCATCTTTCACGAGGAATTGTTCAAAGTTTTTGAGTGGATCTTTTTGACCCCATTCATCAAACAACTCTTTAGGAACATACTTCACTCCACTTGCTTCTTCATGGCCCCGCATTCTGAAAGTGGAGCATTCGACCAAATATGGTTTTTGTTTCTCAATGCAATAATCTCTAACGCCTTTGATTGTATCCAATACTTCAAGGATATTATTGCCATCAATCCTCACACCTTCCATTCCGTATCCAACCGCTTTATCAATCAGACTTCTGCACTTATATTGTTCGCTTACAGGCGTACTCAATCCATAACCATTATTTTCAATTATGAAGATCACAGGCAGGTCCCATACTGCGGCCACATTCAACGCTTCGTGAAAATCACCTTCGCTTGTTCCACCATCTCCTGTAAAAGCCAATGAAACTTTGTTTTCTTTCCTGAGTTTATAGGCAAGCGCTACTCCATCTGCGATCGCCATCTGCGGACCGAGATGAGAAATCATTCCGCAGATATAATAAGGTTTGCTACCGAAATGGAAACTTCTTTCCCGCCCTTTACTATATCCCTCTTTATTTCCCTGCCATTGCATGAATAATTTGTGCAGAGGCATTTGCCTTGAAGTAAATACCCCAAGGTTTCTATGCAACGGCATGATCCATTCATCTTTTTGCAAAGCCATCGTAGCCCCAACGGCAATAGCTTCCTGCCCGATACCGCTGAACCACTTACTGATCTTTCCCTGTCTTAACAGTACGAGCATCTTCTCTTCGATCATCCTTGGTAAAAGGAGGTTCCTGTAGATATATGCCAGCTCTTCATTTGAAAAACTGCCTTTTTTGAATTGCATGATGCTAAGATAATGATGTAAGAAAGACTTGTAAACTTTAAAACGCTGTGGAGCTGACCGTTATCATTGGCAAAATTGTAAGGCTTTATATTTTTGTTGCCCGTTTTTTGCTGTACCTGCTAATTGTAGCCTTAAAATTTAAATTGAAATGCACATGAAGAAGATTTTCTTTTCGATTGCTTTGCTATTTACCATGGTCTTCCGCAGCTATGCTGATGAAGGTATGTGGCTGCCTTTACTCTTGGGTAAACAAGTATATAACGACATGGTTAAGAAAGGGCTCAAGCTTAAATCTGAGCAATTGTTCAGTTTAAACAAACCCTCTATCAAAGATGCCATCGTGATCTTTGGAAATGGATGTACTGGTGAGATCGTATCATCTCAAGGGTTATTATTTACCAATCACCATTGTGGATATGATGCCATAGCGACTGCCTCTACAGTAGAACATAATTACTTAGCCAATGGTTTCTGGGCTGCTGATAAAAACCAGGAAATACCCTCACAAAAACTTACGGTTCGTTTTCTGTCTAAAATCGAAGATGTTACCAACCGTGTGCTGCCGACGCTTGGTAACCTTAGTGGCGCAGAGCGTGTACAAAAGCTTTCAGAGATCAACAGTGGAATTATTAAAGAAGCTATAGCTGGAAGTGAATTCAAATCCGCAGTGGTAGCACCGATGTTTGCAGGCAACCAGTATTTCCTTTTTGTGTACGATATATATAAAGACATTAGGTTGGTAGGAACACCACCTGAAAGTGTAGGAAAATTCGGAGGAGATACGGATAACTGGGAGTGGCCGCGTCATACCGGTGATTTTTCAGTATTCAGGGTATATATGAGCCCTGACGGGAAGCCGGCTAATTACAGCAAAGACAATATTCCTTTGAAGCCTAAATATTTTCTACCGGTGAGTATCAAGGGAATCAAAGAGGGTGACTTTGCCATGATCTATGGGTATCCCGGTGGAACAAACAGATATGAAACTTCTTTAGGGATCAAATTGGCAACAGAGGTTAACAATCCCTCTCTTGTAAAACTGAGAGATATGCGGTTGAAACATATGTACGAGGAAATGAAGAAAGATCCTAAGGTGAAGCTCCAGCTTGCTTCAGAGTATGCAACGGTTGCCAACTACTGGAAGTTCTATGAAGGAGAAAGCAAGCAATTATTGAAGTATGATGTATATGGCCAGAAGCAAAAAGCTGAACAAACATTTTTGCAATGGGCTAAAGGAAAACCTGAGTACGAGAATGTCTTTAATCAATACCAGGCAAATTACGAAGCATGGAGGCCTTATGCCATGCACCGTCAATATATACGGGAAGGGATATTAGGTTCCCCCTTGATCGCTTTTGCATCTTCCTTAATAGATCTTAATAATAAGATGAATGCTAAAGACAAAAACAAAGACGAGATCAAAAAAGCCCTGGATGCTGCCAGTGCTTCAAGAAGGGCATTTCTTGAAGCACATAACCGGCCAAGCGATGAAAGGATACTGGCGGACGTGTTAAGAATGTTTTACCAGGATATTGATAAGCGCCAACATCCTGCAGGATTCTACGAAGAATTATTCTCTAATCATGGTAATGGTGATGATGCTTATCGTAAGATGGCAGCAGACGTTTTCAATAACACGATCATCCTGAATGAAGAGAAGTGGAACAGATTTGTTTCTGATGCAGATGAAGATCATATTCGTAAAGACCCGGCAATGAAAGTGGCAATGGCTTTTGTAAATAATTACAACACCAACTATGCTTCAAGGTACACTGCATTCACTACTGCGAATAATGACCTGGCGAGAGCTTACCTTAAAGGAATAATGAGCATGGATCCAAAGAAGGCTGCGATGATGTACCCGGATGCAAACTTCACCATGAGGGTTTCTTATGGGCAGGTGAAAAGTTATAACCCGAGAGATGCCGTGCATTATGACTATGTAACTACTATGAAGGGTGTGTTAGACAAGTATGTACCCGGGGATTACGAATTTGATTTGCCAAAGAATTATGTTGAACTGTACAAGAAAAAAGATTTTGGGCAGTACAAGGATGCAAAAGAGAATGATATTGTTGTTGGCTTCATTACCAGTAACGATATAACCGGCGGCAACTCCGGCTCTCCTGTCATCAATGCAAATGGTGAACTGATCGGCTTAGCATTCGATGGTAATTATGAAGCATTGAGCCATAAACTTTCTTTTGATAAGGATCTGAACAGAACGATCAATGTGGATGTTCGATATGTGTTATGGTGTATTGATAAGTTAGGAGGGGCAAAACACATAATCAACGAGTTGAAGGTTGTAAAATGATATAAGATATTATTTAAAAGCCCTGCAGCAATGCGGGGCTTTTGCTTTTAAAGAAGCCTGCAGATTTATTCATCCACATAAACCCGCATCTTATCCACTTCTAACATTCCCTTGTATGCAGGCGCCTTATTGATTTGCTATTTTTACATTATGGGACTGCAGCAATTAGACTTATTTGGCTCTTACGAAGAAAAGCCTACACCCAAAGTGACTGAAACGGTCGTTGCTGAACCTGAACTCTTATCAACAGTTATTACTGAAGAACAAGTAATTGAACCGATCAATGAAATAGTATTACCTGCAACCGAACCAGCCGAAGAGGTATCAACCATTATTTTTGAACCGGTTGATGAGCATGTTGCTATCGAGGAGCCAGCTTCTGAATCTTTTGTCTTTGTTGATGATAAGATCAAGGTCAAGATAAAACCTAAAGCTGTAGTAATAGCGCAGCAGGCACCCGCTACAATAGTAAAAATCCAAAAGAAGCGTGGCAGAAAATCATACAGGGAAATAGATGCAGAGTTAGACCTGATAGAAGTTCCGGATGATAATATGCTTGAGCAAAAGATGTACTACTCAATCACTGAAGTGGCGAAGTGGTTTAAGGTGAATGCTTCAGTGCTGCGATATTGGGAAAATGAATTTGATATTCTGAAGCCGAGAAAGAACAGGAAGGGCGACAGATTATTCAGGCCAGAAGATATTCGCAATCTCAGGGTGATCTACTATTTGCTACGTAACAGGAAGTTCTCTATTGAAGGAGCCAAAAAATATTTACGCAATAACCGTAAGCAGGTAGATAACAATCTGCAGGTGATTGAATCTTTAACAAAGTTCCGCTCATTTTTAATGGAGTTGAAAGCTAACTTAGGGGCTTGAAAACTCCAGGATGAAAAACATTTACCTTCTTTTTGCTTTAGCAATAATAATTGCATGTAACACGCCAAAGCAGGTTTCGGTTACCAAGCCAGATTACACCGTTTCAACCGATGCAAAAAATGGTTCTAAAGTTTTGAGGGGATATATCAATCGTTCTATTATTGAGAACGACACTGCATTTGCCTGGTTTAAAAACAATATGAAATGGGGGCAGGCAGATGTGGCTGCTGTTAACGCATTCAGTAAGAATAAAGACAAATTTTCCCTGGTTGTTTTTGGCGGAACATGGTGTGAGGATACGCAGAATATTCTTCCTGCATTTTACCGTTTGGTAGATAAAAGTGGTTATCCTGATAATAGGATCACCTTAATTGGTATGGATAGGGAGAAGACTACCATCGATGATCTTCATAAAAAATGGAATGTTACACTCGTTCCTACGTTTATCGTTCTTCACAATGGAAAAGAGATAGGACGGATCGTTGAATACGGAAAGTACGGCCAGGTTGATAAAGAACTTGGCGAGATCGTTAATAATATTCAATAAGTTTACTTGAACAGGAGCAATTCTTCTGCCTCACTTTCGTTGTTATTCACATCAACAGCAGTTATTTTCAGGTAACGATTGATCTTTTTATCTGATGCGGGGAGCTTAATGGTAGCACCTTCTATTTGTGCAGCAGGTATCAACGCATATAAAAACCTTGTGTCGTTCACATCAATATTCTTGGAAGGAGAATAGTATACAGCGTAATTACGGACATCGGCGGGTTTACTCTTAAAGCCGATCTTTAAATTAACTCCATCGAATTCAACTTTACTGTGATTAAGTACAGGCTTAGGTGGAGGCACACTGTCTATCCATTTCATCGGCGGAACTAACGCAGGAACCAGGTAATAGTTGTTTCTTAAGCTGTCATTCCAACCAAGCGGATTCTGATCAAATATTTTGCTGCTATAATATACGCTGCCGTGTACATTGTTATTCTCCCTGATCATCTGAAGCTGGCGCGGTAGTTCGTTAGGGTTTCTCCATGCTGCTTCATTGTATCGGTAAATACCATGACCGATGTAGAGATGTGTACCGTAGGTATTTCTGCTCCACCAGTTCATCAGCTCTGTATAATCAGCCAGCCGATGGCCTATCTGCCAATAAAGTTGCGGAGCTATATAATCGATCCACCCTTCTTCCATCCATAAAAGCACATTTGCATACAGGTCATCATAGTTACTGCTACCATTCGTCAAGCTTCCCCTGGGATCTTGTCTTTGATTTCTCCAGATACCAAAAGGACTGATGCCAAACTTCACACGCGGGTTGGCAGCTTCAATTGTTTCGCTGAGAAGTTTTATTATACTATCAACGTTCGATCTTCTCCAATCCGCTTTATTCATTCCATTACCATACAAACGATAACTTCTTGCATCTGGAAAATCTTTACCAGGCAACTTATATGGATAGAAATAGTCGTCCATGTGAATGGCATCTACATCATACCTGCTTACAATATCTTTCACCACTTTAGCTGTATGTTCTCTCACTTCAGGTATACCAGGGTCCAGCCATTTGTAAGTTCCATAAGTAACGGCCCAGTCCGGATGTTGTTTGGTAAGATGATTTGGAGCGATAGACGATTTACCTACTTTCATCACTGCTCTGTAGGGATTGATCCATGCATGAAATTCCATTCCCCTGCGATGGGTTTCATCAATCATAAATTGTAAAGGATCGTAATAGGGGGCCGGGGGCACACCCTGTTTGCCATTCAGGTATTCACTCCAAGGTTCCAGGCCTGAAGGATAAAAGGCATCGGCAACGGGACGGATCTGAACGATCATTGCGTTCATTCCGTTCCGTTGGTGCATATCAAGAATCCGGGTGAACTCCGCTTTTTGTTGTTCTACCGGCAGCCCCTTTTTACTTGGCCAGTCTATATTTTCAACCGTGGCTATCCATACGCCGCGAAACTCATATTTCGGGGCTTGGGCCCGGGTGTTTGAAAAAGCTAATAGAAAAAATAAAAGAGTGCAAAAAAAGTTAAAGGCTCGGAGTTTTTTATTCGAAACAGCCTCGCATCTTGTCCAAAAGTCGGTTAAGTAATCTTGCTTCTTCACTCGTTATTTTATTGAGGATATTATCTATTTCATCTATTTTTTCGTCCAGACTAGTTAACAGTATCATTCCTTTTTCTGTGATAGTAATATCTACCAGACGTTTATCTTCTTCACTAGTTTTTTTCTCTACGAGTTCTTTTTTTAACAGCCTGTCTACTATCCTGCTGGTATCGCTCATTTTATCCAGCATTCGCTGTCTTATTTGCAATGTGCTTAAAGGCTTGCCTGCGTGCTGAAGAATTCGCAATATGTTATATTGCTGCAAAGTAATGTTTTCGGGTTCTAAAACCGCTTTCATTCTGTCTTCGATCCAATTTGCGGAGAATAAAACATTAAGACTGGCTTTCTGATACTCATTACGGAATGAGCGTAATTTGGTTACACGTTCTATAGTCATGGTTTAGAGGTTGAGCCTCTAATATCCCAATTTTTTTATATTCCGTAACCAATATCCAGATTAATTTTTTGATGTTGGAACGTGAAGATCAGTTACATTAGCCTTCATCAGTCTTCCCAAACCTTCAATCCTTCGCTGCAGTTTGCGCAAATATCAATGTTCTTTCTGCTGGTTATTAACTCTTTTCTAAACTGCCTGTAATTATCGTTATGCCATACCTCCTTGAAGGGGTGCATTCTTAAATTCCCCAGCTGGTGCATAGCATCTTTATCAAAGCAACAGGGCACTACCAGTCCATCCCAGGTAATTACATTAGCATGCCACAGCTTCCAGCAATAATTTCCCATTCCGCTTTTACTTTTCATTTTACCATCAGCACCGACCCTGTACCTGCTGTATTTACTTATGGTAGGAATCAGGTTATGCGGGTCATTTTCAAAGTCATACACCTGTGCAGTTTTAAATCTGACCTGGTCAACACCTATTTCTTTACCCAATCTTTTTATCTCGTCTATCT
>JAEZDC010000117.1 GCA_023429825.1 Bacteroidota bacterium | reverse complement strand
ATCATGAGCTTTAAGTCTGATCTTCCTGTTGATACAATGCAAAGAAATGCTGACACTACAAGAAGAGGTGGCGGCGCAACAGGTGGAAGAAGAACTCCTCCATCAATAACCGAAGTAATGTATCCTTTCACTGGCTTCGGATGGAAAGAAGCACCGAAGCAAGAAGATATATTAATTAAGAATGTGACCGTTTGGACGAATGAAAAAGAAGGCAAACTAGAGAATACAGATGTTTTATTAAGTAAAGGAAGGATCGCATCTATCGGTAAAAACTTAAATGCAGGTTCTGCAAGAGTGATCGATGGAACAGGCAAGCATCTTACAGCAGGCGTTATTGATGAACATTCTCACATCGCAGTAACAGGAAGTGTGAATGAGTGTACGCAGTCTGTGACTTCCGAAGTAAGAGTAGGCGACGCATTGAATCCTGACGATGTGAATATTTACCGCCAGCTGAGTGGAGGCGTTACTTCTTCTCATTTATTACATGGCAGTTGTAATACTATAGGCGGACAAACGCAAATGATCAAACTGCGCTGGGGCAAAGGAATGGAAGAGATCAAGTTTGCGAACTGGGATCCTTTCATCAAGTTCGCATTGGGTGAAAATGTAAAACGTTCTTCCTCTTCTAACAATCCTCGCTATCCTGATACAAGAATGGGCGTTGAGCAGGTGCTGGTAGATGCATTCCAGAGAGCAGTAGATTACAAAAATGCAGGCCCTAACAAAAGAAAGGACCTGGAATTAGAAACACTCGTTGAAATTTTAGATAAAAAAAGGTTCATCACCGCTCACTCATATGTACAAAGCGAGATCAATATGTTGATGAAGGTGGCTGAGAAGTACGGCTTCAGAGTGAACACTTTTACACATATTCTCGAAGGATATAAAGTAGCGGATAAAATGAAAGCTCATGGAGCCAACGCTTCTACGTTCAGCGACTGGTGGGCTTATAAAATGGAAGTACAGGATGCTATTGCTTACAATCCTGCGATCATGCAAAAAGTTGGATTGAACGTGGCTATCAACAGTGATGATGCTGAAATGGCAAGACGTCTTAACCACGAAGCTGCTAAAAGTGTAAAGTATGGAGGTGTAAGCGAAGAAGAGGCCTTGAAAATGGCAACACTCAATCCGGCTATCATGCTTCATATACAGGACCGTGTAGGTAGTATCAAAGTTGGAAAAGATGCAGACGTAGTTCTTTGGAACAATCACCCGTTAAGCATCTATGCAAAATCTCTTTACACAATAGTGGATGGTATAGTTTATTTCGATAGAGCAAAAGATGAAGACATTAGGAAAAATCTTGCTGCAGATAGAAATCGGCTCATCCAAAGGCTGATCGCTGAGAAAAGAGCTCCGGGTGGAGCCGGCAGAATGACTCCTGCAAGACCAAGAGCAGAGGAAGTGAATGAATGTGACATCGACCACAAGCACAAAAGGAGTTTGTTGCAGGTAGATCACGATGATGAAACCAAATAGTTTAATGTTTGATTGTTCAATTAAAGATCAAAACAAATGAAAAAAACAGTTTTAAGTATAGCACTTCTTGGATGCCTTGTGTTAGCAAAGGCCCAGGAAAACGTATATCCTGCTTCGCCACAGAAAGAGTCGATTGCTTTGACCAATGCAACGATCCACATCGGGAACGGCCAGGTAATTGAAAAAGGAACAATTGTCTTCTCTAATGGAAAGATCACTGAAGTTGGAGCAACAGCGAATACTTCAGGAGCAAAAGTAATTGATTGCAGCGGCAAACACATTTACCCAGGGTTGATTCAAAGTGTAAGCAATCTTGGACTAAGCGAAATATCTTCTGTAAGAGCGTCCCAGGACGTAAGAGAACTTGGAGAGAATAATGCAAACGTTCGATCCCTCATCGCTTATAATGCAGACTCCAAGATCATTGGCACACTAAGAACAAATGGAATTGTGCTTGCCAATGTAGTTCCCGAAGGCGGAATTATCAGTGGGTCATCTTCCGTTGTTCAACTCGATGCATGGAACTGGGAAGATGCGGCCTATAAAGCAGATAATGGAATTCATTTCCGAATGCCCAGCCTGGCTCCACGTCGTGGTGGCTTTGGTGGCTTTCAGCAATTACAGCAACAAGGTCAACAACAAGACCCGGTAAAACAAGGCCTTGAAAGAATTGATCGTGTAAGAAGCTTTTTGAAACAAGCACAGGCATATTATACTGAATCAAAACGAGATAAGACGAACCTTCGTTTTGAAGCTGTAAAAGGATTGTTCGATAAAAGCCAGATCTTCTATGTGCATTGCGATCTTGTAAAGGAAATGATGGTTGCAGGAGAGTTTGCAAAAGAGTTTGGTTTCAAAACAGTGATTGTTGGAGGCGCCGATAGCTGGAAGATCACAGATTTCCTGAAGGAAAATAATCTCGCAGTAATATTAGGAGAAATGCACAGCCTGCCGGTAATGCAGGATGATGATGTAGACCAACCATACAAAACACCATACCTCTTGCAACAAGGCGGAGTAACCTTTGCCATCTCCGATCAGGACGGCCAAACAAGAGGCCGCAATCTTATGTTTAATGCGGGCACTGCAGTAGCGTATGGACTAACAAAAGAACAAGCGTTGCAGGCAATTACCTTGAACGCGGCAAAACTTTTAGGAGTAGATGACCGGACAGGCTCACTGGAAAAAGGAAAAGATGCCAATATTGTTATCAGTGACGGCGACATCCTGGATATGAAGAGCAGCCTGGTTTCACAGGTTTTTATCCAGGGCAGAATGGTGAGTATGGATGATAAACAGAAGCAGTTATACGAGCGTTATAAGTACAAATACAATATCAAATAAAAGAGAACCCGGAAATTATTCCGGGTTTTTTTATAGATAATCGATCCAATCTTTTAACAGAAGGAGCTTTCGATAATCTTTTTAAAAGAAATTTCCCCTTTTCCAGAGGGATAGCTATACCTTGCTCCTTTTTGTGTGGAAAACAGAGCAATATCACCGCGATCAAATGCTGAAATTCACCCGATGCATAAATCCCGGCTGTAAAACATAATCAGCAAAGGCTCTTATTAAAGTGTTTTTATTGTAAACGAGTCAAACCGGCATTACTCCTAAAGGTTCACGCCATTCAAACGTTCTATTTTCCTTTTATCCATTATCGCCATCCGTTAACACCCACCCGGTAACATTTATTATTCCTTTACGTCTTGTTTGCTCACCAACTGATTCTTATGAAATTTGTTTACTGTTTTCTTGCCCTAACTTTATTCTTAAGCGCACCTGTTCTGGCTCAAAAAACTCTTCAGGCAGTTCGAACTACAGGTAAAATTGTAATTGACGGCGAGATAAAAGATGAAGCCTGGAAATCTGCACCATTGGCTACTGACTTTGTTGAATGGAGACCCGCTTTTGGTACAAAAGAGATCAATGAAAGTAAAACCGAAGTGTATTTTTTATATGATGATGAAGCCATCTATATTGGTGGGTTTGCGCATGAAAGAAAAGACAGTATTACAAAAGAACTGGTGGGAAGAGATGTAGTAGGAGTTAATGATTTTGTAGGAGTAATATTTGACACCTATTTAGATAAGATCAATGGATTTGGATATTATGTGACGCCGCTTGGGGAACAATATGATGCAAAATACTCTTCAAACGGTGAAGATGGAAGCTGGAATGCTGTATGGAACTCAGCTTCAAAGATCGTTGATGGAGGATGGACGTTTGAGATGAAAATTCCATATTCAGCAATTCGTTTTAGCAATAGAAATATTCAAACCTGGGGTTTGAATATTACAAGAAGAAGAAACAAAACTGGCCAACAGTTTATGTGGAGCCCTACCGACCCAAATGTTTCGGGATTTTTAAATCAGTTTGGACAGTGGCAAAATATTCAGAATATAAAACCACCTTTAAGGCTTTCTTTTTCACCATACCTCGCTACCTATTTAAATCATTATCCATACAAGCAGCCTGGCAAAAAGAATCTGACAAGCAGTATCAATGGCGGAATGGATGTTAAGTATGGCATAACTAAAGCATTCACTTTAGATATGACTCTTATACCAGACTTTGGTCAGGTGCAAAGTGATAACCAGGTGTTGAATCTTTCTCCTTTCGAAGTAAGATTTAGCGAGAACAGAACTTTCTTCACCGAAGGAACAGAGTTGTTCAACAAAGGAAATTTATTCTATAGCAGGCGAATCGGTGGAACGCCGTTGCATTATGGAGATGTATATAATAAGCTGAATCCTGGCGAAACGGTTGTAGATAATCCTTCCGTAACAAAACTCATCAATGCAACAAAGATCAGCGGAAGAACTGCAAAAGGATTAGGGATTGGAGTATTCAATGCAGTTGTTGATGCAGCTCATGCTAAAGTACAGGATGCATCAAAGAACGAAAGAGAAATTGAAACCAACCCACTTACTAATTACAACATTCTTGTTTTTGATCAATCACTGAAAAACAATTCCAGTGTATCGTTTATCAATGCAAATACCTGGAGAAGCGGTAAAGATTACGATGCGAATGTCTCTGCTTTCATGTGGGATTTATATAACAAAAAAACCATGTGGAATTTCAATGGTAAGATTGCAACAAGTCAGCTGGTGGGAACGCCCGATAAATCAGATAAGAACGGATATCTATCAGCATTGGGTTTTGGTAAGGTGAGTGGCCGATTTAATTTCAATATCTTCCAGGAATTAGCCAATGATAAGTACCAGCAGAATGATCTCGGATACTTCACTAACAATAATTACCTCAATCATTATTTATGGGTTGGCTATCGCTGGACGGAACCGAAGCACTGGTATAAAAATGTTTATCTCAATTTCAATGGAACTTATTCAAGAAGATACAAACCCGGCGACTACCAGGATCTTGGATTCAATATAAACGTAAATGGTACACTTAAGAATCTCTGGGATTTTGGAGTGATCATGGATATGAAAGCAGCCGGCAATGATTTTTACGAACCACGCATTGCAGGTAAAGTTTTCGAGAGACCTTCCAGCTGGATGAAAGGCTTTTGGATCGGTACCAACAGGGCGAAGAAATATTCGTTGAATGCCGAGGTGTATAATAGGAGATCGCCAAGATACAAAGGCAATTTTACCGATATCTGGATCAATAACCGTTATCGCTTTAATGATAAGTTGAGTATCGGTCATACGGTATCATTAATGCCAAGAATTAATAATGTAGGTTTTGCATATACATCTAATGGCGATAGTTATTTTGGATTGAGAGATATTCATACAGTTGAGAACAGCCTTAACTTCAAATACAACTTCAATAATAAAATGGGTCTTACATTAAGAGCAAGGCATTACTGGAGTAAAGTTGAGAATAAGAATTTTTACCAGTTACAGGCAAA
This sequence comes from Bacteroidota bacterium, assembly GCA_023429825.1. Taxonomy (GTDB): domain Bacteria; phylum Bacteroidota; class Bacteroidia; order Chitinophagales; family Chitinophagaceae; genus JAEZDC01. The sequence continues at coordinate 44,055 of JAEZDC010000117.1, read as the reverse complement.
TGGCGGGCTGACCCCGATCTCACTTCAAACCACTAACTATAACTATAATGTAAACTACTTTAATGTAGATATGGTATATACCTGGCAATTTGCCCCGGGAAGTTTCTTCAATATAGTTTGGAAAGATGCGAGCCAGTTATTTAATAATGAAACGCAAACGCACTATTTCAAAAACTTTGGCAACACCATTAACGAACCCCAGGCAAACAGCTTCTCGTTGAAGGTGATCTACTTTCTCGATTACCTTGATCTTAAGAAGACTAAAAAATAAAGAGATTTGCTATAATAAAAATGCCTTCATTACGAAGGCATTTGTTTTTCCATGGTTTAATAAGCTATTGGATCAACTGTTCTGTAAAAAGCAATATTCATTCCAGTTAAAAAAATTCAAGGAGTAATTTTTATTTTGAGGAGTATTTAATATCAGCATGGCTTACATGCTCCCATCACTTCATTACCTTAGCCGCCATGAGTAAAAAATTGTTTCTGCTTGATGCGTTTGCCCTTATATATAGAGCTTATTATGCATTAATCCGTAATCCAAGAATAACTTCTAAAGGAAAAAATACAAATGCACAATTTGGGTTTACCACAACGCTTTTTGATCTGATCAATCGTGAGAAGCCAACACACATGGCAGTATGTTTTGATACGTTCGCTGAAACAGAAAGACAAACAGACTACGCTGACTACAAAGCGAACAGGCAGGAAACACCTGAAGATCTTTTATCTGCTTTACCCGATATTAAAAGAATTATCCGTGGCTTCAATATCCCGGTTGTTGAGATAGATGGATATGAAGCCGATGATGTGATCGGTACACTTGCCTGGCAGGCTGCCGATAACAAATATGATGTGTACATGGTTACACCTGATAAAGATTACGGTCAGTTGCTGATCCACGATTGCGTATACATTTATAAGCCAGGTTATCAAGGAGGGGATGTAGAGATACTCAATGCAAAAAAGGTTTGCGATAAATGGGGGATAGATAATGTAACACAAGTAGTAGATATGTTGGGTTTGATGGGTGATGCGGTGGATAACATTCCAGGCATAAAGGGAGTAGGTGAAAAAACCGCAGCGAAATTGTTAAAGGAATTTGGTAGCCTTGAGAATATTGTTGCGAATGCAGAGAACATAAAAGGATCATTAGGCGAAAAAGTGAAAGCAGGAAAAGAAGATGCGATCATGAGTAAAAAACTGGCTACCATCATTACTACTGTTCCGGTACAATTTCATGAAGATGATTTCAGAATAAAAGAATGGAACACGCAGGAACTGATCGAAGTATTCACAGAGTTAGAATTCAAAACACTGGGTAAAAGAATATTGGGCGAAACGTTCAATGCATTCACGTCTGCACCGGTTGGTGTACAAACCGATTTATTCGGTAATGCGATCGAACAAAAAACGATCAAAGTAAAAGCAGAAGTAAATGCTGATCCTTTACAACCATCTACTGATGAAAATTCTGGCTTCCAGGCTGATAAGAACATCACTAATACCCCACACAATTATGTATTGATAGATACAGATGAAAAACTGAGATCATTGGTTGAAGAGTTGATGCCTTTGAAAGAAATTTCATTCGATACCGAGACAACCGGCACCGACCCCAACCAGGTTGAACTGGTAGGATTGAGTTTTTCTTATAAGCCTCATGAAGGATATTATATCCCTGCCATTGATGAAACAAGAACAAAAGAAGTGCTTGAACAGCTCAAGCCATTGTTCAATGATGAAAATAAAACATGGATCGGGCAAAATATAAAATACGATCTCATTGTAATGAAATGGTATGGCATTGAATTGAAAGGCCAGTTGTTTGATACAATGCTTGCGCATTACCTGATTGAACCGGAAGGAAGAAGAGGAATGGATCTACTCAGTGCACAGTTCCTCGGCTATGAACCTATTCCTATTGAAGATCTCATTGGTAAAAAAGGCAAGAACCAAGGCAGCATGAAAGATGTGGAGTTGGAGAAGATCAAGGACTATGCAGCAGAGGATGCTGACATCACTTTGCAGCTGAAAGAAAAATTTGTTCCATTACTTAAATTCAAAGAAGTAGATACCACTTTTGAAAAGGTGGAGAACCCTTTAACAAGAGTGTTGACAGATATGGAGTTTGAGGGGGTGAAGGTCGATGTCAACTTTTTGAAAGATTATTCCACTCAACTTGAAGCAGAGATCAATGAAGTTGAGAGGAAAGTATATGATTGTTGCGGCCTAAAATTCAACCTGGGATCACCGAAGCAGCTTGGTGAAGTTTTATTTGACCACATGAAGCTTGATCCAAAAGCAAAGAAGACTAAGACTGGTCAGTATGCAACAGGTGAAGATGTATTAACTAAACTTGCAAACAATCATGAAGTAGTAAAATACATTTTAGATTACAGAGAGTTTACGAAACTGAAATCAACGTATGTTGATGCGCTGCCGTTGATGATCAACCCCAAAACAGGAAGAGTGCATACTTGTTATTCGCAGGCTGTTGCAGTAACAGGAAGATTAAGTAGCACCAATCCCAATCTTCAGAATATTCCAATAAGAACGGATAGAGGAAGAGAAATACGAAAAGCATTTGTTCCAAGAGATGAGCAACATGTTTTGGTGAGTGCGGACTATTCTCAAATTGAATTACGCATTGTTGCAGCGATAAGTGGTGATCCTGCAATGTGTGAAGCATTCGCTCAAAATAAAGACATTCATACGGCCACTGCTGCTAAAGTCTATGGGGTTGACGAATCGGAAGTGACAAAAGAAATGCGTTACAAAGCGAAGAGCGTAAACTTTGGAATTGTGTACGGACAAAGCGCATTTGGCCTTGCAGAAAATTTGAGTATCAGTCGTTCCGAAGCTAAAGAGATCATTGATACTTATAAAAAGGAGTTCAATGGCATTACACGTTACATGGATGACACCATCAATTATGCAAGGGAAAATGGTTATGTAAAAACATTGATGGGAAGAAAGCGTTGGCTGAAAGACATCAACTCAGCCAATTTTACGGTAAGAGGTTTTGCTGAACGAAATGCCATCAACTCACCGATACAGGGAACAGCCGCAGATATGATCAAACTAGCGATGCAGAAAATTTACAATCGACTTCAACAAGAAAAGTTAAGGAGTAAAATGATATTGCAGGTGCATGATGAGTTGGTGTTTGATGTACCGCATGATGAATTAGAAATTATTCAACCCATAATCATTGAGTGTATGCAAACTGCAATGGAATTACCAAACGGTGTTCCGGTAATAGCAGAAGTTGGAAGCGGAAAAAATTGGCTCGAAGCCCATTAATAAAAAAGCCTTTCAATTTGAAAGGCTTTTTTATTAGAATAATTTTTCTGGAGGTGGCTTTATTCCCAGCATCCGGATATATATAGTCGTTTGTCCCCGGTGATGTGTCTGGTGTTCAAAACCTTTATTCAGCCAGGTAAGTCTTGTTTCTGTAAAACTGCCCCGTCCATGTGATTTACCAAAGATTGAAGCATCTACATTTTTGATTGCGTCGATCATATGATCGTAGCTGGCATTTACATAATACACAACTGAATCTCTGTTTTGAGCTGTAGCGCTTTTTTCCAATTGTCTTCCTACCCATATCCGGTCTTTGCCGGTACCGTTAAACGCGAATCCAATGTTTCCCTGCGCCAGGTGTAGCATCTGCTCGGCAAAAGTTCTTACACTGTCATGCGGACGATAGGTGTATTTGTCTGCAGGCATTGCCTGTAAATATTCATTCGTGTAAGTTTTCGCCCTTTCCCAATCCTTTACTAGTTGAGCTTTGACGCTATCACCATTTAATTGTGCTGAAGCTGCCAGTGAGGTAATGCAGCTGAATAGTATCAATAGTTTTTTCATATTAGAATAATTTATTGTTGGGGAATACTGTGTAACCCGATCCTGTTTCCTTCGGTATCTATAAATACACCCATGTAGCCATACTCCGGTGATATCTCTGTTTTGGGAACCATGATCTTTCCGCCTGCAGCCTCTACCTTGTCTAAAACATTCTGAACATCGGGATTTCCATTCAGGTATATCAAGGGACCGTCTGTAGAAGAAGGTTTATGAAAGCCGCCACTGTCAACCAAAGCGCCACCCACCTGGGTCATATTATCTTCCAAAGGAAACATTCTCATTTTTATGTTCGGCATGTCCATTGGAATTAATTGTACATCAAAAATTGATTCATAGAATTGCTGGGCCCGGTTGATATCAGTAGTGGGAATTTCAAACCAGCTGATCGCATTTTGTAAAGCCATAGTAGTTTTGTTTTTGAGTAATTCAGAAAGATATGCTGAATCTTTGTGACCTAATAACCACTCATCATAATGACATTCGCAAAACAGGTCCTGAACTTTTTATTTAATCTTCGATTTCCTCTGAAGCTTTCAAAAGAGATTGAAGTTTTGGACGTTCATAAAGATGAATTGGTGAGAACCGTCTGTTCAGAATTTTATCAAAAATTCTATAATGATAACAAAGAAAGATACTTGCTCATAGGAATCAATCCCGGCAGGTTTGGTGGAGGAATCACGGGAATTCCATTTACTGACCCTATTCGATTAGAGCACGATTGCGGAATTAAAAATAATTGGCAAAAAAAGCAGGAATTGTCATCCGTATTCATGTACGAGATGATGAACGCATATGGTGGAGTTGGAAAGTTCTATAAAGACATTTACATCTCTGCGGTAAGTCCTTTAGGTTTTGTGAAAGATGGAAACAACCTAAATTATTATGATGATAAGAAGCTGAAGGAAAACATTAAACCATTTGTTATTGATTGTATGGAAAAACAGCTAAGGTTCGGGCTGAACAGAGAGGTTTGTTTTTGTATAGGAGAAGGAGAAAATCTAAGGTACCTCGAGGCATTAAATAAGGAATACGGGTGGTTCAAAAATGTAGAAGCTGTTGCACACCCACGCTTTATTATGCAGTATAAATTGAAATACAAGCAGGACTATATTAATAAGTACCTCGGCACTTTTGAAAAGTACATTTCCAAATCATAATCTATAATTCTCAATTGATAACTATATTGCACCTCCAAAATTTGAAGTTATATGGAGTATAGCAGACTCATTTCTATCAGTGGTTTAGGCGGATTATTCGAATTGTTATCCAGTAAAACTGATGGCGCAATCGTAAGATCATTAGACGATAAAAGCACAAAGTTTGTGAGCAGCCGTGTGCACAGCTTTTCTCACATGGAAAGTATTGAAGTATACACACAAAGAGAAAATGTGAACCTGGTTGAGGTATTTAAAGCAATGGAAGAGAGTAAACAAACTTTGCCGTCTGAGAAGGACCCTGCTGCTATTAAAGCATATTTTCAGAAGGTGTACCCAGAGATGGATTTTGAAAGGGTATACAGCAGTGATATGAAGAAAATGGTAAAATGGTTCAAGGTTTTAAAGGATAATGAGGTTGAAATCAAGCTAAGCGAATACGAAGAGGAAGCTGAAGAGACACAGGAAGAAACTGCTGTTGAAGAACCGAAAGCCGAAGAAAAGCCTAAGAAAAAAGCTGCAAAAAAGAAGGATACAGAGGTTGCTACCACTACTACCGACGAAGAACCGAAGCCAAAGAAGAAAGCTGCTAAGAAGAAAACCGAAGAATAATTCACTACATAACACTTAGGCACATCATAACTGCAGTTATGTGCCTAAGTGATCTATATCAATTCGCTGCAATAAAAGCTCCACACAGGTTTACAGTACAAGTGTGCGACGCAAGGGACGATGCCACGACTACTGCTGATGACATCATAAAAATTCTTACACGATGAATAAGGAATTACTGAATGCGAATATTGAAAAGTTGCCTCGTAAATATTTGCCGGGAGATTTTACAGTAACGACATGGGATGCTTTGGAGCCATACTTTAAAGAGTTACTGGAAAGAACAATTAATTCAAAAACTGAATTGGAGCGATGGCTTAATGATATGAGCGAGGTGGAAGCTGTAGTGAGTGAAGATGCATGCTGGCGACAAATAAAAATGACCTGTGATACTACAGATAAAAGCTTAGAGGAAGCATTCACATTTTTCTGTATGGAGATCCAGCCGAAAATCCAGCCCTATGCAGATAAACTGAATCGGAAGTTGTATAACTCTCCTTTTGTTACTGAATTGGACAAAAAGCAGTATTTCACGTACCTCAGAAGCGTAAAGAAAAGTATAGAGTTGTTCAGGGAACAGAATATTCCATTGCAGGCGGAATTAAGTGTAATGCAACAGCAATACGGTTCGATTGCGGGTAAAATGACGGTTACTGTGAACGGCGAAGAATATACCTTACAACAGGCGTCAAAGTTTTTGGAAAGCCATGACAGGGGTTTGAGAGAAGAAGTGTACCGGAAGATTAACGAAAGAAGACTGCAGGATAAAGATGCGATGAACGACTTGTACTCTCAGCTGATCACCAAAAGAAATGAAGTTGCAAAGAACGCAGGCTTTGATAATTATAGAGATTATCGTTTTATCGAGCTTGGCAGGTTTGATTATAAGAAAGAAGATTGCTACCAGTTTCATGAAGCGGTGAAAGAACATGTATTGCCTTTAGTTAATAAGATAAATAAGAAAAAGAGAGAAAAACTTGGTCTGGATACACTGAGACCCTGGGATACTGAAGCAGAGCCTGAAGGAGTAAAGCCTTTAACCCCATTTGTTACAGGAGATGAGCTGTTGCAAAAAACTTTGCAATGCTTTAGAGACCTGAATCCCTTCTTTGCAGATTGCATTCAACGTATGCAACAGTTAGGCCACCTTGATCTGGAAAGCAGGAAAGGAAAAGCTCCCGGCGGGTATAATTGTCCGTTAGCAGAAAGTGGCGCTCCTTTCATCTTTATGAATGCTGCGGGGCAAATGCATGATGTAACCACTATGGTGCATGAGGGTGGGCATGCTGTACATTCTTTCTTAGCGCATCATCTTGAGTTGAGTGCTTTTAAAGAATACCCGATGGAAATCGCTGAAGTGGCCAGTATGGCAATGGAGCTTTTCAGCATGGATCATTGGAAGGCGTTTTTTGAGAATGAAGAAGATCTCAAAAGAGCAAAAGAGCATCAGCTCGAAAGGGTGATTACGATTTTTCCATGGATCGCCACTATTGATAAATTTCAGCATTGGGTGTATGAGAATCCAAATCATACATTAGAAGAAAGAGCAGAGAATTGGATGAAGGTGTTGAATGAATTTACTTCTAAAGAAATTGATTTCTCCGGTTTAGAAGAATACAGAAAGATAGGCTGGCAACGGCAACTGCATTTGTTTGAAGTACCGTTCTATTATATTGAATATGGAATTGCACAGTTGGGAGCTATTGGTTTATGGATGCAGTACAAACAAAATCCACAACAGGCGATAGAGAACTATATGAAGGCATTAAGCCTTGGTGGAACCAGGACTTTGCCTGAGCTATATGAAGCTGCAGGATTGAAATTTGATTTTTCTCCTGCGCACATTAAGACTTTGATGGAGTTTGTAAGGAAAGAAATGGAAAAGTTATAATATCAGAAAAGAGCTGAAGTGATTTGGAAAAAGCTTTGAAATTTATTCAAAGCTTTTTTATTCGTTCTTGGGCCAATCAAAGAACCAGAATTCCTTTTCAGCAGTTCTGAAGTCCTTCCAACTTTTAATATCTGCTTTCACTGCAAACATAGCACAGGTAGGCATGTCATCTATCCTGGTAGATGTCAGCTTGTTTGCGAACTCTGTTATTGTTGGATTATGAGAAAATATGATCGCCGTTTTGTTGCTATCATCAATATTATCTACGGATTCATAAAAAACTTCGGTTGATGCATGGTACAGGTCAGCATTTTCAATAATCTTCCTGTCTTTAACCCCAAATTCTTCTGCAAAGTATTTGGCAGTAGTTAACGCTCTTACAGCAGGGCTTGAAATGAAAACATCAGGCTCAATATCATTTTTTCTTAAACGCTTTGCCATCCTGGGAGCATCTTTGTGTCCTCTCTCATTCAATGGCCTGTCAAAATCAGCTTGCGTGATATCATTCCAGCTACTTTTTGCATGACGAACAAGGATAAGCTTCTTCATTTATAATGTATAGATTTTAAGCATTTAAAGATGGGGAGTAAATCCCCAATTGTATACGGTTAATGATCTCTTTTGCCTTTGCCTTCCATCCAATTGCAATATTCCAGGCTTCCTAATCTTAATCTTAAAGGCAATTTCGTTTTCTTTTCTATTTGTATTTCCGTGCGGCAGAAAAAACCTAGCCGGGAAACATAAAAATTTGGGGGAACCGGCATTTGTGGCCTGAAATTTATAGAATCTCTTACCAGTAACGGCCGCTGGATTGGTTTCACAGAATCAATGCTTTGGCCTAAGCACATAGAGGAACCTAATAGCAATAAATTCACACAAAAACAAATCTTTATAAGCGACATATAAGTTTTCTTGTATGTAAATTTACGGCTCGTTCATATCCCTGGTTGACTGGTTATTATTAAAAAAGATTAAGAGGAAAAAGAATGGCATTAAGTCAAACCTTACAGCAAAAATTATTACAGAAATTATCTCCACAGCAGATTCAGTTAATGAAGCTGCTGCAGATCCCTACTGCCAACCTGGAAGAACGAATTAAAGAGGAATTAGAAGAGAATCCTGCGTTGGAAATGTCTGAAGAAGGGGCTGAAGATTCTGCAGATGAAATGAAAGATGAGTTCACCAGCACAGAAACTGAAGAGGAGTATGACATGGATGGTGGAGAAGATGAGTATGGCAATATTGATATCAGCGATTATGTAAATGAAGGAGATGATGAGGTAGCTGATTATAAATTGCGAGATGATAATTATCCTGAATCAGACGAAAAGAAAACCATGCCTTTCAAAATTGAAGGCAGCTTTTATGATTTGTTGATGGATCAGCTGGGAATGCTGAATCTTGATGAAAGAACTTTCAAAATAGCTGAACAGATAGTTGGCAGCATCGATGATGATGGATATTTAAGAAGAGAGGTTTCTTCTATTGTTGATGACCTTGCATTCAGGCAAAATGTGGTGGCCAGCGATGAAGAGATCGAAAATATTATCAGGCAGATACAACAATTCGATCCTCCGGGTATTTGCTCCAGAGATCTGAGGGAATGTTTGCTTATTCAATTGAAGCGAAAACTCACCGAAGGCAGAAGTGTAGAATTGGCGATCTCTGTTCTTGAAAAATACTTTGACGAGTTCACTAAGAAGCATTACGAAAAAATTCAAAGAGGTCTTAATCTTTCGGATGATCAGCTTAAAGACGTGATCAATCAGATCATCAAACTCAACCCCAAGCCCGGAGGTAATGTTGGTGAGATCAACAAGGCTGAAAGCTACATTGTACCGGACTTTTTTATCCTCAATAATAACGGTAAACTTGAGTTGACCCTCAACGCAAGGAATGCCCCCGATCTCAGGATCAGTGAAGGCTATCGCGAGATGTTGAAGGATTATGATAAAGGACAAAAGAAAGATAAGCGTCAGAAAGAAGCCGTGCTTTTCATTAAGCAAAAGATAGATTCAGCGAAATGGTTCATCGATATGATAAAGCAAAGACAACATACTTTGCTCAGCACGATGGATGCGATCATGAACTACCAGCGAGAGTTCTTCATGACCGGTGATGAAACGACTTTAAAGCCGATGATCCTGAAAGATATTGCCGAGGTTACCGGTCTTGATATCTCAACGGTAAGCCGTGTGGCAAACAGCAAATTTGTACAAACCGAATTCGGAACATACCGCTTAAAGTTCTTCTTCAGCGAATCACTTAGCACAGATACCGGCGAAGAAGTAAGTACACGCGAGGTAAAAAAGATATTAAGCGACCTCATAGAAGCTGAAGACAAAAAGAAACCATTAAGTGATGAAAGATTAACGGAACTTCTCCAGGAAAAAGGATACAACATCGCAAGGAGAACAGTTGCCAAATACAGAGAGCAACTTAATATTCCTGTTGCCCGGTTAAGAAAAGAATTATAGCAGTAGTTTTGCCGGTATGAATTCACAGGTTGAAGCGTACCGGCCAAATACTTTTCTGAAGCTCGCGGCTAAGATCATCTCTTACATTTTTCATCCGCTGTTTTTACCCACTTATGTATTCTTTTATTTAACGCAGCAGTTTCCACACGCTTTCCCAGGAATGGATGAACGAGATGCATTATTTCGTTCGTTAGTTGTTTTCATCAACACGGCATTCTTTCCGGCCTTTGCAATATTTCTTTTGTGGCGGTTAAAATTCATTGAGAGTATCTTTCTAAGATCACAGAAAGAAAGAATCGTTCCTTACATATTGGTAATGTTCTTTTATTGGTGGATATGGTATTTAAGCAAAAACTTCGCAGACCAGCCACTCGTATTAAGAGTATTCTACCTGGGAATATTTCTTGCTACCATTCCGGCACTCATCATCAACAATTTTTTCAAGATAAGTATGCATGCGTTGGGTTGCGGAGGAGTCGTTGCCTTTATGGTTATACTTGCTTTTGCGCATGATCTGCATCTTGGATTTCAGTTAAGCCTTGCTATTCTGATAGCGGGAGTTGTTTGTACCAGCAGGCTTATTGTTTCAGATCATACAAACAAGGAAATATATTCCGGGTTGATCATAGGTTCTTTGTCGCAATTGATTGCTGCATGGGTTACCTTTTAAACCATACGTAGTTCATTTTACTTGTAATTTGCCTGATAAATCTTTTATATGGAATACAGGAGAATGGGAAAGACAGGTCTTCAGCTAAGTGTATTAAGCTTTGGTAGCTGGGTAACTTTTCACAAGCAGATAGATGACAGTGTTGCGGATGAGTTGATGGGCATCGCCTATGACAATGGCATTAACTTCTTCGACAATGCCGAAGTGTATGCATTAGGTGAAAGTGAACAGATGATGGGCAGAGTGCTGAAGAAAAAAGGCTGGGATCGTACTTCTTATGTTGTTTCTTCAAAGGCCTTTTTTGGATGGAGAGGAAAACAAAACAAACCGAATCAAACAGGGTTGAGCAGAAAACACCTTGTAGAAGCATGCAACGAAGCCTTACAAAGGTTGCAGCTCGATTACCTTGATCTTTTCTTCTGCCACAGGCCTGATAAAAATGTGCCGATTGAAGAAGTGGTGTGGACAATGAACCATCTTATTCAACAAGGGAAAATATTGTACTGGGGTACCAGTGAATGGAGTGGTGTTGAACTCATGGAAGCTCACCGCGTGGCGCATCAGTATAAGTTGATTGGTCCTGCAATGGAGCAACCGCAATACAATTTATTTGAGAGAGAAAAGCTAGAAAGAGATTACCTGGAAGTTTTTAAAAACGTCGGATTAGGCACTACGATCTGGAGCCCTTTGGCTGCCGGCTTACTTACCGGTAAGTATAACAACGGTATTCCAAAAGAAAGCCGGTTAGGAATGGAAGGATTCGAGTGGCTTAAAGAAAGATGGGTAATGGAAGAGAGGATCCAGAAAGTAAAGCAACTTTCATCATTAGCTGAAAAACTGGGTATCACTATGGCTGCATTAAGCATTGCATGGTGTATCAAAAATCCGAATGTCACTACTGCTATTCTTGGCGCTACGAAAAGAGAGCAATTGCTCGATAATCTCAAGGCCTTAGATGCCTATGAAAAACTAAGTGGAGATGTGATGAATGAAATTGAATTGATCATGCAGAATAAACCAATCTCGGCAGAATATTAAAAAGAAAGCCTCGTTATCGGGGCTTTCTTTTTATACTTTTTTGAGCTTGATTACTGTTTTATCTTTCGATGGATTTTCAAGGAATAAGTATTCTCCTTCAAATTCAATTCAGGTTTTCAGTTTTGAGTTGCCCGTTATCAGTAGATATGATGCTTGAGGTAAGCTATGATACAGGATATAGTTTGTTTTGATGTATCTTTCAATTATGTCTGACCACGTGTACACCATTTTATGTATCCTGGGAACACTTGTATTAATAGGGTTTTTCTCCGGCCTGGAAATCGCCTTTATTAGTGTGAACAGGCTGAGCATCGAGTTGAAAAAGAAACAAGGGAAGGCAAGCGGTATCATTCTTTCCAGGTTTATTGACAAGCCGGCACGGTTCATCGGCACTACTTTATTGGGCTTCAATATATTCCTGGTGATTTATGGATTACTGTTCAGCAACCTGCTGCGGCTTTCACTTTGGAATAGCTTCGAAGTAAGCAATGAATATATAAGGTTAGTATTCGACACTTTGATCTCCGCGTCTGTTGTTTTAATATTCGGAGAGTTTATTCCTAAAGCTATTTTCAGAGCAAAAAGTGATTCGCTACTATCTTTCTTCGCTCCTGTTGCAAATTTCTTTTACAAAATATTTTATCCCATAGCATTTGTATTTGTTCGGGTTGCCGAGTGGATACTCAAATACATTTTGAATGTGCGAGTAAAAGATAATAATGACGCATTTTCAAAGATTGATCTGGAGCACTTCTTTCAACAAACAAAGGAGCAGGAAGATGATAACCAGGAACTGAATACAGAACTTTTTGAAAATGCATTATCTCTCCCACAAGTAAAAGTCAGGCAATGCCTTGTTCCAAGGAAGGAAATTGAAGGCGTTGAGATCACTGATACCATAGAAGAAGTAAAGCAACATTTCATCAAGACCAAGTTGAGCAAGCTGGTTGTGTATGAAGAGAGCATTGATAATATTCTTGGGTACATCCACCAGCTTGATCTTTTCAAAAATCCCGAAGATGTACGTTCTATCCTGCACTCCATTCCTGCAGTTCCGGAAAGTATGAGCGCAACCGGGCTGATCAGCAAGTTCACCAAGGAAAGAAAAAGCATTGCCTGGGTGGTGGATGAGTTTGGCGGAACAAGCGGTATAGTAACAATGGAGGATGTACTTGAAGAAATTTTCGGTGAGATACAGGATGAACACGATACGGAAGAGTTTGTAGAGAATCAACTTGCTGAAGACGAGTATATATTTTCAGGACGAATAGAATTAGATTACCTGCGTGAAAAGTACGAATTAGAATTCCCTGATACTGAAGCAGAGACATTGTCAGGATATATTATAACCGAACACGAAACCATTCCGAAATTAAAAGAGACCATTATCATAGGAGATATCCAATTCGATATACTGAATGTAACCGATACCAGGATCGAAATGGTGAAGCTGAAACTACTTCGTTAAATATTGCTCCGCTTTCTACAATCAATTTTTCAATTAGCTATTTTTATCCGATGTATAGATCTGTTGTGGTCATTTTTTTGATCCTTCCCTTCATTTCTTTTTCGCAGTCACAATATCCAAGAACCTTTGATGCAAAAGTGGACAGCCTGTTGGATGTTACCTACAATAGTAAATCATCAGCAGCAACCAGGCTAAAAGCCCTGAAATCAATAGATTCTTTCATTCTCACAGTTAAAGATCAATACCCACTTTATTCGGGCATTGTAAAAATGTACCAGGCTTATGGAGCCGATGTAAAGCAAAAAATACAATATCAAAATGAAGCGATCACTCTTATAAGATCAAATGCTAAATTTTTGGCAGACAGCTTTTCATTTCAATCTCAACAGCTACTAAAAAATTATGTTCGAGGTAATCGCCTGCAGGAATGGCTACCGATCGATACAATTTTACGAACAGTCACTTCTCCTGCAGCGCCACTTGATAAATATGCCATTTTAAATTACGCAATAGCCAAATTGAATAATGGATATTATGATATTGCCCAGGATTTAGCTTTATACGATCTGTCTTTCCGCAACACCTTAGCTGAGGCAACAACAGAAAGTCACATGATGAAGCTCTTTGACGAATGGATCGCCATTAAAAGCAGGTATGAAAAATGGAAAGCCACACCTTATTATAAACGGGATGAAAATCTCTCTTTTAAAAATGATTTTAAATATATCATCAGCCTTTTAACTTCTCAAAAGATCAAACGAGCAGCTGTTTTAGAAAATGAGATCGTGAAAGTAAATGGCAGCACAGATCTTCGAGTAAGCTACTACGAGGTTTACAAGCAGGCAGTTTCCGCTTTTGCAGAATGGACAGTGCAGGCACACCGCGAAGGTTCTGCAATCATTCCATTAAAAGATTTCATTTTTTATGATCTCATTCCAAATGAGCTTGTACCAGCTGCAGAGCAAAACCGAAAGCCTGTAGCGAATGGAACGGACTTCATAAATCTCGTAGCGTGGTTAGGAAAATTATATATCAATACAGGTAATGGAAGAGCGGCTACAGATATCGCAAACCGTGCAATTGACTTCATAAAAAATTACAAGCAGTTCTCCTCAGATGAAGTTTCCAGGGGCCTGAGTGTTTTCCTTCATTACCGGGTAATGGCGAGCCGCGAAACAGGTAAATACAATATGGCGTTGAGGGAAAACAACATTCTCAAGACCTGGCATTCCAAACCGAAGGTTGCTGATAAAGAGCATATGCAGCTATGGAATTGGTTTATCGAAATGAAACTGCAGGATGTGTATACACTCACCGCTGAAGGAAAAGATTCAACTGCTTCAGATTCGCTATCGGTTCTCTTAGACCAGTTGGCGCCACTGGCCAATGACTCCGTAGAGCTATTATATAATTCCTACCAGTGGCCGCATCTGCAATATCTTTCTTCACAACAGATGGCACAGGTTGGCAAATGGGATGAAGCGAGGAGTTGGTTACTGGATGGCCTTACTACTTTAGAACAAGTGAACCATTGGGAGAATGTGAGTTATTATTTTCCAATGCAATGGTTGTATTTTATTTCACAATATCGCAGCAATCAAAAGATCCTGCAGCATATCATTGCTAACCTTGTATACTATACAGGTTGCCAGTTGCAGTACACATTTTATGCGTTAGCTCCTGAAACAAGGATGCGATTTTACCAGCAACACCTCAGCAAATATTTCGACCTGTATCACCAGATGCTCTTTAATAAAGAACTGGATGCATGGCCTGCTTTAAAAGAGAAAGTGATCGCTCAATCTTTGTATTTAAAGAATGCGCTGAGTGATGGAAACTTATTGCCTACAAATCTTTTAGCAAATGGCAACGATACAGCCAGTGTACAACGAATTGAAAGTATAAGAGCCAGTCGAAACAGGTATAGTATGATCTTGGGCCGGTTGAGAATGATCAGCAATGACAACTATTTTAAAGATGAAGAGAATATACAACGAACATGGTTCACCTTACTTGAAGCTGCAGAGCTTGATACGATAGATCCGTTTGTGTCCTGGAAGAAAATTGCTGCATCACTTGATCTCAATCAAAGCTACGTGGAAACTATTCGCTACACTAACTGGCTAACAGATTCTTCTGCTACATACGGCGCTTACGTTATCAGCAATGGGAAGCTTGAGCTTGTTAAACTACCGGGTGAAGAAGCATTGATCAGTATTTTAAAAGATCCCTCAGCCTCGCCACAAAACAGCGCACTTGATGCAAACAATACTAGAGGCATGAGCATCAAAGCCAAACCCGCAACACAAAAAAAATTCAGGCAGGGTGATGAAGATAAATTAGGCAGGCAGCTTCTTTCGCCATTGTGGGCACACCTTGAAAATAAAAAGGAAGTGATCTTTGTTGCTGATGGAATATTGAACAGGATCTCCATTGCTGCACTACAATGGCAAACAAAATATGTTTTCAACTATTTTACACTACGCCAACTCGCCGGCAGCCAGTCACTGTTTCAGAATAATGAAACCTTCCCTAAGCAGGCAAAAGCTTTATTAGCAGGAGGACTGAATTACGGCACTACTCCCGATATGAATAATATCGACAGGCTCTTCAATAATGAATACAGTTGGGGATACCTTCCGGCAACGCAAACAGAAGTACAGAAACTTGAGCCATTGTTCAGATCAAACATGAAACAAGTAGAGGTATTACAGGGAAATGCTTTCCCCGATACTTTGAAAATATTACCGGAGTATAATTTCATTCATCTTGCAACACATGGATTTTATGCGGATAGTAGTCTTGCCCGTAAGATGTACAGCAAGTACAACAACAAAGAAGCGGTTGCACAGGAGCCGATGTACAGGTGTGGTATCGCATTAAGCAATGCAAACAATCCACCGAAGACCAATTTCTCAGATGGATATTTACTCGGGTTTGAATTGGCTGCAACAGACCTTCGTAACTGTTATCTCATCGCACTAAGTGCATGTGAAACAGGACTTGGTGATCTTAGAAATAACCTGGGTGTAGATGGTTTATCAAGAGCGTTAAAGCTTGGAGGCGCAAAAAATCTACTTATCTCTTTATGGAAAGTACCCGATGAACCCACCGCTTTATTCATGAATAAATTCTATGAAGAACTCTTCAAAAAGAAATCACCTTCCACTGCATTACAAGCAACTCAAAAGTTCATGAGTGCAAAATATCCTGCACCGGATTGGGCTGCATTTGTTTTGATCGAATAACATGTACAATAACATTTTGGCATTGCGGCATAGTTTTTATGGCCGATTAGGTATAAAAAATATGTTATGGAAAAAATGCAGGATCTTACAGCACTGCTGAAACACGAGATACAAGATATCTATTCAGCAGAAGAGCAGATCATCGAAGCCTTACCAATGATGATCGAAAACGCTACCAATCCTAAACTAAAAAAATCCCTTCAGCAACACCTTAAAGTAACACGTCAGCAGGTAACACGTCTCGACAAAGTTCAGAAACTACTGAAAGTAGGTGAAGAAGAAAAAGGTCGCGGCAAAAAAAGCGGATTGCTTGGTTTGTTTGGTAAAGGAAAAACCTGCAAGGCTATGAAAGGTATCATTGAAGAAGGCAACAGCATCCTGGCAGAAGATATGAACGAAGAAGTAAAAGATGCGGCGATCATTGCTGCTTGCCAGAAAGTTGAGCACTACGAGATCACCAGCTATGGTACCGTAAAGGCTTATGCACAGCAATTAGGATTAAGAGAAGTTGCCCGTTTACTGGATGAAACCTTAAGCGAAGAATACGAAGCAGACGATATACTTACTGAACTTGCTTTAGTAGAAGTGAACGAAGAAGCAGAGATCAGCGCCGCAGAAAGCCGTGGCAGTAGCAGAAGCGAATCAAGAGGAAGCGCTACATCAAGAAGTGGATCTTCTTCAAGAAGCGCATCATCTCCATCAAGAGGCACAAGCAAATCATCTGGCAGAAGCAGCTCTTCAAAGAGTAGCAGTTCTTCAAATGGAAGAAGTTCTTCAAACGGAAGAAGCGCTTCATCCAGGAGCAACGGCTCAACTAGTAAAGCTTCATCTTCACGCAGCAGCTCAAAATCTAAGAGCAGCTCAGGAAGAAAGAAGTCAACATCCAGGTAATGATTAACCCATATAGATGCAAAGCTGTCTTCTCGTTAAGGCAGCTTTTTTATTTGCCAAACCTTCTGCCGAGGAGAAGTTTGAAGACCTGTTGATTTGATCCCGGTGTTAATCCAAAAAGAAATCCGCCCTGTACCTCCCATTTAGGATCGGTGTACACATCTATAATAGGCCCCAATAAATGTTCCTGCTGTTTTATAGGAAGAAAGTTGCTGAAGTTGCCAAGCCCACTATAATATTCCAGCCCAACACCTACTTTGTTGATGGTATATACTGTTTTGAATTGCGGTGAAAAGCCAATGCCTTTATCATTTCCACTCACCACAAAATCTATATTCGGATTCAGACTCCAATACCAGTTATTGATCGTTTTATCTATGATCGGCCTTATCTCTCCCTGCCAAAAGAAAGGAGCACTTGCATCAGGTCGATAGAAACCAAACTCGGCCGATAAGCTGGCACCAAAAGGCCATTTCCATTTGTCCGGTGCAGTAACTCTTGGCCGGATCTGGTTGCCCAGGTATTGAAAGCTGCCGTTCGGATTCAAGGCGGTGAAAGTATAAAATCCGATCTCTACATTATCTGCAATACCATGTGTGATCTCCAGTGTCTCATTCAGCCATCTTGCAGTTTTGGGATCAGTTAAATACTTAGAGCCTTTGAAAGTATAGTTGCTGTGCAATTCCACAATTGTGAGCCGCTTGCCTATTGTAGGCGAAGCATATACCTGTATCTCGTTATCTGCCTGCGCAAAAGTTTTAAAAGTTGATAGCAGCAGGATGATCATGCATTGAAAAAGAATAATTCTCATGTAGTTAGTAATGATAGTTGCTCAAAAATAGGCAATCGCATCCTCTGAAAATTTGCGGCTGGTCTGTCACTCGCACAGACTTTGTTTTAATTAAGCCTATGGAACATATTTCACATTTGGAGCTGAGAGATAAATATGTAAAGCTTTGTAATAAACTATATAGTGCATGTGAAGAAGGCCGGCCTGATGAAGCAGAAGAGTTAACCCGTGAATTAGAGCAGGTTAAGGCGATGGTAGCGGCGAGAGAGCAGGAAGATCATCCTGATTTGCCGTAGCAATATTTAACGCCTTACTTAGTTCGCCTGCACCGGCAACAATTATTACATTTGCACTCCAATGAAGAAGATTTTTCTTGTAGTGATAGTGATGCTGGCTTGCCTTTACACCCAGGCGCAATGTTCCATCTGTACTAAAACCGCTTCTCAATTAGGAGAAGGCCCTGCCAAAGCCCTTAACGGCGCCATCATCTACCTGATGCTTGCTCCTTTTTTATTGATGGGCGTGATCGGTTACAGGTGGTGGAGAAGAGAGAGGCAACTGAAGGACTAAACGTTCAGCTCAACTTTTACTTACTACCATATTTGCCAGTGCATTCAAATCTTCCATAGATAATTGCTGCAAAAAATTTTTCGCTTTCGTGCTGAGCACATCTCCTTTTATTTTATTCAAAGAATGAAGATCGTTTAGCGGCACTCTTTCATCCGGTTTATAGCGGATCACATCATTTGGCGTGCAGTTGCATAACATGCAAACCTTATAGAGCGATTCAAGCCTTAATGTTTTCAGTTTTCGATGGGCAATATTGTAAGCCATACGCTGAGAGAAACCATTTTGTACAAGAAGGCTGTACGGGTTGGTGATGTTTCTTGCATGGAAGATTGATTGAAAATCAAAATACAACATAGATTAAAGGTTTAGCGGTTATAGATAAGGTTTACTGATACAGAGATCAGTTAAACTGGTATATGAAAGATACAAAAAGGGGTAGCGTAATGAATTAAATATATAACGTTCACTCATCAACGTACAGTGAATATGCATTTAGGGATGCGATACATTCAAAAAAGTATACGGAATATTTAACGGGGGATACGAGGCGGTTAAAAAGGCATCAGAAATCATTAGCTGGGGAAGCGAAACGTTCAACGAGGCTAAAAAAAATGTTCACCAGGCATTATTATCTATCCACCACCACTAGTTCAATGGTTGATGGCACATTCACCTGCCAGCCTACACTCTTTGGATTGCTTTCATGCTCAGATATCTTCACAGGACAATTCATCCAGCGATATTCTTTTCCATTTTCTGTCCTGATATGAAGGTTTACTGCAGTGGCCGTTTCACGATAGTTAGGGCACCATTGTGTGATGGGATTTCCAATCTCGATTGTTCGCAAAAAATCACCGGTAGTTTGTTCCAGGGAAGGATACATATTATTTCCGGGAGAGAATTTATAGCTGATGCCATTGGTTTGAATAACAACATTGTCAAGTTTTGCTTGCGATACCTGCCAGTAGAAGCTTGAGGCATCTGCCCAAACAACTTTTTTTACATTGTCGTTCATCCAGTTTTGAAATTCCGGATACCTGTCATGCGAGATCGTTTCATTCTTCGAGCATGAGGTGAGGGTAAGGAATGCAATAATTCCTGCCCAGATAGCACTTCCCAATCTTTGTGTCATAAATCCTGTCTTAAGTCCCTTACCCCCTCAATAGTCATTTACTATGCCGATTTTTTATTGCCGCTTGTGATAATGCTTAGTTGCTCTTATCTAAATTGCATACATGCGAACAGTCTTCATACTGACATTTATTTTTTTTAATGCATTGACGTACAGCCAAACAGTGATACAAGGATCGGTGATGGATTCTGCAACGAAGAAGCCTATTAGCGCAGCAAGTATATTCATTAGTAATACAAGTATTGGTGTTACAAGCAGTTCAGATGGAAAGTTTTCAATAAGAATTCCGCAGGGAAAATTCGAGTTGGTAGTTTCTTGTATTGGCTACAATACGAAAGTGTTTGCTTCTTCGGAGGTCAGTGTAGTACTTAACGTGGTACTCAGTCAAAAAGTAAATGAACTGGAAGGTGTGGTGCTTGTTCCGTTTGAAACAAAGGGATGGGAGAAGTGGGGAAGAACTTTTGTTGAAGCTTTTATTGGCACTACCGACCAGGCAGAAGATTGCAGTATTCAAAATCATGAGACTATAAAGTTCAGGTTTGATAAAAAGAAGAACATTCTTACGGCAATAGCACGTGAGCCGATCATTATAGAAAATAAGGCGCTAGGCTACATCATCAAATACCAGTTGGAAGAGTTTGTTTACAACTTCAGTGAACGATTTGTTTTTCATGAGGGCTATCCTTTATTCGAACAAATGAAAGGCAATGAACGCAAGCAGAGCCGTTGGAACAAAGCGAGAAAATCAGTGTACGAAGGCTCACAGATGCACTTCATGAGAAGTTTGTATCGGAATACATTAGCCGAGAACGGTTTTGAAGTGCATCGGTTGAAAAAAATGGTGAACGATGAAAGAAGAAGGGTCCGCGGCGTGATACATCGGTCAGGAATGCCTTCGGATAGTTCGAATTATTTTCAAAATATATTAGCTCAGCCAGATCAGTATGATGTAATGTCTTCAGCAAAGCTTACCGGGGACAGCATTGCTTATGCGGTTGATTCACTCACTGCCGGGTTAGAATTTCCTGATCACCTTCAAATCACCTATACAAAGAAGAAAGTGCCTTTAGCATATACCCGGCAATTTCCTAAGAATGGATCAGCAATGACATCACAGGTAAAATTGTTGAGTGATGAACCACTGCTGATCTCTTCTAATGGATCTTACCACTCTCCCAGGAACCTCTTGAACTTAGGTTTTTGGTCATGGAGTGAAAAAGTGAGCACGATGTTGCCTTTTGATTATGTTCCGGATTAATCTTCACAACCAATAGGAGCACCCGGTGGAATTACCGGTGCTACATAAGGTTTTGCTTCATTCTTTTTTTCAATTCTTTGCAAGGCCAGCATGTAGTGGCCTTTGTTGGTTGATGATGATAGTTGCTGTGTGGCGTATTGTTTTATTTCGTTGATCCATTTTAATAATGATCCTTTGGTTGCAAAAGATGCATCATCACTTACGGCCACGCTCATTAAGTATCCAAGGATCAGTTGTTCATTTTGTTGTTGAATCAGACCTTGTAGTCCTGATAAACGTTTTGCTTTCCAGGTGTTATTCATCAATACGTTCATCATATCATCAATACTCAACCCGCTATGCGTGATAGAGAATTGCGACATTCTATTCAGCCTTGCAGGATTGAACAGGAATTGCAAGGGAAGATCTGCTGCTGTTTCGGCGGCGGCCAACGGATCGAAAGCAAGCCCTGTTTTTTTGGCGAATAATTCTTTCGTGTAGCCATATCCAGCAGGTCGTGGCGGAATAAGTTTGGTAATGTTTTGAGACAATTCCAGGAACGAAGGATCGATGCAATCAACAACTGCATTCAATGCTTTTAACTGTTCCTGCTTGCTGATGAGCTTAGTTACAATCTGGCCATCACCTTTAACCGCATAAGAATAGTTCAATCCACCCACTAACTTAGAAACAGCTTCTACCTGGTAACGGTGATATAGGTAGATCGGCACCAACGCATCTTCTAACATTGCGAACGAAACGCCATTGCGAATAGTGTTCTCTCCAAAATTTGCAAGTGCTTTTTCTCTTACCTGCATTATCTTTTTCAATCCATCAACTACATCCTGGCCATTATCCCACAAATGCGCCTGCGGATGAATACCGGCAACATCTCTTGCATCTCTGTCACTCACAAACGTGAGTCCCTTTGCAGCAGCATCATTTAATATTTTATTCAGTCCTTGCTTCTCGTTTGTACCTGTTGGAAAATCCTGGTAGGCATATGCAACTGTTACTTTATCCCATTCTCCAATCTCGTTTGTATAAGTTTTGCTGAGATCGATCTCGCCTTTGTCGTTGATGAATGCATCTGGTGCAGGATAATCCATCACACTTGCTTTGCCTTGTGTGCTGGAAATATAATTATGCATAAATCCTATAGTGTGGCCTATCTCGTGTGCAGATAATTGTTTCAAACGTTGTAAAGCCATAGGTAACATTCTATCGTCTTTATCGGCGCCGTTTTTAAAAGGAGAGAGCAACCCGGTTGCAATGAGATAATCCTGCCTTACTCTTAGCGAACCAAGTGTTACATTTCCTTTGATGATCTCACCTGTTCTTGGATCAACAACTGCGGCGCCATAACTCCATCCTCTTGTTGAACGATGCACCCAATTGATCATATTGTAACGAAGGTCCATCGGGTCGGCAGTGTCAGGAAGTATTTTCACCTGGAAAGCATCTTTATATCCTGCAGCTTCAAAAGCCTGGTTCCACCATTTTGCACCTTCTAATAATGCTGAACGAATGGGTTCAGGTGTTCCATTATCTAAATAATAGATAATAGGTTTTACTGCTTCACTCACAACTGCAGAAGGATCTTTTTTTTCCAGGCGATGGCGGATGATGAAGTGTTTTTCTATCGGTTCAGTAACCGGCGTGCTATAATCGAAGTAAGAAATATTGATGCAGCCACTACGTGGATCAAATACTCTTGGCTGATATCCATTATCCGGTAATTGTATAAATGAATGATGCATTCTGAGGGTAATGGCATCCGGTGAAGGAGTAACGCTGTTTACAAAATTACCTGTACGTGCATCTCGTGTTGTAAAAGTTATTGTTGATTCAAACTCAGTATTGAGCGGAAAATTTTTTGTACGATCAAGGTATATCGCACTTCTTGATGGATCGATAGAATAGGTTCCCTGGCGAGAGTTCTGCAAACGATTGGTTACCTGCATGGCATCACGCATTAAAAAATTAGTCGCATCTACTAACACGGCTCCGTTGCTTTGCGCTTCAACGGTAAAGCCCCAAATGGCAGATTGAGCAAACGATTGTTCTACAGCCCTTTTTTCAGCGCCATCATTGGTAACAGCCCTGTAATCATAGTTAGGTTGAATCATCAATACTTTATTGCCGACCCTTGTGAACTTAACGATGGCAGTATTTCCCATCAACCCACGATCTAAACCAACATCATTAGAACCTAAACCGGCGGGTAACGAAGTATGATATAACAATTCAGTATCAAGTTTGTTGATCTCGAGGAAGATCTTACCTGTATTTTCATCCCAATAAAAATTCATGAAGCCTTTATAAGACTTCATGTTTTTTGTTTTGTCTTCTATAGACGCTGATTGCGCTTGCGCCAATACAGGAATAATGCAAAGCAGGATAAGCAGTTGTTTCATCAATTCTGGTTTAAGAATTAATGATACATCATTTTGGAACAATTACAAAGGCAACTCCCACACTTTCATGCCTTTGACAAGATGAATGGTTTGAAGACCCGCTTCTCGGGCACCTTCAATATTCTTAAGCGTGTCGTCAATGAAAACTGTTTGCTGTACATCAAGACCTTGTTGTTTGATAATATAATGATAAGAATCTGCATAAGGTTTTCTCATGCCCATCAAATGCGAGTAGTAGGCCTTATGGAAGTAGTTATCAAAATCAGTACGTCCAAACTGCTGCTCAAATATTTGAAGAAAAGCTTTGTAATGAATAGCGTTTGTATTGGAGAAAAGATAAACTGTGTATCGTTGATTGATCTTTGCCAACCATTCGATTGCCTCTGGCCAGAAGTTTCCCAGCATTGCATTCCAGCAGTTTATGATGTCATGATTAGTTAATTCTGTCTTTGAAATATTTCTCAGCTCTGCACAAAAAGCCTCTTCATCTATCTTACCCGTTTCTAGGTATTCGAAGAGCGGGGAGGCGTCGCTCTGTGAGTAGAGGTGGTGAAAATCTTTAATACCCGCTTCAATAAATCTGTTTTCTGTTTTAAAATAGTCAACATCTAAAAAGACACCACCCAGATCGAAGATGATATTTGTTATTTTCTCCATCGTGCAAATAAAGCAAGAGTCATTCATTTGTGGAAAGGAGTGTAGACTTTTGAGTCAACAAATCTTTTGCAAACCATCATTTGCAAAACGAAGAAATCTTTCACAGATATTAATGTGCCAGTAAAATTTGGAGTTCAATTATTTAGTTATGGGGCTTTTTATTTACAAATAAATTTTCTGGCATGGGTACGGTGTTTGTGTTCTTGTAATTTAGAAATAGTTAAACGATGAATTCTACCGACCGTGCTGTTGACGTTTCTGCTTTGAAAGAGCAGCTTCAGCAAAAATTAGTGGATTTTGAAATTGCCCAGCGGGAAGGAAGATCACAGGCTGAGTTAAATGCTATTTATCAAGTAATAAAAGATATAAAGCATCAAATAATTTTTGCCCAACCTGATATTCAACAGATAATGAATTCTGCTGTGGCATGAAGACTTAATCTAAAAGCAAAAAGCTTCCAGTAGGAAGCTTTTTTTGTGGGCCCACCTGGGCTTGAACCAGGGACCCCCTGATTATGAGTTCAGCTTTAAAAACCAATGCGTTATATTTATGGGAACCTTTTTCTGTAATCACCAGTGACCTTTTTTGCTACCTGTTTTACAATAGAATATAAAATTACAAATAAGCGTAGAGACAACCCAGAGGACAACTGGCTGCCAATTCAATTATCATTAATTGAATCTTTGCACACTTGTATACACTAGATACT
The DNA here is from genome assembly GCA_023429825.1 of Bacteroidota bacterium. Taxonomy (GTDB): domain Bacteria; phylum Bacteroidota; class Bacteroidia; order Chitinophagales; family Chitinophagaceae; genus JAEZDC01. Next base: position 19,224 of record JAEZDC010000117.1, on the reverse strand, counting down.
TTGCATTATAAGAGACTTTATTTTTACAAAAACTAACCCTTTTGATGCAAAAAATGAGTTTCTCCGGGCACGAATCGTTCATTTGCAAACAGTTCTGGCTTAAAAAAGTATATGACTACAGTACCTACGGCAAAGGATTTTCTGATTCACATGCGGTCGTCGATCTTGGCGTTGGTAAAAATATGGTGGCATCCCTTCGCTACTGGGGGAAATCTTTCGGAATATTAAATGATAGTGATAGCCCTACCCGCCTAGCGGATTTATTGTTAGCAGGAGACGGTTGGGACCCATATTTAGAAGATATCGGAACCGTATGGCTGCTACATTACTTACTTGTAACAAGAAACAAGGCCTCCATTTACAATCTTATTTTCAATGAATTTCGTCGGGAAAAAATAGAGTTTACTAAAGACCACTTACATGCATTTCTTAAAAGGAAATGCGAAGAAAATACTTCTGTCGTTTATAATTCAAAAACCATAACCACAGATATTAATGTTTTTTTGAGAAATTATGTGAAGCCTAGTAGCTCGGAAAAAGGAATTGAGATCGAAGAGGATTTTGCTGGGGTTCTTATTGATCTGAATATAGTAAAACATTCTAAGATTAAGGTGGAGGATAAGATTACTTCATGGTATAAGATAGAAGGTCATCACAGGGAGGATCTACCCTTGGCTATTTTTCTATATTCTATTTTGAAAACATTCCCTAACCAATCAACCATTCCATTTAGAGAGTTATTATTAGGCATAAACTCACCTGGTAGTGTATTCTGCTTAAACGCTGATGCCTTGTATGACAAACTACTTCAATTAACGTCTAAATACAAAGGAATCACATATTCAGAAACAGCCGGCAACCAAATACTTCAGATAAAAAACACTTTTGATCCAGAACACATCCTCAATGATTACTACAAATAAAAAAAAGAAATCAAGGCATTACACTCCTTCTGTAAATATTGTAAGAGACACTGGAGTTGATATCAATTATATCGCTACCCCCAATGCTTCTCAAGTATTTAACCAGCTTATTAACGGGTATAAAACAGGATGGAGATCTTTTACAATTGTTGGCGCATACGGAATAGGAAAATCCTCGTTTTTGTGGGCCTTACAGAAACAATTGACAGGTGAAAAAATTTATTTTCCGAGTAAGCAAAGTTTCGAAGGTGCTAAATACGTGATAAAAACTTTTATAGGTGATTATAGCTCTATTATCGATTCTTTTGCCCTTGAATTTTTAGATCACAAAAGAAAAACCTATACGGTAAAGGAGATAATTCAAGCTATTGGTGACGCTTATAATAGTGCAAAGAAGAAGAAACAAGGATTAATTATTCTAATAGATGAACTAGGTAAATATTTAGAATTTGCTGCAAAAAATAACCCTGAGAAAGAATTGTATTTTTTACAACAGCTTTCTGAGTTTATTAATAATACTGAAAGAGACTTATTACTTGTAACCACTCTCCATCAAGGGTTCAATGGCTACTCTCGTGAACTAACTCCAAGGCAAAAAACAGAATGGGATAAGGTAAGCGGACGATTAAAAGAACTAACATTCAATGAACCTGTTGAGCAGCTGCTTTTGCTGGCATCAGAAAGACTATCGGAGCTTAAGTTGATTTCTAAGCCCACCGGATTTCAAATACTCTTTAATGAAATTAAAAGGGCAAATGCATTTCTTCTCAAAGATTATTTTTCAGAAATATACGCTGAAAAACTTTTGCCCTTCGATATGGTTTCTGCTCCAATGATGACTTTAGCTTTACAAAAGTATGGGCAAAACGAACGATCCCTATTTTCATTTATTGAATCAAACGATCCACACGGATTATCTGATTTTTTAAGTAAGAAGAAGCCATATTATAACTTAAGTAGTGTATTCGACTATCTTATTCATAATTATTATTCACTCTTATCAACTAAATATAACCCACATTATGCTCAGTGGAGTTCTATCAAGACAGCTTTAGACCAAGCTGAAGTAGGTTATGAAGGAAAAATTGACGATGCACATCAGCTAATCAAGACAATTGGATTGCTAAATATATTTTCAAATTCGTCCGTCAAAATTGATGACCAATTTTTGGAACAATATGGAAAGTACAGTTTAGGAATAAAAGACCCAAAGGCAACAATATCAAAGCTTAAGGGTTTGCGGATAATTAGGTTTGTAAAGCATTTATCTAAGTATATACTTTTTGAGGGAACAGATTTAGATATTGAGTTAGCCATTGATGAAGCAGGTAATTTAGTTGAAAAGGTTACTAATGTCGTTGATCATTTAAACCAGTATTTCGATTTCCCGTTCATTTTAGCTAAGGCTTCCTATTATAAGACAGGAACTCCTCGATTCTTTTCATTTCAACTATCAGAACAACCCGTAGCGCCCACTCCAAGCGGTGAAGTTGACGGCGTTATTAATTTGATTTTCTCTGAAAAAGTAAAGACGGCTGAAATTATAAATATTTCGAAAACCAATAATGAAGCGGTTTTGTATGGCTTATATACTAATACAGCTGAAATCCGGAACTTGATATTTGAAATTAAAAAAATTAAGAGAGTAAAAGAAGACCATGTAGAAGATCGAGTCGCAACAAGAGAATTGGAGAAAATCCTGCAGCATCAAATAAACCTGCTTAATCATTATGTTTTAGGAAGTCTCTATACTAAAGGCAGAGTTAGATGGTTTAAGGGGGGCAAGGAGGTTACTATTACAGATCAACGAAACTTCAATCGAACCCTTTCTGAAATATGTGATGAAATATACCACGGCACCCCCATTTATAAGAACGAAATGGTTAACAAGACCAAATTATCTGGTCCTATTTTGGCTGCCCGTCGTAACTTCTTAAACATGCTAGCGGAAAACTCTAGTAAAAAGGATTTAGGATTTGATAAAGACAAGTTTCCCCCCGAAAAAACTATTTACTTGTCACTGTTAAAAGAACCTGGCATTCATAGAGAAGAAGACGGGGTTTATTCACTAGGCGCACCTCTTTCAGAAGACTCCGGCTTAAAGGGTTTATGGGAAGAATGTAGCAGGTTCCTTAATAGCACAAGAGAATCAAAAAGGTCTGTGTCCGAATTAATACAGATGCTTCAGCATAAGCCGTTCAAACTTAAACAAGGATTTATCGAATTTTGGATTAGTGTTTTCTTGTTTGCCCATAAAGAAGATTATGCTCTGTTCCATGAAGATATTTATGTTCCTTACTTACCGGTGGAAACGCTTGAATTATTATTGCGTGATCCTAAAGAGTATTCAATAAAGAAATTTGACATTGATGGCGTCAACCTAAAACTGTTTAATAGTTATAGAACGCTGTTAAACCAAAGTCAAAAGAATAAACCCACAAGCGAAACATTCATCCAGACAATACGACCTCTATTAACCTTTTACAGAAACCTGCCTAATTACTCTAAACATACTAAAAGGTTGAGCAAAACCGCTTTAAACATCAGAGCTGCTATTGCATCTTCCAAAGATCCTGAAGATACCTTCTTCAGTCAGTTTCCTAAAAGCCTTGGATACACTGCTAAAGAACTGGTAAGTGACAGTTCAAAATTAGAAACTTATATAACGCAACTACAAAATGCACTTAAAGAGATTAGAATTTCATACGATGAACTTGTTATCAGAATTGAATTTTTTCTTTGTACTGAGATTACCTCGTCTAACTCTTATCCAGAATATAAACTATCGCTTAAGAACCGTTTTTTGAATATTAAAAGGCATTTGCTTTTGCCATATCAAAACACTTTTATTACAAGGATTTATTCTGAAGTGCCAGATAATAAAACTTGGTTAAGTTCACTTTGTTATGCATGTATCAACAAATCGTTGGATGATTTAACGGATGAGGAGGAAAATATGTTTTGCGATAAGCTGAAAGATCTGATTCATGAACTAGATAATTTAAGTGAACTAAGTGAAGCAGGGTTTGATGAAAGTAAAGAAATTGCATTCAAACTAGAAGTCACATCTTTTGTGCAAGGTTTACAAAAGAATCTAGTTCGATTACCAATTTCAAAGAATAAAGAGTTAATCCAACAATTATCTCAAATAAAAGCTAAATTAGGTCCTGATAGACAATTGAATATAGCTACCCTATCTAAGTTGCTTGAAGAATTATTACATGATGAGAAAAGTTAGACATGTTTTAGGAATATCCGGAGGAAAAGATAGCGCAGCCTTGGCAATCTTTCTTAAGAGAGTAAGCCCGGAATTAAATATTGAATACTATTTCTGTGATACGGGAAAGGAATTGGATGAGACATACGCCGTTGTAAATAGCCTTGAAGTTTTTTTGGGTAAAAAAATTATTCGATTAACGGCTGCAGAGAATACACATCTTGACACAGCGTTTGATCATTTTTTGAAATACAAGACTAAATTCTTGCCTTCTTCTTTTAACCGCTGGTGCACAAAAAATCTAAAATTAGATCCGTTTGAAAAGTGGATAGGTGAAGATCAAGCAATTTCCTATGTAGGAATTCGTGGCGATGAAGACAGGGAGGGATATATCTCAAAAAAAGGAAATATACAGTCTATCTTTCCATTTAGACGAAATATATGGAGCGAAGACGTAATCACTCGAGTACTGAAAAATGACAGTATTGATACGCTCTTGCAATTCTATTATAATACTAAACTAATTATCACTGATCGAATAAAAGAAGTAATAGTTGAGCCGTTAAGTCCTAGGAACAGAATGTTTGATAAGTTAGACTCACTATTATCTATCTCGACAAGCACGTTCAATGAAGTGGTTTTTCAATTTTTAAGAAAAAGTCATTTCCCCGTAGGGGCTTTAGAGCAATATTCACTACTTCAAAATGAGGATAATCTTAATAGAGACGACATATTTCAAATACTTACCGATAGTGGCATTGGCATACCTAAATACTATCAAAAAGTAGAGTTTGAAATAGACGGAGAAAAGGGATATTATTCCCGAAGCAGGTCTGGATGTTTCTTTTGTTTTTATCAGCAGAAGATTGAATGGGTATGGCTTTACGAACAGCACCCCGAACTTTTTATCAAAGCAATGGAGTACGAAAAGGATGGTTATACCTGGCATCAGGATGAACCTTTATCTGATTTAATCCGACCAGAAAGGATTGCTCAAATAAAACGAGAATATATAAACCGAACTAATCGAAATATTACTAAGTCACCTTACCTACTAGATATTCTAGAAGAATCAGAAGGAGAAGGATGCGCAGCATGTTTTATATAATATGGATAATAGTCCAGAAAATACAGTTACGTCAATTTCTTTTAAAATCGACTCTGGCCTTATTGATCGATTAGGCAAGGAGTTGGTAGGAAGAGCCGAAACCGCTGTTTCGGAGTTGATTAAAAACGCCTATGATGCTGATGCTAGAACCGTGGACGTTGAATTTATTGAAACGAATCAAATAGGAGGAACTCTTATCATTGATGATACAGGAGTCGGTATGTCACTAAGCCAATTACAAAACGGTTTTATGACTATCTCGTCCACAGACAAAATCCATAATCCTGTTTCGACTAAATTCAATCGACGGAAGGCAGGCAGAAAAGGCATTGGAAGATTTGCCACACAAAGGCTTGGTAAAAAATTAACTATAATAACGCAAACACTTGAAAGTTCACAGGCCATAAAACTGATTGTTGAATGGGACAAATATCAAATTGACACTGAGCTAACGAAGATTGAGAATCCGGTTGAATACATTCCAAAAAGAAAAGATGAAGGAACTACGCTAATAATTGAAGGCTTAAGAGAATGGTGGACTGAGGCCGATATTAAAAGGGTGTATCGCTATGTGTCTGACCTTTTGCAACCTGATTACATTTCAGATAGAAGCATATCCTTACAATTAGCGAAGCAATCCGATGAATCTTTTAAAGTCTCTTTTACTCAAAACAATGAGGGAATAAAAAAAGTTGTAGCTGATCCAGATAAAATGTTGTTCGATAAATCCCTGGCCACAATCGAAGGATATGTGGATTCGACACATGATGGATACTGTAATGTAAAAAGTACTAGCTTAGATTTGGATGATATCATTCCCATTTTTCATAACAAGGTTTACGAAGAGGACATTGAAGAAGCTAAGCGAGAGGGCACCAATCCTGAAAAAGTACCTGCCGAACAAAAGTATAGGAGACTTGATGAAGTCCATTTTAAGGCATATTATTTTATTTATAACAGAGAAGAGTACTATACCAATATCACGAAGACAGAGCTTTCTAGTATTCAGAAGTTATCGAAGGAACAAGGTGGTATACGCCTATATAGAAACGGATTTAGAGTTTTACCATATGGAGAAAGCAATGATGATTGGCTAGATATTGATAGAAGATGGTCTGGAGCTTCCGGAGTTACTAACGTACCGTTCGGGAATAAAAACTTATTTGGATTTGTTGAGATAATAGATCCCACTGGAGCATTGTTTCAGGAAACTGCAAGTCGAGAAGGATTAATAAATAATGAACCGTTTAATGAGTTAGCAGATTTCCTTCATAAGGCTTTTATTGCTGCCCAAAATCGGATGGCTTCTGCTATTAAGAAAATTCGTAAGCCCAATAATAAACCACCAATCCTAAAGGGAGGTGAAGAAGCAAGGAAAACCACGACGCAGAAGCTTGATGATCTAGAAAAAAATATTAATGCAATAATTAGCTTAGCAGGTAACACTGCACAAGGACAAGAGCTTTCTGGAATTACTCGAAATATTGTACAGCAATTAAAGAGTGATATTTTCCTATTATTAGATGAATTGGGGATGTTAAGAGTGCTAGCAGGGCTAGGACTTACTATAGGAGAGTTCACCCATGAAGTTATTCAATTTTCACCATCCATAATGGGAGATTTAAGTGTTTTAAATGGTCAAAATCTTAACGTGACAGGTGTAAATTCACTAGAGAATCTAAAAAGAACTATTCAACTCTTCATTTCATATACATCCTATTTTAATGCTACAGTTTCCGCAAACGTCAGCAGGGAATTGAAACCTCAAGATTTAGAAAAAATCGTGAATCATTTTAGAAATGTTTTGCAAGGCGATTTAAATAAATTAAATATCGAGTTTATTGTTGAGCCGTACGGCTATGATATATTAACAGCTCCTATGCATACCTCTGAATGGAGTTCTATCTTATTCAATCTATATACAAATTCAAAAAAGGCAATTAAGAGAAAAAATACTTCCGGAAAAATTAAAGTTATTTTAGGGAAGGAGGAATCCAATGCATATCTAGAGTTCCTTGATAATGGAGATGGAATCCCGGACAGTAACAAGAAAAAAATATTTGATGCATTCTTCACTACTTCGTCACCAATGGGTTTTGAAGCAAGCGAGGATGAGAAATTAACAGGAACTGGCTTGGGTCTGAAAATAGTGAAAGACATTGTTCAGACTTATGGCGGCTCAATTGAGGTTATGAGACCAGAGGTGGGATATTCAACCTGCTTACGTATAGAAATCCCTCTAGCATCTCAAAAACAGAAAGACGAATATGCCCTATAAATTTATTTACATTGACGACACAAAAGATGGAATAGAAAAAGGAACCATTCACGGACTAGAAGATGGTAATGAGATTGCTATTGTATTTAGATTTCCGGAAGATTGGGAAAAACAAATGCAAGAGTTAATTAATTTAATTCCTGATGTTGATGGAATAATTCTAGACCTTAAGCTTAATGATACTCCTTATGCCGACGGTAAATCAGCTACATACCGAGGGAGTACTGTTGCCCAAGAATTGCGAACGCTTACAAAGGATTCAACAATCAAGAAAGATTTTCCTATCGTTTTAGTTTCTGCAAATGAAAAGCTGGATTCTTCCCTAGATCAAACTAGCAGAGATTTGTTCGATTCTATCATAAGCAAGAATGATATAGGTCATAAACTTTCTTATGCGGAATTTAGAAGCAGATTGAAGGGGCTAGCAGAAGGTTACCACTACTTACATCAATGCGAAAAGACTCTTTCCGGAATACTAAATGTTTCGCAACATGTAAATCTAGACGTGCGTTTTGTGGATTTATTCATTACTAAAATACAGATTCAAGTTCCCCACGTAATTGCTAGATTTTTGATTACTCAATTACTATGTAGACCAAGTTTCTTAATTGATGAATCTTATCTTGCTACAAGGTTGGGTGTCGATAAAACCTCGGAGGACTGGCCTCTGTTAGTGGACCGTTATTTATCAGATTTTAAATATACAGGTGCTTTTGGCTCCTATTTTACACGATGGTGGATGCCGATGATTCAACTTTTTTGGGAGAATGCAATTTCGAATGAACACAACTTGAGAACAACGGAAGCCGCAAAGAAAGTTGAACTTATTAGTGATAGAACTGGCTTGAAAAAATTAAGGCCTATAATCAAACAACCTAAAAGCAAAAGCAATTCCTTTTGGGTAACCTGTAAAACCACAAGAGTTTCAATAGATACTATTGACGGGTTTTTAATTGCTGGTCAAGATGACACTTTTCCGTGGCAAGAGCTCGAGTATATTTCAATTTCGGAAGCCTTACGACCTTCTGGGAACTCTGTAGCATCCCCAATTGAAAAACCTCGGTTACAGAAACTAAAAAATGCCTTAGAGCAAAATGAGCAAAGAGTTAGAAAATAAAGAAATTGGGGCCGACTTATGTAAACTCAGCGCTCTGCTTCAAACGTACAAGCTATGCGGTAATATTGACCCTTTACAAAAAGCAGGCAGTTACTGTCTTGCTACTGCAACTGAAAACAAATGGGGATATACGCTTGAAAAGATAGTCTTTATTGCAGATGAAGTAGGTGGTCGTATGGCAGCGGACACTACAGATATCACAGTTTCACTTACAATAGATATCGAAGGAACAGTTCAAGAATCAAATGATATTTATAACCCATTAAAAAAATTGTTTTTCGATATTGAAATTGATGGCTGGAGAGTTAACAGTTCAATTAATGACTTAGATTTTGTTTATTCCGCTTGGCATCTCGATAGACATTTGATTGAATTGGGAGGATTAAAGACCAAATATTCTCATCCATTATATCACTTTGCTTTTGGCGGTGAAAAGATGGAGGCGAAAGGGCACGACATTTATGGGAATAGCATTATCTTACCTTCGCCTAGGCTTTTATATCCCCCAATGGATGCAGTATTAGGCATAGATTTCATTCTTCAGAATTATATCCACAAAGATCAAATTCAACCTTTGGTTGAAGATCCTGAATACATTGAGATTGTAAAAAAGGCACAAGAGAGAATTTGGAAGCCCTTCTTCTGCGCAATGTATTCGTATTGGAACAAGGGAGCCTACAATGTAGATTCTAACTTCACCCCGCTAATGCTATTCCCGCTTTATTATTAACGATCAATTTTTTTATTTACCAATCGATATTGGCTAATCAATTTAGTTGTAATTTGTTTATTATTAACTAGAACCGATGCAAAACTCCTAATTATTAATCTCTCAAGCTCTAACCTTTGGCTCTTCGTTAGCCATTCAGGAAGGCAATCAATCCTAAAGTAATTCCAATTTGGTATATCATCTCGTTGTTGTATTATTCTTCTTGTGTGTTCTGCTTCCCCAATGTAAAGAAGTTTATTTTCTGTATCAATCAGATAATAAATTATATTATTCCTCTCTAATAATTTTTTAAACTCTCCTCTTGGCTTCCAGTCTTCTTTGATAAATTTAAAATTGCCTTTATCAAGCAACTGATTTTCTATTTCTTTTAAATGATGGGATCGAACAAATTGCTTAAAAAGTTCAGGGAACAACGGCTTTTGATAATAGTGGGCCTTACAAATGAATATCTTTTGCTTATTATCAAATTCAATGTCTATAAATTCCCAGAATGGTAGTTCGTCTTCAATATTAGTGGTTGCATACACTGAATTATTCTTTCTTAACCTTTGCTCCAAACTTCGCATATAGCTCATTATAAAGTAATCTTTCAGCTGCTCCACTAAGTCTCTAGGTAAAAACAACTGATATGTGGCGTCTTTATTATGAGAATATGTCACCTGCCCGGCATATTCAATTCTATTAAATCTTACAGTTACTTGGGCAGAAGCGATTTTTTTTGATGTATTAATTCCGAAAATCTCTTTGAGTTTCCATGCTTTAGCACACCAATTAGGTATTGGAGTATGTGCCTTACTAAATAAGGAAGAATCAACTTTCTTTCGCCACAATGGAAAAAGCACATCTGATCTTTCAACCTTCATTAGTCAAGAGTTTCCATTAATTCCTCGGTTCCAAAATTCAATAGAAAGCTTGAGTAGTGGCTTTCAAAAACATCTTTCAAATAATCTGATAACTCTGCAGGCACTGCCTCACCGTTAACTATTTTGTTGAATCCATACTTTTTCTGAGTAGTTATCGCAAACAACATCAAGGTGTGGAAGTATACAGAGGCGATATATTTTCGATCTGCAAGCCCTAGCTGAGCTTCCGATCTCAACTTAGATTTATAATTTTTGAGTACAGTACTGTCCATATTCACAAAGATCTTTTCTAGCTTGTCATCTTCAATGTAAGGATGCATAATATTGCCATAGTCCATCGAAATATTTGCCTCTTCCAAATCGTCGAAACTCTTGGCTCCTTCACGAGATTCTTTATAAACTAACACATAGGGTGGAAGTCCACCCGCTTGATCATCTTCTAAATCCTTCTTCTTTTCTTTTGGCTTTTCTGGTTCAGTTATTTTAACGATGAAAAACTGATCAAATACTTCTCCTGGAGCGGTAAGCGAAGCTTTTATTTTAAAAGCGTCTCCGACTTGAACCTCGAGCGTTGGATTCAGAATTAGTTTAATTATTCCTTTATCGGGGCTACTTTGGCTAATACTTATTAAGTTCGAGGGAGTGTCAGGTAAAACCGCCTCCCCTCCACCATTAGATGTATCTCTATCAAATCCTAAGATTGATATTTGTAACTCACCCGGCTCTTCTACTCTGTCGAAATATTGATTTTCGGCATCAGTCTCAAATCGGAGTACTTTGTCTGACCCCAATGGAACTTTGACTATATGATTTTCATCACTCGCACCCTTTATTCTGAAAAATGAGGGAAAGCGCTTGGGAAGAAAAGGCACTTCCTCACGTTCTCTTTTCTTTTGATTGTCATCATTTAGCTTGGGCTTTTTATCTTTTTGATTACTTTGACCAGGCACTTTAAAAGTCTGTTGAATCATGTTCATCAAATCCTTATTAATATTTAAGCTTTTAGCCATACTCCTCAACAGTTCATTAGTATCATCTCCTTCTACTGACAAATTTTCTCTTCTATGCTTAAACAACTCACTTAATTTCCCTTTGCTTAAATTTCTAATTAAAACAGCTTTCAATTCCTTGGATTCATCACCTTCTTTTAATCGATCCCTTGAGGCCATAAACAGTTCATCTCGAAAATCCGGGATCATATTGGTACAATCGACATGAATAAGTACATGATCTTTCAGCAACTGGAATTTTAATCCTTGTGATATGAAAGTGGTAGTGTCTGATCCTTGTACCTGCCCATTAAGGCTATACATAACAGACATGTTATTTTTAAAAAATTCTCTTCGTATAGTACTCTTTGAATCTTTGGCGTTTTTGCCATCGATACGAGATTTGAAAACGTAGACAGTTACTTTTATGTCTCCAATTTTAGGCTCGTGATATACTTCACTAAAATTCCATTCCTTATCCAAATATGTGTCTCCCTGCTTATCCAATCTCCTTTTTAAACCATAAAGCTCCCTTTGCATTTGAGGAGTTTTGGGGTATCTCTCTGGCTTTTCAATAGTAAAAACAGGTAATGCCGGCTCAAAAAGATATTCATTTAAGCTTAAGTTTAAATCTCTAGATATATCTGTAATACCTTTCATTCGGTATGAATACAGCTTGATCACTGTTCCTGTTGTAAAGACTCTGTTGAATAAGCCCAAATCGAGATCAGTAATAGAGAAGCTGGGAATGTTACTATCAACCTTAAAGTACTCATACCAAGTGTGCCTCTTAGTTTTCTGTTCTTCAGCAGAACGTTTATGACGTCGAATCAATGTAAATCCAAAATCACCGGATTGATCAAATCGCTTAGACCCAATTAACTGGTACCTGTTTCGTCCGCAAAACACCAGAGCGCCACTCCCACCCATATTGAATTTTCCTTGAACGAAATGGATTTCAGTTTTGTTCCCCTTAAGGAGTGATAAAAACGTATTTTCAAAGTCTTTGGGATGCTGGCCTTCACCGTTATCATAAATAATCAAACTGGTATTTTCCTTCGGACCATCAGCAATGATCTGTATGTTCTCTGCTTGTAAGCGTTGATTTTGTCTTAGATCCCAGTTGTGATTTGGATAAAACAGATTAATTGCTTCCTCCATTGATTTCGCTGCGTTCTCACTCTTAGGATTTATTCCTAACTCATAGCATCGTTTCATCAACACAGCATCTATGGAATTTGTAATTTTCTCAACTAGAGCGGGGATGGGCGAGGCTTGCTGATTCTCAATTACACCGAAATAATTTTCGTTTTCGCCATAAGGATACCAATTCTCCTGCTTAAACACTTCCGGATGGGAATTGATCACTTTCTCAACTTCTTCCTCTGTTTTAGAGAAATATAGCTGGGTAAATAGCCTTTCAAAGGGAATCATAAAGGGGGTCCGTTTCCTTCCAATATAGGAAATTTTTTGATTTTAGTTTTTAAGGTGATCTACTAAACGACCTTTATCATACAATGAAAAACTAATACATCAACTCGCCTATAACACTCCTGATTCAGCCATACTATAATAAGCGCCTTCTTCGAAAGATACAATTAGATGATCTAGAACTTTAATGTCTAAGTATCTACTCGCCTCTTTGATCTTCATCGTAATATCAAAATCGGCTTGGGAGGGTTTAGTAGAACCCGAAGGATGATTATGAGCTAAAATCATTCCTGTTGCAGCCACCTTAACTGCTACACCTAAGATTAGTCTTGGATCAGCAACAGTTCCGGTAATTCCGCCGATCGATACAGGATAAATGCCTAATACTTTATTGCTCCGATTTAAGTACATAACAAGGAATCGCTCCTGGAGTTGAATAGTTTCAGAAGGAAAAAATGGTAAGAAAGCTTTATAGGCTTCGTTAGTATTGGATATAATACATGAAGATTTTAAACAAGGATTATAGGTAACACTAATTTCAGAAAGCAGGTTATGTCTTCTTTTCATACATAATTATATTTTTAGAAACATGATTAATCTAACTTAAAATGTCGCTTTTATCTCAAAATGAGAATGTGAAAAAGGATGATCCAAAACCCAGTAAATAAGGTCATCTTTGGAATTACATGACACTTGTTCAACCCATAGCTCCATCCCTAATTTGAAAAACACTGTTGGATATTTCACTCTGACCCGAAAAGGACAATAAAGCTTTTTCATTTGTCCTAACCTATTAACTAAAAGAATGCTATTAGCATCGCAATACTTTGGAATTATCAATGCATCCATAAAATGAAGAAGGCTGGTGATTAGCCAGCCTTGATTTAGTTTAAGAACCAATTTGTTTCTCTCTCATCTAATGTTCTCTTCAAACATTCAACAAATGAAAATGCACTTACTGACCGGTTTAGGAATGTGTCGATATAAGACGATTTATTAGCTCCGGTAAATAAATTATACAACTTCCATAAATTAATGTTCCCCTCAGCATCTCTACAGAACGAATTGTCTTTGTAAAAATCCTTCACTACAGCCCCTAACTGGGTATCACTAAGCATCAATGGAGATAGTTCATTCTTTTCTTCAGTAGGTAAATGGGTATACATCCTACAGCGACCAATAAGATGAGCAAATTGTTGTTCAGTAACTGAATACTCATTGAATTTTCTTAAAGAGTGTATATGGTAGTTTAGATTATAGTTATCAATCAGCGTTCTTATACAAGCTTTCAACTGACCGATATTTCTAACCTTCAAATCACTAATGTATCCATCAGTACTGACACATAAGTTTGTACACACTGAATTTTTGAACCCAATGAAAAGCTTGAAGTGTTCATCTGCTCCTTTCTTATTGTACAGATTATCGAGGTTATACGCCTTTACACCTCCTATAGTAAGGGAGAGCACACTTCCATCTATTTCATCATATACTGTAGGTACTTCGATGATGAAAGCCATACGCTCATAATAAAGCGTTCTTTCGTGCTCTAATAACTCTGCAGCTGACTTCAATTTAGCTTCTGGCACTCTGCCTTTGATAGGATGAGATAAGCGAACAGAGGGCTTTAAAATCGTTTCTGATGTATAAATCGAAGCTGCTACCTCCAAAGTGCATTCGATAAAATCAGAATGAGAAATTACAGGCTCGTTATCCTTTACGAATACAGGTATTACATGTTTGCTTTTAATTTCCTCTAAAGAGCTGGCGATAGTGTTAGCTTGAATAAAAGGCTTCTCCGTAGAAACTATTTGTTCTATAGCCTGTTCGTCAAATAAATCAGTTTCATTATGATTTAAAAGTTCCATTTCCATTTGTTTCAAAGTTTTGAGTTGGTAGATTAATTGATGGCTTAGGTTTCAACTCACCTTTTTTGATGGCAAATTGATTTTTGTGAGATAATTGCTTATCCGGATTAGAATAATAAAGCTTAGTTAGTTCTTCATAAGTCCTGCATTGGCTAATCTTATTTGCAAACTCCTCCTCCTGTTCCATTGATAACCCTTCATTGCACCAGTTTGAAATTGCTTTACCTGTTTCAACAGTTATTAAAAACTCAGGCTTATCCACGAAAAGCTGAGTTCTATCCTTAGATGCTTTTGCCATATGTTTATCATTGATGATTTCCAGAGCAAGGGTCATCTCATATTCATAACCATCTCTTATCTCATCATCAAGACCTGCCTTCTCTACTTTAGTCTTATTACCATCCGTTATTATGTTATAACCTTGTTTTTTACGGTTGGTAGTAATAACATGGCATTTCGAATGAAGTATTGCAGCAAGCCACTTTTGATAAAGAGGTGTTGCTTTTGCCCAATCTTGATAGCGGCCTCCAAGCGAGTTCTGATACTCCAGTAAACCTCCCTGCCCCTTCCATACATGAGTGATGCTATCGATTATAATAACTTCTATTCCGGCAGCTTCACATTTTTGTATGGCTTCTATATACCTATCGGGAGAATAAGGTGGTGTGAGTGAAAGGGTCTTAAACTTGCCGAGATGAGAGTAGAGAGATGCAGAATCATTTTCTGTGTCTATAACTGCAATCTTATCCCAATCGCCAGAAATGCCGAATGCAATCAGTAAAGCACCATATGTCTTTCCAAAACCCGAAGGAGAAGCGATATTCAATCTAAGCTTAACTCTCTTTCGCTGTGCTATTTGTAATTCCATTAACCAGTATTTTAAAAATGAATAAAAAAAGAGCGAGATTTCTCTCGCCCTGTTCCAACTTACACACCCACCAAAGACGGTTCTTTCCTGGCCAATTCTGGCTCAAGTTTTTCTTCAGGGACATAAACAAAAGTGTGAGCGAGAGTAAGCACTTCTCCCGTTTCAGGATTCGCATATTCATATTCGTCACACTGAATCTTTTCGATTCTTCCTTTGATTTGTTTGCCAACTAACGTCTTTGCTACTTCTTCTGGAAACGTTGACGGCAACGTACACTTCTTAGCTGTAGCATAGAAGCGTCCTGTTTCAGATGATTGAATCATCTCTACATCTCCTGTCAATTGAAGTACGATAAATTGTTTACCTTCTTGATTTTGTCTAACGTGGTAACCTGTGATTGTAACCATAATAAATGATTTTGATGATGAGTACTGTTTCGGAATCACACCTGTTGAAATCTGAAATATTCAGACCCTCGGGGCATATCCGACTTGTCATATGCAAGGCAGGGAGGTGTTAATACTTGGTGATATCCGTCGAGCACTTCTCCAATATTTAGTTTTCAAAAATGCTATATAAGAGTTGCACTTTGTGCTAGCCTTACCAGTAGGCAGTCTATAATTTCACTTGTGTAACAAAAGCCTTATTAGAAAAACTAGTTGAAAGGATGAACGAGTGTAAAAATGCTATAGTATTAATAATTAGAACAGTGAGGGCAAGAAGGAAATTAAACTGAATAATACCGCTTATTTTTATCTCGCCCTTCCTCATTGATACAAAAATTATATGCACAATCCCCCACATATAGAGTTCGCCTCTTTATCGCATAAAGAAGATCAGTATGTTCTAAAGTTTGATTGCAAGGACTGGAAACAAGCTTTGAATTGCTTACTTATTGAAAGCCTCGAAGGATTTGTAGAGTTCATAAAGGATGGAGAACTTTTATTTAAGGAAATGTCTATTAAACAACTGAACATTTCTTCATTCATCCAGACAATAGAAGAACAAGTTGGTTGGCATTTGATCAGGTTCGATTTAAAGGATACAGTTTATTGTCAGACTATTGATTTTTACACTGGTGAGTTATCTGTTTCATTTACTTCAATTTCGGCAATGGAAACCTATATGAACTTCTATAGCCCCGGTAGCAAGGAGTTGTTAGATGAAATTCAGCAGAACCGTGGAGATCATGTTATAACAACAGCAAATGGTTTTTATGTTTTATCGAATGAGATAGATCATCTGTAGGTTTACTGGATCTATGCCTTTTAAAACTATGTAGATAGTCTGAAAGCCTTCAAAGAAGCTAGAATAGTTTGTTTTAATAAGCTTCTTTCTTCCCTCCACATAAGATAATCAGCCGTGTAAATGCTTTTTTTAGACGCTCAGCAATGTTTGTTTCTGAGGCATAGAAAGCGCCAAAAGTGATTCCTTTCTTATCGTAAATAGCACCACTTTTTCCCGTTTGAGAGGTGGCTATACACTCTTTTCCGTTCGAACAATTAATATCTATAAAAACAAGACCTTTCTGGATTCTTACTGTAACTGATGTTGGGGTTAAATCCTTGAAGTTGCCTTTTAAGGTAGTTACAGTTTCGGCTTTAGGATTCTTAATATGAATCGGCAGTTCATAATCACTATTGATGATCTCAAAGCTCCCATCATCATTGATCTTCATTTTCTGGGAACTTTTGAAGTATTCTCCGTAAACGATAGGGTTAGTTGGCATTTTAGAATTAATCCAATCAACTGTTTCCTTTTTAGTTTGTGCAGCAAGATTTAGATGGAGTACCAGGACGACTATAAACATGATGATCTTCATAACAGGTAAGGTTTGGAAAGTTTAAATTAAGAACACGGCGTCATATATAACGCCAATATAGACTGTTTATTTGTACACTTTCGGTAAGTGAATCTCCGGCGTAAAGATTTATATGTAAAAGCTTTTGGAACTCACTTGCGTGGCCTACGGTTGCAGCAAGGGTTAGGCATGAGGGAATTTGCAGATCTTGCTGGCATAGAATACTCACAGCTTAGTAAGATTGAAAGAGGGGTGACGAACCCAACCTTAGCCACCGTATTACTCTTGGCTGATACTTTGGGTGTCCGGCACAATGAACTATACGAATTTGATTTTCCTTTAGCGGGTTAGAATCATAGTAATTGATTTTTTTCATGATTCGTGGAAATATATTTGGTTTGTATTGATTTTCGATCGTACATTTGCAGCCGGAAAAATTTAGCTACTTCGCTTTTTTATCCAATCACATCAACTTACACAGTTGAGCCCACGGGGGGTTAAGCCTACGAGCCAACGAAACAATCTTAAGTAACATCATGGTTTCTAAGTGTTTAAATCACATACGCTTAAAGTGCCTATTGAGCTACTTCAGATGGTTAATGCCTGCAAGTTGCATAAGGCATTAGGTATCTTTTTGCTTCTGAAATCATATTGCGACGGTCATCTGATCCTTACAAAAGAATTGAAAGCTGAGATCATGCTTCGTATGGGAATTAGAACGCTTACCTCGTTTAGTAAATACATGGAAAGACTGGTCCAGTTGAATTGGGTGGGAATAGATCACAGCAATAATACATGTTATATAAGAAGTTTCAACTGGTTGAGAAAAGTTTATCATTTTACTTATACCACATCAGCGGTTTTCAATTTTAGAAGAGATATTAGGTATATCACTCAATTCGTTCAAGCCGCAATCATTGGCTTTGAGGTAAGGCGTAGAGAAAGTGGCCGAAAAGCAAAGATCATAAAGGTTGCAGGACGTTCCGCACTAAAAAAAGCGAGTGCAATACAAGAATTGATTGCAACCGGAATGATCTCGCCATATATCGGGTTATCGAACGAAAAATTAGGTGAGCTCTTAGGAGTAAGCAGATCACAGGCTGATCGTATAAAGAAGAAGCTGAAATCACTAGGATATTTGCGAACTAAACCTAGGTACAAACTCATTGCTCAGCTGGCCACACCAGATTTCCAACTCATCAAAAACTACAATCCAAACAGACGCTATTTAGTTAGCAAATCGAAACGAAAACAAAACCTCTCGTACAGGTTCAAGGAAAGAACGTACGACGAGATCATGAACTGTATAGAGTTCGTGAACCAAAGAAATTTATTAAAACAATTAAACCAAAAGGGAATATTGAAAAGCCAAACCCTTAGTATCCCGCTTTTATAATATTCCCGCTTTTTGAAAGTATTATTTATGAACACTAAAGAACAAAAAAAATTGAATCCGCTCTTGAAAAGAGAGTTCAGCTGGCACGAGAAGCTAGAGGTACTCCAAAGAGTAACAGGTAACTCAGAATATTATGAAAGGCTTTCTAAGCAACCTATTCTACATCAAGAAGACTTGCATAGGGTTGAAAGCGAATTTTATAAACTGGGTATGAAAAAATTCAGTTCAAAAGCTGATTTACAAAATCTTTTAAACAACAATATTTAAAAAATGATAGTATATAAAATTGAACCACTTAAGTTGTCGCCAAACTGCGACCTATCTACAGGCGTAAAACTATTTAACCTGTATGATTTAGAGGGATTGCCTATTTGGAATGAATTAAGAATCAAAGATCCGTCGCTTTTAACAAATGATGAAATCTCATTGATCGAATCTGAATATGAAAAACACTTTCCAAAGTATAGCTTAGGATGGCCTGATACCGAAACTTTAATCAAAGAGGGTTTGTATTCTATTAACACCATCAACGCAAATAAAGATGTTTAGTAATAACTTGTTTCAATGTATTAGGCATCGGTTGTATGCCAAATCATGTAATTTAAAGAATAGCGAGAATTCTTCTGCCCATTGGG
>JAEZDC010000112.1 GCA_023429825.1 Bacteroidota bacterium | reverse complement strand
AGCTTATACTCACCTCCTAAAATTTACTTTATGTCTACTGCTACTTTAGAAACTAAACAGGCTCAAAAAGTTTTGATCATTGAAGATGAAGGGGATATGTGTTTGTTGCTCAATATTATTTTGAGTGGAAAAAATATGGAGCTTGAACATGTGAAAAGTCTTTCAAGTGCCAAAGAATATTTGGAAAAAGAACAACCTTCCATTGTTTTGCTGGATAATAAACTGCCTGATGGTTTTGGAATAGATTTCATCAGCTACATTAAAAATAATTATCCCAATACTAAGATCATTATGATCTCCGGCTTTGATGCTGCAGCAAAAGATGTTGCTCTTGAAAATGGTGCAGATATCTTTTTAAAGAAACCGTTTACAAAGGACCAGTTAGCTTCTGCTATAAAAGAGTTATCGTAACGATATTATTTCCATCTAAAGAGGACGGTAGTGCGTGTGCCTCCCCAATAATTTATTTTTTGAAAGGTTTTTAGCTTTTCGAGACGAGAATCTTTGTCAAGTGACTCCAAAGTAATATGTGCTTCTACTACACCAAACCAGTCATCCCAAACAATAAAATCGCCTGGCTGAAATTCATTTTTTACAAATGAATCGAGCAGGCGTCTTCTTTTTTCCTGGTTAAACCAATCAATTCCAAGCACAGTGCTAAGATGAATGGTCTCATAATACCATCGGTAATTCGCATAGTCAGGATAGGTTTGCTTTACCCAAGCGGCAAGTTCATTCTGAGCGTACTGATCAGCTTTCAAACAAAAATCTCTTTTCCATCTATATCCATGTATATGCCCGCTGAAAGGGTAGATGAATGCAATAGCAACAAAGCAAAGCACTAGCCCGCTTTTCCACCTTTCATTATTAATGAAAGCAAACAGGTATTCAGCACCACGATAATTAATAAGTGCCATCAATGGCATTACCGGAATGATCACCCGTAAGATGCCACCGCTATTGAATATTCCTAAAGCCCAGAAGCAGGTATGCGCAACAAAAAAGAATACGACTGTTCCGTAAACAAGAAATAACTCAGGAGTTTCGGTATGCAATGTTTGCTTTCGAAAATATCTTATCAATAATATCAGTCCGTACAACATTCCAATGAAGAACAAGATGGTTAACACAACGCCCGCCATTACAGGTAAATTATTTATATAATGCATCCATTCGCCACTTCCGTAGGCACTGTTCCAGGTTGCGTAAGTCATCTTATTGAACACCCAGAATAGATCTTTATTATGGAAATATCCTGCTATGCTATATGCCAGGTGACCTGTAAATAATAACGGTATGTATTGATACCTGGATAGAATGACCAGGTAAACAAAAATGATCCCCAACAACAGCAGTCCTTCTGAACGAACGAATGGAAGAAAGGATAGCACCACGATCGCGATGATCCACTTTTTTTGTATCAGCAGATGAATCCCTATTGTTATGAAAAACGCACACATGGGTTCTGTAAGTCCACTTAAGCTGAGATGATTGAACATAGGGGTGCTGGCTAATAAAACCATCGGGGCCCATGCCCATCTAAAATTGAGTGCACATGCTATGCGGTAAACCAGCCACAGGCTTCCGCAGTTCAATAATACATTCATGAGCTTCACTCCGTCTAATCCAAACTGTGCAAAAGGAAAAGCAATCAATACGTAAACGGGTTTAGCCCAATGATCAAAGAAATGTTGCTTGTATTGCCATGCTGTCTTAGCGTACAGATAGTGATGAATGCTGTCTCCTTCATCGCCCGTACCATCGGCAATGAAAGCAATGACTGCCATTATTAGAAAGTAAATAAGAATACCAAGCTTAACCTTTTTATCTGTGTAATATGGAGGCTTTAGTATGTGAGATAACACCATGCGTAAGTATATCTGTAAAAATAAAGCTCCGTATGAATAAATGGAATAAGTAAGATCAAAAGCCTAGCTTTTAGCGTACAGCTCATACTTGTGATGAGTGACTTTTTCCTGTACCAATGGTAATGAGATCAATACTCTTGTTCCTTCATTTTCATTAGTGATGATCTTAAGTTCTCCCTGGTTATAATCTATCAATCTCTTAACGAGATATAACCCGATACCTAAACCTTGTTGCTCGAATTTTTTACGATTGAATTGTTTAAAAGGAACGATCTCATCCAGGCTTTCAAGATTAAATCCCCGGCCGGCATCTCTTACTTCGATAATATATTCGTCATCTTCCTTTTTGCCTGTGATATGAACTTTAGCGGAAGGCTTTGAGAATTTCAAGGCATTATCGGTAAGTTCTAAAATGATACGCATGAGGTATTCGGGGTTCACATTGATATCAGCAGGTTCTAAATGGAGAATGATATCACTTTCCCTGTTATAGATCTCTTTACTCATAGTAGAAATCTCTCCGTGAATCTTTTGTTTCCAGTTTCCTGTTGCCGTCCCTTGGCTGAACATACTGCTTAATTCAGGATATACTTCTGCTCTTTTCAATTCTTCGAACAGCATCAGGTTGGCAAGTGAATGATTTAAGCGCAACCCTGATTTCATTATAGAAAGAAGCAACTCTTGCACCTGCTCTTCATCAAAAGAATCACGGGCTGTGATCAATAAATTCAATCCGCCTAAAATGCCGTGCAAGGGAGTATTGAATTCATGATAATAGGTGGCAAAAACTGTTGTATCTAATTCATGCTTCACTTTAGCATATTCATCAATTACTTTTTGCTGCCTACGAAGCCTCGATTCAATTGCGTTGATAAGCTCTTTTGCCGTAAAAGGTTTGGTGAGATAGTCATCGGCGCCAAGTTCCATTCCATGCCGTACATCCTGGCGATCTATTTTGGCAGTTAGGAAAATGAAAGGCGTATTTTGAATAAGTGCAGTCTTTCGTACATATTCAAGCACCTTGAAGCCATCCATTTTCGGCATCATGATATCGCATACGATAACAAAAGGCCTGAAGTCGATCGCTTCTAAAACCCCTTGTTTTCCATTCGCGGCAGTTCTTACATTATATCCTTTAGCCTCAAGTATTTCCTGGATGTTTTCCCGGATGCTTTGCTCGTCTTCAATCACCAATATTCTTGGCTTCTGTTCCATCGTAAGGTAGCTTTAACGGTAATGTTATTGTAAAAGTAGTGTGACTGCCTAACTCACTTTCCACCGAAATGCTCCCGTGGTGCTTGTCGATATACTCTTTTACAATGGCGAGACCTAACCCCGTTCCTCCTATTTCGCCGGTATTACTAGCCCGGTAAAAAGGTTGAAACAAATTGACAAGGTCTTCTTTTGGAATCCCAATTCCGTAGTCAGTAACGGAAATTGACACGGTTTCATTGTTGAAACTTGCTTCTAAAAGTAAATTTTCCTTTTCAGAATATCGAAATCCGTTGCTAATAATGTTATCTAAGGCGTGGCCCAGTAGTTTTTGATCGAATTTTAATTTTTTTGGCCTGCCTTTTACCTCAAGTACCACTCGCCTGTCTCTAATTGATGCATTATAATTTTCGATTATTTCTGTGATGAACTTAAGCAGATCACTTTCCTTTGGTTTGAACGGTGTTCTCTTCGCATCTGCTCTTCCCAGTAACAGTACATCGCTCATCAGGTCCTGCAGGCGTTCTACTTCTGTTTGAATTTTTGTGAACTGCTTTTGAAACTGGAGCTGCTTTTCCTTTGGAAGGTCCTGCAGATACATTTCCATTATTTCAACCCCTGATTGAATTACAGTGAGTGGCGTTCTGAATTCATGTGAAGCAGTTGATATAAATTTTGATCGGAGCTCGTTTAACTCTCTTTCTTTTTCAAGTGACTGTTCCAGCTCATGCATGAGAGCTTGCTTTTCGGTAACATCCCGTGTAGAGCAGATGATAGAATACACTCGTTTAAGATCATTTATGGTGGGCTTACAATAACTTTCCAACCAGATATATCTGCCCTTTTTGTTTTTGAACCGGTAGGTAATCTGTACTTCTGTTCTTTCTTTTACCGTCCTCGTTAGCTCATTTGTTACCATCACCCTGTCATCAGGATGCATAAGGTCGAATACATTCATATTAACCAACTCGTCAGCAGTATAACCGGTGAGTTTCAATGCAGATGGAGAGGCGTATGTAAAAATGCCTTCTACAGTATGTGCGGAAATGAAATCCGAAACGTTGTCTGATATAAAGCGGAATTTTCTTTCACTCTCGATCAAGGATTGCTCGGCATTTTCAATAGTAGTATAATCTGTTATTACTATATATGCTTTGTCGGATTCGCTTTCTTTTTGACTTCCAATTGAGATCTTTTGCAAAAGCATCTTTTTATCACCACCAGGAGTGATAATGCGATAGAAAAATTCTCCTCTTCCTTTTGACGCTATGATTTCCTCCACCTGCCTTTCAACGCTACTCACATCTTCGTAATGAACGATCTCTTTCCACAACAATCCTTTTTGGATGAATTCTTCTTTTCTTATGCCAAAAAATGATTCAACATTTTCACTTACATATTCGTATGCCTTCTTATTCAGATCATAGATCGCATATACATCGTCAATATTATTGATAAGGTACCGAAGCTGTTCTCTTTGTTTTTCCAGTTCGATTGCTACCAGTTTAGATTCAGTAATATCAGTTGTAGTACCTACAACAATTGCAGCTTCTCCATTAATATCGCGTATAAGTGTTCTGCGGGAACGTATCCAGACATAATTGGTGATGTCATTTGCCAGGGCTCTGTATTCGTCTTCATCCTGGGCACCATGTTCTTTTTCTAAAAAATCTGAGAATCGGTTCAGTACTTTCACTTTGTCTTCAGGATGTATATGTCTTTCCATCCATTTGACCGGCTCAAGCTCGTATTCGCCCACTTTCAATCCACCGATGTTAGAAGAGGATCCCATGATCTTGATCTTCTTTTTCCTGAGATCTATTTCCCAGATCAATTCATTAAGGGTAGAAAGAGAAGTTTCATATATCTC
This sequence comes from Bacteroidota bacterium, assembly GCA_023429825.1. Taxonomy (GTDB): domain Bacteria; phylum Bacteroidota; class Bacteroidia; order Chitinophagales; family Chitinophagaceae; genus JAEZDC01. The sequence continues at coordinate 10,051 of JAEZDC010000112.1, read as the reverse complement.
GTTGCGCTGGTACAGCTCAGCTCTTAATTCACGTGATTCTATATCTACCCCGATAGCTGCAGAAAGAGATTGCAGCATTTCTATTTCGTTATTCTTCCATCTTCTGGGATTGAACTTATCGCCAAAACCAATAAAACCCCAAAGGTCTCCTGCAGAAAAAATAGGTGTAAGCAAGAGTGTTTTTAATTCGGTGGCTGCCATTAACTGGCTCAATTGAGGGCTAAGATCATCATATGTAGAAACCTGGAATGGTCTTCTTGTAGTAAGTGGTTCGGTTATCTCAGGAAAGAAAGCAGTATTGATATTAGTTAAATAACTGAGGTCTTTTCCTTTTTTATCAGTTACACCTTCTTCATACCAATGAATGATACTTGTGAGGGAGGTACTATCTTCTGTTATATGATTCTTGAAAACATAACACCTGTCTATATTGAGTGATAAAGGCAGCCATTCTACTATCTTTTCCAATGCATCATGAAGATTTGAATTAACGATGAGTTCATTAAGACATCTTGCAATAGTATAGATGGGCGTATCTGCTCCTGTAGAATGTTGGCTTATCATGAGAGGAGATCAATAAGATTTCTACAATTGAATAACCTAAAGAAACCTATTGGCATTTTGATGGGATAGATTGTTCAATAAAGATATACATCCCTCCAACATGTATGAAATTATAATGCGCAGGGACGAGGTATGTTTACTAAAGGTTCGTTACTATTTTGAAATGTGACAAGGCATTCAGGACACAAGCAGTTCTCAAAATTCTTTTTCAGGTATTCAAGTGCTTTAGTAGTAAGGGTAATTGCTTCGCACCAGCATCCGTTCGTTTCATTGGTGCATCTGAATTCTTTACCACATTTACTACAATTTTTTTGCATCCAGTTTATTATTAAACCGTACTACATCCCAATACTCTTTTCCATAGCTCACAAAAATTTCACTGCCTGCAGGGATGTTCTTAATGGCCTCAATATACACTTTCCCATTATCAATTACATAAGTTGCGTTATTGCTCAGCCCATCGATCCTGCTGATGCCCCTTGCATCATTCGCATACCGGGCAAATGCTTTTGAATATCTGCCGGGTTTTGCATCAATAACATGATTGCGATTGATGTAATAGATATATCCGTTAAAATCCTCTGAAGCTTTTGCTTCCTTCCATGTTGTAACCTTTCCTTTGTATTCTACGATCCGTGTACCTTTGCTGATTGCTTTTTTGGTAAACAATCCTTTTCCAGCTCCGGCCAAGTTACTTTTCCTGATCTCCAGTTGCTTTTCAAGTAAAGCCATGCAAATAAATTATTACTCCATTCTTACAATAACTACGCCTAGACCTATAAGCAGTTTTACGTACCTGTTACAGGTAACTTAACCACCAATGCTTGTGCGACCGTTTGTATTGATCGTACCACCTACACATTCCATATAAAACGATCATCAATCCAAACCAAACTGCATAGGTTGCTGTTAAACCAATACCATAACCCTGCAATTTTGGATCGAAGTTTACCCAGGTGGATAACACCATAGCATCCCAATTTATGCCTGGAGTTAACTCAGCTGCCAGCATCGCCGCAAGGTGTATCAAATAAATATGTACGAGATAATAAAACATCGGAACTCTTCCTATCACCTGCAGCTGCCTGCTCAACCAGCCATTGCTCTTTTCTGTAATTGCAAGAAATACAAGGCAAGGCCCGAGTGTGACTAATAAATAAAGTAAGGAAGGCGGATATTTATTTAGGTTGATAAAGGATAGTACAGTGTATGAAGCCCGTGGTTGAGAACTCCATGAGAAAGGATCTCCATATGAGTTCATAAAACGGATAACAATGAATAGGACAATAGCTGCAACACCCATCTGCAGTAGAAGGTTTTTACGTTTTTGTATAGGCATGTTTTCATTATACAAGGTGCCAAGACAATAGCCTATCGACATTACTCCTATCCATGGAATCAAAGGGTATAAAGCAAACCAGGTAACACCTTCAAACTGAAACACTCTTGGCGCATGTAACAATGCCCAAATAATGCTGCCAGTACTTTGTCCCTGCACTTGTACAGTATCGATCAAGTTGTGGCCAAAGATCATTAACAGGCTTAAACTTAGAATGATCATCTTAGGTAAGTATATCAATGCTGAGAGTAGTATCATACTCACTCCTAAAGCCCATATCACCAATGTTCCTGTATTCGAATAAGAAATGTCGAAAAACCATCCAAAGTTGATCACTGTAAGTTCAAGAAATACCAACCATAACCCTCTTGTAAGTAAAAACCTGCTCAATGCTTTTTTGCCCTTGCGTGTACCTACAAGATATGCTGATGTGCCTGCCAGCAACATAAATGCAGGGGCACAAAAATGAGTAACGAAACGAGTTAAGAATAATGGAATACTGGTCTTGGTAAGATCTGTAGGATCATACAGAAAAGCGGCATCGTGAAAATAATCTCTTACATGATCAATGGCCATTATTGCCATTACCGCTCCGCGTAATAGGTCAATCGATGTAACTCTTTTTGTAGAAAGATCAGGAGTGGATTGTGCGTTTGTACCAAGTCTGAATTTGAATAATCTTTTACTGGTAGTAATTTCCATAAACAGGTTTTTAGGAATAATGAATCCTGGCAGAAATATTTCCTATCTGTAGAACGCTGAAGACTATGAAGTAAAACATTTTTTTTCAGCTGAAGAAGTAAAAAGGAATTAAAGGTTATAGGCACTTTACCAGTAACCGGTTGATCTCTGTAATAATTCCACTGATGCTTACCGGCTTTTCGATGATATCAATAGCATAGCGATGTATAAGATTCTCCCCATCAAAAGGCTTTGTGGTGGTGAAAATTGCAATCGGAGTTTCTGTGAGATTCATTTCCTCTCTTATCTTGTGAAGAGCAGTTCTGCCATCCATGATAGGCATATTGATATCTAAAATGATGAGACATGGAAGATTGCCGGATTTCTGCAACTTTTCTAATTTGGCTATAGCATCGGCGCCGTTCTCTGCATGAAGTACATGATTGGTATGCCCGCTTTTCCTGAGTGCTTCGCAGAAAAAATCCCGATCATCCGGATCATCATCTACCAGGAGAATAACTTGTGGCTTGTGCAAACTACTCAAGATTAGAGATTTCTGCTTCTTAAATCAAACAATGTACCTTTTATAAGTTTACGGTAAAAAATTTGATGAGGATTGATGCATCATGAATGTAAAGAAAATCATATTTACCGTAGGGCATTCTAACAGATCGTTCGAATTATTCCTGCAACTGTTACAATCTTTCGAGGTAAAAACGCTGGTGGATGTAAGGCAGTTTCCCGGCTCAAAAAAATATCCGTATTTCAATAAAGAGCAGTTGGAGAAAACGCTTCAACAGAATGATCTGAACTATATACACATGATTGAATTAGGCGGAAGAAGAAAACCTGATCCTGATTCACACAATACCGCCTGGAGGCATCCTGCTTTCAGAGCTTATGCAGATTATATGGAAACGGAAGCCTTCAAAAAAGCAATAGTTGATTTACAGAACATAGCCGAAACCTCAACCACTGCATACATGTGTTCTGAAGCTGTATGGTGGAGTTGTCATCGATCACTTATTTCCGATTATCTTAAAGCAAAAGGATGGAAAGTGATGCACATAATGGATGCCCGTAAAGCAAAAGAGCATCCTTATACTGCAGCAGCGAGAATAGTGGATGGCGCTTTATCTTACAGGGAATTATTTTAAGATATCTAACGTTTTCTTCTGAAGAACTCCTTCATCAGTGAAGCACACTCTTCTTCAAGTATCCCTTTGATCAAAACAGTCTTTGGATGAAAAGGAAAATTATTCTTCGCAATTCTCTTGTAGCCGTTCTTTTCATCGTCACACCCATACACGATCTTTCCAATTTTGCCCCAATACATTGCGCCGCAACACATGAGGCAAGGCTCAACAGTTACATAAAGTACTGCTTCAGGTAAATATTTACTACCCAGGTAGTTGAAAGCAGAAGTAAGAGCGATCATCTCCGCATGAGCAGTAGGATCACTCAGTCTTTCTACCTGGTTGTGCGCTCTTGCGATTATCTTATTCTGCATTACTACTACTGCGCCAACCGGTACCTCGTCATCTTCAAACGCATATTGCGCCTGTTGCAAAGCCTGGTGCATGAAATATTCATCATTAAGCGTCATTGGTATAATTTAGCCGTCAATCTTCTTCAAAGATGAACCAAATAATTGTACGAATTGCTACAGCAAGCGATGCTGAACTGATAGCTGAACTGAGCCGCACCACATTCTATGAAGCTTTCATTGCAGATAATCGCAAAGAAGACATGGATGACTTTATGAATCATACATTCACTAAAGAGGCTTTGATCAAAGAAGTTGGATCTGCAGGTAATATATTCCTGTTAGCATACGATGAAGGTAAAGCAGTTGGGTATGCAAGGTTAAGAGAAGGAACAGTTCCGGCGCTGAATAACAGCAACGCTATTGAGGTGGCGAGAATATACGCGGCAACAGGCCAGGTTGGAAAGGGGGTTGGAAAAGCATTGATGCAGAAGTCGCTCGATGTGGCTGAGCAGCAGGGAAAGGATGTGATATGGTTAGGCGTTTGGGAGCATAACCCACGTGCTATTCATTTCTATCAGAAATTTGGTTTTGAGAAATTTGACGAACATGATTTTGTTCTTGGAAAAGATGTGCAGAAAGATTGGCTCATGAAAAGAAATGTTATAAAGTGATTGCAGGCAGCGATGGGCTTTTACAGGTGTCTTAATCTTGCAGGATCAACCGACTAACGAATGAAACAAATTTTACTGTTATATATCTTTTTCATTTCTATTACATCTGCTGCACAAACACCGTGTACTGCGCCCGGGCAAAATCCTAATACAGCTTTTCCTGTTTGTGGTACAAGCAGTTTTAGCCAGGCGTCTGTGCCATTATGTGGGGGAAAAGTATTACCTGCGCCATGTAATACTAGTGGAGGCTTGTATACAGATATAAATCCGTTTTGGTACAAGTTCACTTGCTTTCAATCAGGCACACTTGGCTTCAGGATCACTCCGAATAACATGAGCAGTGATTATGATTGGCAGTTATATGATATAACAGGAAGAAATCCCATGGATGTGTACTCAGTTAATAACCTGTATATCGCAAGTAACTGGAGCGGAGAGAGTGGCGTAACAGGCGCTTCTCCTGCAGGAACGCAATTACTTGTTTGCGGCGGGTTCGGTCAGCCTCTTTTCAGTAAGATGCCGGACTTGGTAGCAGGTCATGATTATCTTTTATTAGTAAGCCACTTTACAAATACACAAAGCGGATACAGCTTGTCATTTACCGGAGGTACCGCTGTAATAACAGATAGTACTCCACCTCAAATGCAAAAAGCAGATGCAAGTTGCACTGGTTCAATGATATCTTTAAAGCTGAATAAAAAAATGAAATGCAGCAGCATTGCGGCCAATGGAAGCGATTTTTTTATTACACCCGGAGGGGCTAATGTAATAAGTGCAACTGGTACGGGATGTAATACAGGTTTTGATACAGATTCACTAATCGTTCAGTTGAATCAAGCGCTCGTGCCTGGCAGTTATGTTTTGAATATTAAGAAAGGATCAGATAATAATACCATACTTGATTATTGCGATAATGCTATCACTGAAAATTCCTCTGTGAATTTTGTAGTGTTACCGCAGGTGCCCACGTCAATGGATAGTATGATGAAACCATCCTGTAAGATGCAATCAGTCAAGCTAATTTTCAGTAAGCCGATAGCATGTAACAGTATTGCAAGCGATGGAAGTGATTTTATTGTAAACGGATCTTATCCGGTTACTGTTACAAGTGCTTCCGGAAGTTGTGCTAATGGATTAACCAAGGAGATCACTGTTAACTTAGACAAGCCCTTACTCAATCAGGGGAACTTTACCATCAGTCTTAGAAATGGAAGCGATGGGAATACTTTGCTGAATGAATGTGCTTTACCAACACCTGCAGGATCATCTTTGAATTTTGCTGTACAGGACACGGTTAATGCCGATTTCACCTATGTCATTCAATACGGTTGCACAGTTGATACTGTGAACTACTTTCATCCCGGTGCAAATGGCGTAAATCAATGGAATTGGATACTGGATGAAAGTAAAACCAGTAATGCACAGAATCCACAGGCTTTATACAGTGTATTCAATACAAAAAATGTTCAGCTTTTTGTAAGTAATGGATTTTGTGTCGATTCCTCGGCAGCATCTGTAGCGCTGAAGAATTTTCTGAAAGCAGACTTCTTTGTTCATCCGAATAACTGCCCTAATGAAGCTACGCTGTTTACAAGTAAAGCGGAAGGCATGATTGCTAGACATCGCTGGACATTTGGAGATGGAGGCACCAGTGACTCTGTTTCACCTTCTCATATTTACCAGGCACCTCTAACAAGAACAACCTATAATGTTACTTATACGATAACTGATAGTATAGGTTGTGAGAAATCGATCACCAAACCGACTACTATTTATACCAGTTGCTTAATTGCTATACCAAGCGGGTTCACTCCTAATGGCGACGGGAAAAACGATATTTTCTACCCACTGAATGCAGTGAAAGCCGATAACCTGAAGTTCCTGGTGTATAACCGCTATGGCCAATTGATCTTCCAGACAAATGATTGGCTGAAAGGGTGGAACGGAACCTTTAAAGGAATCCAGCAACAACCAGGTGTTTATGTTTGGTTACTTCAATACACAAATAGAGATACAGGCGAAGTCGTTCAACAAAAAGGAACAGTGGTTTTGATACGATGAGAGAAAGCTTCTTTTTTTGGTGTAGCAGATTACACCTAATTTGACTTTGTAAGCTTAAACAACTTTTGGAAAAATAGCCAACTAATGGTGTGGATTAAATAGATCGCTAGGACTTACAATGAAGCAAATAATTGTTATAGCGTTATTCTTTATTTCGATGCGTGCAGCTGCTCAAATGAATGGTTGTAACACCATGGGCCAAAGCCCATTGAACGCTTACCCTATTTGCGGTACGACCACCTTTAGCCAAGGTGCCGTTCCATTCTGCGGCGGAGAACAGTTGCCATCACTATGTCCAACGGGACAGGCAACAGACATTAATCCATTCTGGTATAAGTTTACTTGTTACCAATCAGGAACGTTAGGCTTTAGCATCGTTCCCAATTCCCCCACAGATAATTATGACTGGCAACTGTTCGATATCACAGGAAAGATTCCTACAGATGTATATACTCAAAGCAGTTTGTTCATAGCTTGTAACTGGAGTGAGAAAGCTGGAACAACCGGCACCTCTACTTCGGGAAATGAACTATCGGTTTGTAGTGGGCTAAATAAACCACCTATCAGCAAAATGCCTGACATTATAGCTGGCCGTGAATATTTGTTATTGGTAAGCCATTCTATCGGAATGCAAAGCGGGTATAACCTTTCATTTGCGGGTGGAGATGCAGTCATTACTGATACAACAACACCCAAAATGGTCTCAGCAAATGCAGGTTGTGGATCTGTTGTTCTGGTAAAGCTCAATAAGAAAATTAAATGTAGCAGTATTGCATATAATGGTAGCGATTTCACAGTTACTCCCGGCATTAATACAGTGATCAATGCCACAGGCTATGGTTGCAATAAGGGGTTTGATACCGATTCGCTTATAGTTCAGGTAACACAAGGCCTATTGCCGGGGAATTATATTTTAACGCTTAAAAAAGGGACGGATAATAATACAGTACTTGATTATTGTGATAATGATATTTTGGAAAACTCTACAATTCCCTTTAACGTCTTTGAAACGGATGCTACACCGGTCGACAGTATGATGAATCCTTCATGTAAGATGCAATCGATTAAACTTGTCTTCAGTAAACCGCTTTTGTGTAACAGTATATCGGCTAATGGTAGCGATTTTATTCTCACTGGCACCTATGGCGTTTTTATCACAGGAGTTGAAACGAATTGCAATAATGGCGTAACAAAAGAAGTTATCGTTAATCTTAATAAGCCCCTAAATCTACAGGGTAGCTTTACAATAAGCGTTAAGCCCGGCAGTGATGGTAATGTATTAATAAATGAGTGTGGCTTTCAAACCTCTCCTGGTTCATCTCTTAATTTTAATGTAATGGACACCGTAGATGCTACATTCACTTATTCTCTAAACTATGGGTGCACCGCTGATACGGTATTCTATTTTCACCCAGGTGATAATGGCATTAATCAATGGCGTTGGATATTGGATGAAAACAAAACCAGTAGTCAACAAAACCCGCGAGCTATTTATAATGTATTTAATAGAAAAAAAATTCAGCTAGCTGTAAGTAATGGATTCTGTTCTGATTCTTCTATAACTTTTGTTGATCTTGATCATTCCTTAGAAGCAGACTACTTTGTGTCCCCTAATATCTGCCCGGGAGACTCCGTTATTTTTGCCAGTAAAGCACAAGGCAAAATTGCTGCACATCGATGGACATTTGGTGATGGTAGCACCAGTGATTTGGCTTCGCCTTCTCACATATACCTGGCGCCGCCCATAAAAACAATGTATAATGTTATCTATACGGTAAGGGATAGTATAGGTTGCGAGAAATCTATCTCCAAACCGGTTACTGTCTATACCAGTTGTGTAATTGCAGTGCCCGGAGGTTTTACCCCTAATGGTGATAATAAGAACGATTTATTCTATCCCTTAAATGCGGTAAAAGCCGATAATCTGAAGTTCTTGGTGTATAATCGTTATGGCCAATTGATTTTTCAGACCAGTGATTGGCTGAAAGGGTGGGATGGAACCTTTAAAGGTATTCAGCAACAACCAGGCGTTTATGTTTGGTTTCTTCAATACACAAATAGAGATACAGGCGAAGTCGTTCAACAAAAAGGAACAGTGGTTTTGATCCGGTAGGCTTGTATGTGTAATGCGGTTATCTTTAAAATAAGATTACCCTCATGTCTATATTTCGCCGGACACTTTCTCTGCAAACAACTATTGCTATTGTAATTGGTGGCATTATCGGCTCCGGTATCTTTATGAAGCCTTCAGTGATGGCGGCACAGGTTGGATCACCATGGCTTTTACTTACTGTATGGGTTGTTGCAGGCATTATCACTTTATTCGGTGCGTTAAGCAATGCTGAAGTAGCTACCATGTTCCCCGAAACAGGAGGGCAATTTGTTTTCTTTCAAAAGATGTACGGCAGTTTCTTCAGCTTCATTTATGGATGGGCTGCTTTTGCCGTTTTCAATACTGCAGGAAATGCATCTATTGCATATGTCTGTAGCGAGTACGCAAACTTTTTTCTGCACCTGCCGAGGTTTGATGCAGCAACGGAACAATCATTTTATATTCCTGTTCCATTCATTGGTAAATTATATGTGCTGCAGAACATCGGAGTAAAACTGCTCACGATCATTCTAATATTGATCTTTACGTTCATCAATTGCAGGAGTGTACAATTTGGAGGGGCTGTTCAGCGATTGTTAACTGCATTGAAGTTGATAGCAATGGGTATATTGATATTTGGATTGCTTGGATCAGGAAAAGGATCTTTTAGCAATTTCAATCAGAGTTTACCTGTAATTCCCACTGGCCTTGCATTGCTGAGTGCGTTTATGGCCGCAGTGGCAGGCGCTTTCTGGGCATATGAAGGATGGAACAATATCACTTTTATCGCAGGTGAGATCAAGGACCCGCAGAAAAATATTCCTAAAAGCTTAATGTCTGGTCTTTTTGCATGCATCATCGTATATGCACTCACCAATGTTGCTTTCATTTATGTATTGCCAGTACAGGATCTTTCTACATCATCATTTGTTGCGAGCGATGCCGCATCTGTCGCATGGGGAATTATCGGTGGCGGCCTGATCGCACTGATGGTGATACTTTCCACTTTAGGCACTACAAATGCGAATGTGTTAGCAACTGCAAGAGTTACATACGCATGGTGTGCTGATAGCAGGTTGTTTGGTAGTGCGGGAAAAGCACATAGTAAGTTTAACACACCATCGAATGCCCTGTTGTTGAATGCAGCCTGGAGT
>JAEZDC010000076.1 GCA_023429825.1 Bacteroidota bacterium | reverse complement strand
GAGGAAAGCCGAACGGTATCACCATTCACTCCCGGCAATTTTATTTCAGGAGCCTGGCGTTTGTTCTGGCCGAAAGAAGTGATACTTATAAAGGCGCAGAGCAACAACGTAAAAACTTGTTTCATGTAAAATGGTTTTGTTATGCTATCGCTAGGTCACTGGTCAGTATTGATATGAACGCTGAAGTGAGTGACACAACGAATTATCATAGTAGTACTTAAGCCGGCTCAAAATACAAAATCGGATGACAGAGAAGCCAGGATGAAAGATCTGTAACAAAAGTTTAGTTAACAAAGCTCCACCAGATACCAACTCTTGTCCACATAGGATAATATGGATAATACCTGGCTGTGAAGTTGTTGTTTTGCCCGATCGCATTGATATTTTCCAAACGAATAAATGCTTTGAACGACCTGATTCGGAAGTTCAAAAAGATATTTAACTCCGGTCGATTAGTAATAGTCGATGTATCCTGGAAGACAAACTGTCCATTCAGCGGTGAATAGTTGTCGGCTTTGTACGGAGTGTGATAACGCATTTCTACGCCTGTCGTTAATAAGAGATTTTTGAACCCTAAGTTTCCTTCAAATTGAATCCGGTTCCGGGTGAATAACAGGGGAAGATTCACAGGACCATCTCCTGCTCGTTGCTGCAAATGTACCTCGCTGTACCAATGAACATTTTTGAGTAAACGGAATCTTTTCTCAGCCGACACATGCAATACATTGAACAAAGTAGAGAACTGATCGGCCACAAAATAATCTGTAAAATAACTGTATCTATTCACCAGGTAATACTCTCCTGACAGCTTCAATTGAAGCTTCGGATTTTGATACGTTGCAAACAGTCTTGTATAATTTTCTTTGCCGAAAGTTGAGTTGGTGATGACCGGAAAATTGGTTCTCTTGAAAAATATTGCAGAAGGCGTCCTGTTCACATTCTGGAAACCGAGTTCCAGTGATCCTATGTTGCGTCCGAGCAATCTTTTCAAACTCACTTTAGCTTCGTAATCACCTGAATTGTACCCGTTCAAAAATAATTTTCCTGCAGCTTCAATATCCCAAACCTGGTTGCGTGTTCTGTTACGATATTCTGCAATACCATAAACGTTATACAGATTTTCAGTTCCTCCTTTATAATCTCCAAACAGGTTCTGTATGGCAGCACCCAATTTTAAAAACTGGTTGAGATTTGTTTTTTGTGGAAAAGTAAGAATGCTGAATTCGTTGGTGAAATCACGCCACCTGTCGCTGAAGTTGATCGTATCATCGATCACCGTGAAATTATAGTAGTTGAGATAGTTGCTTTTGTTTACATCCTGGTCTTTATATGTATAAGTATTGGAAGTAAACCGGAAATTATGTTGTAAACGAAACCTGGGGTAAAATATCTTAAGCGCCGATGAATCGTCGGTTATTAAAGAATCTTTTTTTCCGAAATCAAACTGCTGTCGAAGCAATATCATTGTTTCACGGTATTCGTTGCCTGAAATGATATAGGTTTTGAAAGGATTTCTCGTAGTAGAATTATTCGCACCAATTTTAGTTTGAATTTCAAAAGGATCATTAAATGCTAAACCCTTTAATTGCGATTCATCAACTAGCCCACCGTTTTCTGACGACTTAAGTCTATTACCTACATAAATAAGATACAGTCCGTATTTACGATTTGGTGATTGATAGTACGTATGAAACCGCATGTTGCTATGGCTCGCATTCTGGTTTCTCAAAAAACCCGGAGAACTGATAAACCTGAAATCCATACCGAAGTTGAGATTACTCTTGCGGTTTTGCGTATGTACTACATTGATCGTTTGTTCTGCTTTACTACCTAATAGATATCCTAACTCCGTATACGGCCTCGTGGTTTGAAATATTCTGGTTCCTTCAATGGTATACCGGTAAGGATCATAGGCGTGAAACCCCACATCCCATCCCGACTTCATCAACGGCTGAAAAATGTATGACCTCGCTGCATTGCCCATCACCCCATTATGGGTATAATGGTATGGCAGTGGAAATCTGCGATAAAAATCACTTATAGAAGAATCCAGAAAGTAAACTCTTGAAGAATCAAAAAGCCTGTAGAAAATAGTGATAGAGTCTTCCGAATTATCTCTTCTTCGCAAAGAATCTTTTTGCTGGCGGGGCGCAGGTCGGCCGTTCTGATTAATAATTGCATTCTGCTGTTGCGTTCCGGTGTTCCTGTCTTCGATAGGTTTGGTGGGTCTTTGAGCAATGACATTTATACCGCTGATGCAGCAAAGCAATAAAACAGCAATGATCCTGGTTTTGTAACAATGCATCAGGCAGTAATAATTCTGCAAAGTAAACGAACGATAGTTAAAAAGTTCATAAGGAGATGTGCTTATGCTTGTCAACTAGAGTCGCTCAATAAGTTTGGTAAATAAAGTGGTGAGTTTTGGCTCAGCTTCTTTTGCTGCTGCAAGAACCTCTTCATGGGTGATCACGTTATCCTCTTCCCTGATGCCGAGATCAGTAACTACGCTGGCTGCAAATACTTTCATCCCGCCATGCCGCGCAACGATCACTTCCTGCACAGTACTCATTCCCACCACATCAGCTCCTATCACTTTGATAAGTTTATATTCGGCTTTAGTTTCGAAAGTAGGCCCGGTAACAGCAACATACGTTCCTTCATGAACATGGAACCCTGACTCTTTTGCAATTTCCTTTGCCTTTGAGATAAACTCTTTGCTATAAGGTTCGGTCATATCCGGGAATCTTGTACCCAGCGCTTCTTCATTTTTACCTACTAGTGGATTGGGCGTGAAAAAACTGATGTGATCGTTGATGATCATCAGGTCACCCACATTATACTGAGGGTTCACAGCACCGGCAGCGTTGGAAAGAAAAAGGTTCTCGATACCCAAAGCTTTCATCACTCTTATGGGATATGTCACCTGTTGCGAGGTATATCCTTCATAAAAATGAAACCTTCCACTCATCACCAACACATTCTTGCCACCAATATTTGCAAACATGAGTTTTCCACCATGACCTTTTACCGTACTCACAGGAAAATGAGGAATATCCGTATATACGATTTCTTTTTCTGGTTTTATCTGCGCACCAAAGTTGCCCAAACCACTTCCCAGCACTACTGCTGCATGCAAAGGCTTATTATATTGTTGTTTGATGTAAGCAGTTGTTTCTTCCAGTTTCTTTAATAATTCAGACATCACTTCAAGAGTTTATCAGACAAATATAAGCGTTGGCATGTAAGTACTTAAATCTTGATACCTTCGTTTCAACGAAACAAAATATTTGGATATTATATTATGGAACAGATCATCGCTCTGCTTACGTTAATTCTATTGGAAGTTGTTTTAGGTTTAGATAATATTATTTTCATATCCATAGTAGCGGGTAAGCTACCTGAACATCAGCAAAAAAAAGCAAGAAGGCTGGGCTTGATTTTAGCCATGTTTTTACGATTAGGATTACTGGGAATTATTTCCGTGATACTAAAACTGCAGGGCGAGCTTTTCGAAATATTTGGTGTAGGCATTTCCGGAAAAGACCTGATACTGATTCTTGGTGGACTCTTTCTTTTGTATAAAGCTTCCAGCGAGATCTATCACAAGATGGAAGGTGAGCAGGGTGATACATCCAAGAATATCAAAGCCAGGTCTTTTAAAAGTGTTTTAATACAAATATTAATATTAGACCTTGTTTTCTCAGTTGATTCTATCATTACTGCAGTGGGAATGGTGGATGAATTATGGGTGATGTATGTTGCAGTGATCGTAACCGTTTCCATCATGCTGTTCGCGGCTGAGCCAATCAGCAGGTTTATTAACCAGCACCCTGCGTTTAAAGTTCTTGCACTCAGCTTTTTATTATTGATTGGCTTCTCCCTGATTGCTGAAGGATTTGACGTGCACATCCCTAAAGGATACATATATTTCGCAATGGCATTCTCCCTGGGTGTAGACGTTTTACAAATGAAGATCAACAAACCGAAAACAAAACCAGTTGAATTGCATGAGCATTATTTGCCGGAAGAAGAAGAGCTTTTTATACAGCAACAGGAGAAAAAATAATTCCAGCCTACTAATTAATCTTAGGGTGATGTTTGATTACAATCACAGAAAACAAACCCCTGCAACAATTATATTTGCACTTTACCGGAGAGGGAAACCTCAGCTCGGGTGGTAGCGCAGCCCGGTAGCGCGTTTGCATGGGGTGCAAGAGGTCGCTGGTTCGAATCCAGTCCACCCGACAAGAAATGGCTCTTCGATCAGAGCCATTTTTATTTCCATAAATGTCCGGGGAAATCTTCACATTCCGCCCACATGCATCACCAGTACCCCCTCGAAACAATTTTTCAGAGTATATTGCAGCAAATTTTACTCCCTCGTAATGACCATACTTGTCAGTAAGGCTTTGATAGTTGATCCTCATTCTCCGTTCCACAATTCTATTTCTGATATTCTGATCAAAGACGGCAAGATCATAGACATTTCGAAAGACATCACTGCGGATGCTGATATCAAAATCGAAGAAAAAGGATTATGCGTCTCTCCTGGTTGGGCTGACCTGTTCTCCAACTTCAACGATCCCGGCAATGAACACAGGGAAACGCTTGAATCTGGTGCCGCCGCCGCAGTAAGCGGGGGATATACGCAAGTTTTTGTGATCCCTAATACCAACCCGGTGGTCGACAGTAAAGGGCAGGTAGAGTATATCGTGCAGAAGTCAAAAGAATTACCCGTTACGATCCGGCCACTTGGCGCTGTCACAAAAAAATGCGAAGGCAAAGAACTGGCAGAGATGTACGACATGAAAAACAGCGGTGCTATTGCCTTCTCAGATGGAATATGTCCCGTGCAGAATCCCGGCCTCCTGCTGAAGGCATTACAATATGTAACAGCTTTTGACGGAACGATCATCCAGTTACCGGTAGAAAAAAGCCTTTCCAATGGATTAATGAACGAAGGAATAATTTCTACAAGGATGGGATTACCGGGCATTCCATCCATTGCCGAAGAACTTGCAATTAAAAGAGACCTGGAATTAGTGAAGTATACAGAAAGTAAAATTCATTTTACCGGCGTATCCACCGCAAACAGCATCAGGCTGATCAGCCAGGCAAAATCAGAAGGACTCAATGTTACATGCAGTGTAACTCCATATCATCTTCTGTTTTCAGAAGATGACTTGCAGGGCTATGATACTAACCTGAAAGTTTCTCCTCCGCTTAGAACAAAAGGAGATGTGGAGGCTTTGAAAGAAGCTGTATTAACGGGTGAAATAGATTGTATAGCCACACACCACTTACCGCATCATCTCGATAACAAAATAGTAGAGTTTGAGTATGCCAAAGATGGAATGATTGGCCTGGAAACCTGTTTTGGCATCATCAACAAGGTCTTACCGCAGTTGAGAAATGAAAGATTAATAGAGCTAATGAGTTTGAATGCAAGAAGAATTACAGGCATGGAAAGTTGTTCAATAACTGTTGGTAACACTGCCGAACTTTCGCTGTTCAATAGAGAACAAAACTATATTTTTGAAGCAAAGGATATTAGAAGCCGCTCCGCCAATACTCCTTTCAAAGGACAGGAACTAAAAGGAAAGGCGATCGGTATTATCAATAAAGGAAAATTTTATCCCAACTAAAACCAAAACTACCTATATGGAAAAGAAAGTTACCTCCCCTGTTGTCAAAGGTTTAATAATATCGTTGATACTTATAGTGATCAGCCTCATTGCAACTTTCACAGATCAGAATCAATCAAGCTGGGCAAAATGGGTGCCTACCCTTATCTTACTTGGTGGCATTATCTACAGTTGTAATTTATTTGCTACGCAAAATGATGGCAATGTAACATTCGGAAATGTTTTCGCTCACGGATTTAAAACCGGTGCAGTAGTGACCTGCTTGATGATAGTATTTACTGTTGCTATCATGTTACTGATGCCTTCTATCAAAGAACAGGCAATGGAAGCTGCCAGGTTAGAGATGTCTAAAAACGATAAACTCTCCGAGGCGGATATCGAGAAAAGCATGGGTATGATAGAAAATTTCCTATATGTAGGCGTTGTGGGCGGCATTCTGGTTTTGTATCTCATCATTTCAGTAATTGCTGCACTGATTGGTGCCGCTATCGCCAGGAAAAATCCTAATCCAACTCCATTTCAACAATAAGGTTTTTTAAATGGATATTTCAATAGTTGTTCCATCATACGACGAATCTGAATCATTACCGGAACTTACAGACTGGATCAAGAGGGTATGCACGCAAAACGATCTCTCTTTTGAAGTGATCATAGTGGATGATGGTAGCAATGACAATAGTTGGGAAGTAATTGAAAATTTACATGCCGCCGATAACAGGTTCAAAGGCATCAAGTTTCAAAGAAACTACGGTAAATCTGCCGCATTGAATGAAGGTTTTAAAGCCGCCGAAGGAGATGTTGTTATCACCATGGACGCCGATATGCAGGATTCACCGGACGAGATACCTGAGCTGAGAAAAATGGTGATCGAGGGAGGATACGATCTTGTGAGTGGTTGGAAAAAGAAACGCTTCGATAACAAATTCACCAAGAACTTTCCTTCAAAGATCTTTAATGCTGCAGCAAGACAATCCAGTGGTATCTACCTGCATGATTTCAATTGCGGATTGAAGGCTTATCGCAAAAAAGTGGTTAAGAGTATCGAGGTGTATGGCGAAATGCACAGGTACATCCCGGTATTAGCCAAATGGGCCGGATTTAAAAAGATAGGAGAAAAAGTCGTTGAGCACAGGGCAAGAAAATACGGTGTCACCAAGTTTGGTTTGAGAAGATTCATCAATGGTTTTCTTGACCTGATGACCATCACCTTCGTAAGCAAATTCGGAAAGCGCCCAATGCATTTCTTCGGACTGTATGGAACGTTGTTTTTCCTGATTGGATCTGCAGCCATCATCTACCTTATAATCGCTAAGATCGTTGCCACGGAATTCTCTCTTACCAACCGCCCGGCTTTTTATATAGCGCTCACTACTATGATCATTGGTATGCAATTGTTCCTTGCGGGGTTTGTTGCTGAACTTATTTCAAGAAATGCTTCTGAACGTAATTTCTACCTGATCGAAAAAAAATCAGGTATCGTTTAATATCTGATGATGAAAAAGCAGGTAGTGATCATCGGGCCGGCTCATCCGTTAAGAGGTGGACTTGCTTCTTTCAATGAACGGCTAGCAAGACAGTTTCAATCACAGGGATTTGATACACCTCTTTATACTTTTTCTTTACAATATCCTTCTTTCCTATTTCCCGGAACTACACAGTATTCCAGTGAGCCCAAACCAACAGATATTAATATTAAAGTCTGCATCAACTCTGTTAATCCCCTTAATTGGATAGCTGTCGGTAAGGAATTAAAGCGAAAGAAACCAGATCTCGTCGTTGTGAGATACTGGCTGCCTTTTATGGGCCCGGCCTTAGGTACTATCCTCAGAAGAGAGCGTAAGAATGGTCATACTAAGATCGTTTGCATCGCAGATAATGTGTTACCACACGAGAAAAGGCCAGGTGATACTGCGTTCACGAAATACTTCATCAGATCAGTGGATGCTTTTGTTACCATGAGTAACAAGGTCATGAATGATCTGCGTGCATTCACTACCAAACCTGCTACGACAGTTGTTCATCCTTTGTACGACAATTTTGGAGAACAGTTATCAAAAGAGGTAGCCCGGGATTATCTTTCTTTACCCATAAATGATAAGATCATCCTCTTCTTTGGATTTATACGTGAATACAAAGGCCTGGATATTTTATTAAAAGCAATGGCGGATGAAAGGATCAAAGCAGCAGGGATCAAACTATTGATAGCAGGCGAGTTCTATACTGACAGGAAAATATATGATGATCTCATCAATGAATTGAAAATAGGAGATCGATTATTGCTGCGAACAGAATTTATCTCAGACAGTGAAGTAAAATATTATTTAAGCGCTGCTGATTTTGTGATTCAGCCTTATCGCAATGCCACGCAAAGTGGTGTAACTCCCCTCGCCTATCATTTTGAAAAACCAATGCTCGTAACAAATGTGGGCGGATTACCAGATATGGTGCCGCACAATGTTGCAGGAGTGGTAACAGATCCTGCGCCGCAAAGTATAGCCGAAGGGATCATTGAACTGTATAATAAAGGTGAAGAACAGTTTCTTCCCGGCCTGAGAGAAGAAAAAAAGAAATATAGCTGGAAAATTCTTGCTGATACGCTGCTGCGTCTTGCAAACGTTCAGTAAACTTGCTGCAGTTTGGCTGTCCCGCATTGTTCGGAACGTTGAAGTGAGTGACACAACAGGCGATGCGTAAAATGATGCAGCCGGCTCAATACAAATAAAATGATCTATAGAAGCAAAGCTCCCTTACGTCTTGGTCTGGCTGGTGGAGGTACAGATGTTAGTCCATACAGTGATGAATTTGGAGGTGCTATATTGAACGCAACGATCTCATTATATGCGTATGCAACGATAGAGCCGCTAAACGAGGATGGCATTGTTTTAATGGCGGCAGACAGGAAAGAGGAACAAAGATTTGCATGGAGTAATGAACTGCCAATTGATGGTAAACTAGACCTTCTGAAAGGTGTGTATAACAGGATTCAAAAAGATTACGGGTTGCCGTTAACGAACTTCAGGCTTACTACTTATGTGGATGCGCCTGCAGGAAGTGGATTGGGCACTTCATCTACTTTGGTAGTAGCGATTATTGGAGCGTTTGCAGAAATGCTGAAGTTACCTTTAGGCGATTATGATATTGCGCATTATGCTTACGAGATAGAGAGAAACGATCTGAAACTCGCAGGTGGAAAACAGGATCAGTATGCAGCAACATTCGGCGGCGTGAATTACATGGAATTCTATGGAGCTGATAATGTGATCGTGAATCCATTGCGCATACGCCAGGAATACCTGGATGAATTAGAGAATAACCTGGTGTTATACTTCACTTCTACCAGCCGGGAAAGTGCTACGATCATTAAAGAACAGCAAAAGAATGTTACGCAGAAAAATGAAAAGAGCATAGAAGCGATGCATCACTTGAAGGAACAATCGAAGATGATGAAAGAAGCCTTATTAAAAGGAAGGTTGCACGAGATAGGCGAGATACTGGATTACGGGTTCCGGCAAAAGCGACGGATGGCTGCTAATATTTCGAACGACATGCTGGATGAGATATATGAAGCTGCAAAAAAAGCAGGTGCAACAGGAGGTAAGATCAGCGGTGCCGGTGGTGGCGGATTCATGTTCTTTTACTGTCCTGCTAACTCACGGTATAATGTTATAGAAACCTTGAGCAGGTTTGGCGGTGTTACAAGGCCCTATACATTTACACAGGGCGGGTTAACAACATGGTGTACTCAATAAGCCTTCTGAATTTTAAATGATGAATGATGAATGATAAAATAAATAAGATAATCGCTGCGTCGATAGATGTGAAGCAACAGGTTTTAGCAGACGCCGCTTTACAGCAAAAAGTAAAACATGCCATCGAGGTCATCGTTACTGCTTTTAAAAGTGGAAGGAAAGTGCTGTTTTGTGGTAATGGCGGAAGTGCAGCGGATGCCCAACATTTAGCTGCCGAGTTTTCAGGAAGGTTTTATAAAGATAGAAAGGCACTTCCTTCTGAAGCTTTGCATTGCAACACATCTTACTTAACAGCTGTAGCGAACGACTATAGTTATGATTCTGTTTACTCAAGAATAATCGATGGTATCGGCGAGGAAGGTGATGTGCTGGTAGGGTTAAGTACTTCAGGTAACTCGGGAAATATCCTCAAAGCTTTTGATGTTGCAAGAGAAAAGAAAATTATTACCATCGGGTTTACAGGTGCAACCGGTGGCAAAATGAAAGATAATTCTGACATTCTCATTAATGTCCCTTCTACAGATACTCCACGGATACAGGAAAGCCACATCATGATCGGTCATATCATCTGCGAACTGGTAGAAGAACAATTGTTCTGATGGTATCTGCAGCAATAATATTAGCAGGTGGTTTGGGAACCAGGCTTCGAAGCGTTGTTTCTGAATTACCGAAATGTATGGCGCCGGTGAACGGGAAGCCATTCCTTGCTTATGTTATCGATCATTTGCAAAAACAAGGCATCAGGGATTTTATATTATCTGTTGGATATAAGCATGAAGCAATTGTTGAGTTTGTGAATGCGCAATATCCAATGCTCAATGTTCAATATTCGATTGAGGAAGAACCGTTGGGGACCGGTGGTGCAATTAAGCTTTCCTGCAAGTATGCCACGGATGAAAATATTGTAGTGACTAACGGAGATACACTATATGCTGTGAATATTAAACAGCTTTCAGATTTTCATCTGCAATGCAATGCCGAGTGCACGTTGTCGCTTAAGCCAATGAGAGGTTTTGACAGGTATGGTGTGGTGGAATTGAATGATAACTCATCCATTGCTTCTTTCAAAGAGAAACAATTCTATGCAGAAGGGCTGATCAACGGCGGGGTGTATGTTTTGAATAAAGAACGCTTTCTGCAGGAAGAATTGCCGCAGAAATTTTCTTTTGAGAAGGATTATATGGAGAAACTGTATAGTGAACGACAGATGTTTGGTATGGTGCAGGATGAATATTTTATTGACATCGGCATACCGGAAGATTTTCATCGGGCGCAGCAGGAATTGAAATAATACCATCAATTCATTTACACAGATGAATGTATATAAGAAGCCCCGGTCAAAAGATCGGGGCTGGTCTTTATAAGTTCATTAATGTAATAAACGATGAAGTGCTTGCGACGCAACAGGCGATGCCATGAAATACTGTCGATGGTATCGTTAATTCAATATCTCCATCTTCACTTTGCAACGATCGATTGCATCTCTGTAAGCATCGATCTTAGAATTCTTCAGGCTCATACGGATCGCTGTTCTATAGCTCTTGATAGATTGCTCGTACTCTCCTCTCATCTCGTACATGATGCCAAATTCATTGAACACAGCGGCGTGATCTACACCCGGTGTTTCAAGTGCCTTGTTGAGTAACTCCTCTAGTTCATTCCATTTTCTCATACCGCTCAATACAACAGCGAGGTTGAGATAAACAGGCGTATACTCAGGCTCAAGCTCCAGACATTTCTTATAGCTTTCTTCCGCTCTTTTATAATCGTAATACTTTGTCTCGTACAACCAGCCAAGGTGATTGTAAGCCTTTCCATACTCAGGTGATTCAGCAAGGATAGATTCTAAGGTTTGCATTGCATCAGCAAAGCGCTGCTCTTTTATATTTTGGTCAGCTTCATAGAACCATTCGTCTAATCTGATTTTGTCGAAGAATTCCATTTTGGGGTGTTTTGTTTATTTGACGTACAATTTAGTCAGATGGTACAATCAAAAAAATCAATTAACCAAGTTTTAATTCACGTTATGTGAACAACTCCGCCTGCGATTGTTGCTTGTTTGGTTTCTCTTCCCACACCATTTCAACACTCTTATTATAGTCCGCTAGCTTATTACCCACAGCCTTCCATCCCATAACATCAACGAAATCAGACACCTTAATTTTTTGTTCACGTTTCTGTGAACCCTTGCCTGTTGATAATAACAAAACTGGCTTATCGTCGGTAGTAACCGCTTCTAACCTGTTGTTTTTACCCTCTTTTATAAATAGGAATTTAATGCGAAGCGTCGTTGTCTCGATACGGAACCGCTTAACATTATATTGCATTTTATCATTGTCAAGATAAACAGCAGTGATCGTTTTATCAGCATCGAATTTCTCGATCAGCAACACTTTTTCCGGATCAAATCTCTGTGTGAATTCCTGGTCCGTGATTTCATAGTTTCCATCATCATACACTACAAGAATTTTATCGTCAGCTTCAAAGCTGCCAAGGAATGTTCCCTTCTCATCTACATTCAAGCGACCGAACTGGTCATCGAACCAAAGCTTACGGCCGGCCAATGTACTTCGTCCTGCTTCTTTGAAACGAACGGATTTGATTGGATACTTGGTAACCTGGTTACCCATACTGCTCCTGCCCTTGATGTCCAGTTCTTCAAAGTAGAATTCAAATTCTTTATTCCTCGCTGTACAGTTCGGACTTAGCACCACCTTCACTACTTCCGCCTCACCGTTTGCATTTACTGTGAGGTAATGTACTTTGGATTTGGCGTCGCCTTTAGTTAGGTCATATTCCTTATCCCGCGTTACACCTGTTACGTTAAATCGTTTTGCATAACTGGTGCCCGATCCCCCGTCTAAGTAAATAAGATTGTAGGTGGTTCTTTCATCATTCTTCCTGAAGACAGCCGCATGAATGATGTCTTTCCCGATGAATACCTTCTCTCCCACCTTCACTACTTTCATGATACCTCGCTTGGTAAATACGATCACATCATCTATATCAGAACAATCCGTAACAAACTCATCTTTCTTCAATGAAGTACCGATAAACCCTTCTGCCCTGTTCATGTACAACTTTGTGTTGGCTATCGCAACCTGTTGTACTTTGATGGTATCAAATAACTTGATCTCTGTTTTTCTTTCTCTACCCTTTCCGTATTTCTTCAACAGGTTTTCGAAGTAAGCAACGGCGAAGTCAACAAGATTGGCAAGGTCATGCTTAACTTGTTTGATGTCTGCCTCAATACCTTTGATCTGTGCATTGAGTTCATCGATATCAAGTTTATAAATTCTTCTTACAGGCTTTTCGGTTAGCTTCAAAATATCTTCTTTTGTAACGGCCCGCTTGAGTTTCTTAGTGAAAGGAACAAAAGCTTTATCTATCGCAGCGATCACTTTATCCCAGGTCTCATGCTTTTTCTCCAGCTCTTTATAGATCTTTTCTTCGAAGAATATTTTTTCAAGCGAAGTATAATGCCACTTGTCTTCTAACTCTGCAAGCCTGATCTCTAATTCTCGCTTAAGCAGTTCTTTCGTGTTATCCACCGAAGCTTTCAATAATTCAGTCGCACCCAGGAACTGCGGCTTCTGATCAACAATCACGCATGCATTCGGAGAAATACTTACTTCACAATCAGTAAAGGCATACAAGGCATCGATAGTAATGTCAGTTGATATGCCGGCAGCAAGGTCTACCTGTATCTCTACATCTTTGGCCGTAACATCTATTACTTTCTTGATCTTGATCTTACCAGCATCGTTTGCCTTAGTGATACTTTCCATCAAAGCCGTAGTAGTAACGCCATAAGGCACACTGCGTATCACCAGCGACTTTTTATCCAACTCTTCAATGATCGCTCTCACTTTCACCCTGCCACCTCTCCTGCCGTCATTGTAGTTGGTAACGTCAATCATCCCTCCGGTTTGAAAATCCGGGTAGAGTTCAAATTTTCTTCCGCGTAAATACTTGATAGAAGCTTCTATCAATTCAACAAAATTGTGGGGGAGAATTTTTGTAGAAAGACCAACTGCTATACCATCTGCACCCTGCGCCAGCAACAAAGGAAACTTCATTGGCAATACCACCGGTTCATTCTTTCTGCCATCATAACTCAATTGCCATTCGGTGGTCTTTGCGTTGAATGCAACTTCTAATGCAAATTTTGAAAGACGGGCTTCAATATATCTCGGCGCAGCAGCTTCATCACCTGTTCTTACATCACCCCAGTTACCCTGCGTTTCAATCAACAGATCTTTCTGG
This sequence comes from Bacteroidota bacterium, assembly GCA_023429825.1. Lineage (GTDB taxonomy): Bacteria > Bacteroidota > Bacteroidia > Chitinophagales > Chitinophagaceae > JAEZDC01. The sequence continues at coordinate 1,956 of JAEZDC010000076.1, read as the reverse complement.
CCCATATTCACTAACGCATCACCGATCGATGCATCACCATGCGGATGGTATTGCATCGATTGCCCGATGATGTTCGCAACCTTGTTAAAACGGCCATCATCCATTTCTTTCATCGAATGCAATATGCGTCGCTGCACAGGCTTTAGACCATCTTCCATTGCAGGCACCGCTCTTTCCAGTATCACGTAAGAAGCATAATCAAGGAACCAGTTTTTGTACTGGCCTTGTATACCTCCATCATTTTCATGAACATTATATTCTTTACTCTTCGCCATATACTTTTTATGAACCCAACGATATTACTACTATTAAACTTAGTTGCGTCGCACTCTTCAACGCTTTATTCTTTACTGGGCAGTTTCAGCTGCACTATTCTCTTCAATATTTACTTCACTGCTTGCGCCAGGTAGTTTCACCTGCACCTCTTTAAAGCCTTTTTTCCAATCACCTTGTATTTCGAGCTTACCTTCTTCGGCAAGTTTTCGCATTCGCATACTTAAGAACATATCGCCCGTTTTGATCTTCATCTTTCCAAACATGGTCATGAATACCCTATTCAACTTCTGCCAGTCTTTAGTCACTGCAGACATAATATCTTTATCATAAAAATCTTCCTCTTTGCTCACTATCTTTTTACCACCTTCTAATATTCTCACCATCGCATTTTCATTGCTCAGCTTTTTCCATTCATCCGGATCAACTTCAAATTCACTTAAAGTAATTGGCCTGGCCAGTTTTTTGGCCTTTAGAATTTCCTTGGGCAATATCTCATGAATAGCAGTAGGATAATACAAACTCCCTTTTTCATTTAAGAAAGGAAGATTGTTCAGGTACAGAATATAGATCCTTCCCTGGTAATCTTTCAATTGGCTCATCAGCCAATAGTAGCTGCACACATCATGTTGATTTTGCCCCATCCAAAGCCATACATCATTCTCGCCTTCTTCATCAAGCCTCTTTTTGAGATTGTGCACAGTTAATCGGTCATCTATCATATCACCGATCTCCGGATTGGTTGAAAACTCTACAATTGACTTCCACCATTCTTTTCTCTCCTGCCAGCCTTCAGCGGTATACAAATTCGCCAGCGGGCCCACTGCATAATCATCTTTTATCTCCACAATCTCACCTTGCAAACTTTCATCAAGTTCAATGGCTTTCTGTAAAACCTCTATATCGGCGTGTTGAAAAACAACATGAATCATTCTATAAATGTTTTTAGTAGTTAGTTTTTATTCTGCTTCAACCAGGTCAAGTTCAACTTTCAGGTTACTGATTATAAACTCCTGCCTTTCCATCGTATTCTTGCCCATATAATATTCCAGCAACTGCTGAATATGTGTTTCCGGCATCAGCATCACGGGTTGTAAACGGATATCCTCCCCGATAAAAGTTCCAAACTCCTCCGGCGATATCTCTCCCAATCCTTTAAATCGTGTGATCTCGGGCTTTCCACCTAGTTTTTTGATCGCAGCCTGCTTTTCTGTTTCGTTATAGCAATAGATCGTTTCCTGCTTATTTCTTACACGGAACAAAGGCGTATCCAGTATGTACACATGCCCATGCTTCACCAGGTCAGGGAAAAACTGCAGAAAGAAAGTAAGCATCAATAATCGAATGTGCATGCCGTCTACATCGGCATCTGTTGCGATCACTACATTATTGTAACGAAGATCTTCCAGGCTGTCTTCAATGTTCAATGCATGCTGCAGCAGGTTGAACTCTTCATTTTCATACACTACTTTCTTAGTCAGCCCAAAACAGTTCAGCGGCTTACCCCGTAAACTGAACACAGCCTGTGTATCTACACTTCTTGACTTAGTGATACTTCCGCTGGCACTGTCACCTTCTGTTATAAATAAAGTGGTTTGATTTTGCAATGCAATGAAAGCCTCTTTTCCTTTGGCAGGCGGTTCGTCATTCAAATGCACACGGCAATCTCTCAGCTTCTTATTG
>JAEZDC010000005.1 GCA_023429825.1 Bacteroidota bacterium | reverse complement strand
TACCGTCTCCTGCCATGTAGCGAAAGAATTCCTTGGGTGGTAGTTTGCAGAATCTTTTTCAAAAGTGAGCACCTGGTTCGGATTGCCACCCCAATTAACCTTCCTGATCACTTCGTTACGAAAGGCGAGTATGTAGTAACCTTCATAGGGCTGGATAGGCAAAACAAGTAAACCACTTGCCACTTCAGCGAAATCTTTCGCAGGTTCATATCGCAATGGAAGATCCCGTATCTCAACTGTTTTTGTAAACGCCTCCGTACGTAGCCATGACACGATACCTTCTATCTCTTCCCTTTGAGGGGTGGCACCCAATACACTCATTTTTTTATGATGACAGACAGCAATACCATCCGCATCAAATACCATCATTAATTCATCTCCCGACTCCACCAGCGCATCATACAGCGAGGCTGATAACGATAATTGTTGAATGATGCTGTCATATTGTATGCGTAAGGTTCGCTCTCTTGCAGCAGATAATTTATAAGATAATGATGCGATCTTGGAAGAGATGATATTCGATAAAAATTCAAAAAACGAACATTCCTGGAATGAAAGATATTTAGGGGTACGGTGATGGCAGGCGATCAATCCCCAAAGTTGCTCTTTATGTATTATCCTGGTGGACATGGAGGCCATCACGTTCATGTTCTTCAGGTATTCGATGTGTACAGACACCACGCTTCTGAATTTGCAATCAGAAAGGTCAGTAGGTTGATCTGTAACAGGATTGATTGCAGGCCATAGCGGCACACCGGTATATTCCCTGTTAGGTATTAAGCGATAAGGGTTTTTAAGATAAAGGTCTCTTGCCTGTTTTGGTACATCAGATGCAGGGAACCGCAGCCCGAAGTAGCTTTCCATACCCGGCTCCATTTCTTCAGCAATGACACTGCCTATCCATTCTTCATCGAAAGAATAGATCATCACCTTATCAAAACCGGATAAAGCTTTGATGTGTTTTGCAGCCACGTTGGCTACTTCCTGTACCGAGCCGCAACTATTGACAGATGACATGATGCTTTGCACCTGCATGAAAATATTGGTTGCATTACTATCTGAAACCGAAGTGTAAAAAGGTAATTCGATTTCGATATGTAAGCATCCATTTTTTTCATGGATCATTGAGGCGGCCTTACTTATTATACCCCTTTGTTTCAGCAATAATTCTGCGGGCAAGGAATAATGAAGATCATTGATGCCGCTTAAAAGCTCAACAGTTTCCTGCGCAAACAGATCCTTGATAGAAGTATTAATCAGCTCGTCATGCCGCTTGCCGAAAATTTCATGAATGTTAATACTAGCCTGTACGAGGGATAGATCTTTTTGATTGATCACCAGTAAAACTCCCTGAGGTTGAACGAGATTGGTTTGATGAAGTGGTATATTGCCACAGAAGCTGCTGTCCACATCTTTTAATATCTGCATTATAAAAGTGCTAAAAAGAAATGAAAAGAAATAAAGATAAACAGCTTGCTTTAGTTTTGCGTCCTTAATGCAGGAAACGAAAAAGATTTATATAGTTGAAGATGATTCGGATGATTTCATGTTTATCGATGAAGCATTGAGAGATGTGGCTCCGTGCCTCGACGCGGTCCGTTTTTCAGATGCAGAGGAATTATTCAATTACCTTCAATTGAATAATAATGAACCGGCACCATCGCTTTTCATCATTGACTTTAATCTTCCCAGGAGCAGTGGTGCTGCTATCATAAAAAAACTCCAGGGCCACTCGGCCTTTACAGACGTGCCAAAGGTGGTGTACTCAAACAGTACTTTCCCTGCTCACCAGACAGAGGCGGTCGCCTGTGGTGCAGCAGCTTATTTTTCTAAAAGCACTGATATGGCATCGATCAAGCAAGATGTACTGGAAATGTTGTTCTATGCCAGGCCTGCGGTGTTATAATGTTTCCTGGCCCTGATCTTTTTTCTTCCCTTCCAGTACCGGTAACCGGATGTGAAACTTTACTGCCAATATCCGCATGGTGATCACTGTAGCTGCGGCGATCAATTCTGTTACTTTGATATCAATACTTAATTGAAGACATATAAAATACACTATGCCTCCTGCAACACAGGTGAGCGCATAGATCTCACCGCGAAATAACAAAGGCACCTGGTTCAACAATACATCACGGATCATACCACCAAGGGAGCCGGTAATGGTGCCCATTACAATACAGACCCAGAACGGGAATCCCGCATCTATCGTTTTACTGATACCGGTTATCATAAACAATCCAAGCCCGATTGCGTCAAAGAGAAATAATGTATTTCCCCATTTGTTGATCTTGTTCTTAAAGAGGATCGTTGTGAGCAAAGCCACTCCTGTTATAACGAGGTATTTACTATCCAGCATCCAGAAGGGTGTAACGTTCAGCAAAAGGTCTCTTACGGTACCTCCGCCAATAGCGGTGGCTAACCCCAACACATAAGCGCCAAACCAGTCGATGCGCTTACCTGAGGCTAAACGGATACCGCTTATTGCAAACGCAAATGTTCCGGCAAGGTCTAAGAATGTGGTGAAGGTGAATGGCAAGAGACGCTTTGGTTTATGAATCAAGATACAAAACGATCGGGGGATTGATATTTCTTATTCAACATAGAATTAGGGAATATTTTATTAGCGGACGATATCTGAACGAAGCTTATATGCTTTTGCTAATCCGTGGTTCCGGCCGTTGCCACCTGTCATTTATGCAAGCCAAAGGAAGCCGTTACATTTTCCTGGTAAGATTGAAGGTGGGCTTATCCAAGCTACATACTTCGCCTACCTGGTAACTGCCACTCAATACGCCGTTCTTTAACCAGGGACTATACCTGAAAGCCTGTCCATTAGGCAACACACCCGAGAAGTGATATTTGGATGGCGCACATATACTCACCGCCGCATCAAGTTTTTCCCTGGTAGATGCGTCTACTATTTGCGCCACCAGTTCTTCTCCCTGTTGCTTTATGCTCACCTGGAGCAGGTAGACGTTACCTCCTGATTTTATCTCACCGGTCCAGTTCCCTGAAAGATCTTTCACGGTTTGAATATCTTTCTTGTCTACTTTCTTTCCGCAAACCTGTGCAGTTAAAGTGCCGGTTAACAGGAAAAAAAATACCATAGCACACGACAATTCCTTCAGAAGATAATTTGTTTTCATGGCTAATTATTTCCAGTAAGATACACATATGGCTGCTCACCTGTTAGCTCCTTATATCAACGGAGAAGATAGTATGTAAAAGGCCTGATGTAATCCGAAAACGCCTACTTACCCACTTTCAGGTGACGATCGAAGAAGGGTAAAAAATCTCTTTCATCATTCAACAGATCGCTCCAGCCATGACCCGCCCCTGGTTTCACCTTCAGCTCGAAAGGGACTTTAGCAGCCTGCATCTTTTGTTGTAAGAGATGTGACTGCTGTAATGGTACCATCATGTCTTTATCACCATGCCACACCAATACAGGAGGATCGCCCGGTGTAACATGTGTTACCGGTGACATAGATCTGGCAATAGCGGTGATCCTTGCAGTGTCTTTTATTTCCACATATACGCGTTGAAGGCTATCGTATTCGGTAAATGTAAATGCACCCAGCACACCCAATGATCTGAGTGCCTGTTTTTGATTGGCAGGGCTCATACCGTTAATGCCATAATTCAGGAAATCGGTTGGTGGAAAAAAGCAAGCCACTGCCTGTACTTTTCCTGAAACCCTTTCGATAGGATCCGCTGCGTCGGGGTCGCCATTATTATCGGCCAAACCAGCCATGAGTGCCAACTGTCCGCCCGAAGAAGAGCCGATCACACCAATACGTTCTGGGTCGATCTTGTATTGTGATGCATTGTACCGTACGAACTGTACCGCTCTTTTTATATCAGCCACGGCATCCTGTATAGAATAGCGGGGTTGTGAACCATGGGCAACAAGGAAAACAGTGTATCCTTTTTGCAGGTACATTTTTGATATCTCTATCCAGCGATCTGTTCTGCGCAAAGAAGAATTCCATTGCCCGCTTACGATACTTACAATGCCCCGTTGATTGCTTTTTACAGGGTGCAAAACCAGCATGGTCATGGCAAGACCGTCTTTACGACCATAGATCACTTCATTCTGAGTGAAGGACACGGTATCCTGCGCGTATACAGAGAAAGATGATATAAGGAGCAGAATAGAGATGATGCTTCGCATAGATAGAAATTTTGTAAATGAATATAAAGATTAGTTTGATTGTGTGTTAACCCCTACCCCTTTCAAGTGCCTTAGGATGGTAGCCAGCTACGGCTGGCCTTCTTTTAGCGATAATATACTTATAAAAGAGGAATTAATATTGAAGTTAGAGTTTGCATAAACTCATAGCATGCCAGGCTAGTCTGGCAATTTTCTCAGTAAGTAGCCGGCCTGCTCCGTATGGTTTTTTGTTAAATGAATTAACAGAGGTGCAAACTCGTCAATAAAAACCGCCGCACATACTAATGAATAAAAAGGTGCGGGAGATGTATCCTTTTTTTGGATCAGAATAAGAAAAACCGACATACTTGTAAGAATCGTGAGGAGTGATCAACCAACTTAATGTCTTAAAGACAGTTTTCTCATGTGCATTTAAACCATCCTGTTCCCAGGATGGTTTTTTATTTTACTCATCCGTTACCTTTAAAAAAACTTCCTGCATGACCATAGAACAGGCCCAGCAACAGGTGGATCATTGGATCACTACTACGGGCGTCCGGTATTTCAGTGAACTCACCAACATGGTGATCTTAACAGAAGAGGTGGGAGAACTAGCCAGAATAATGGCCAGAAAATTCGGCGACCAGTCTTTCAAAGAAAGCGATAAGCAAAAAGACCTCGCTGATGAAATGGCTGATGTACTGTGGGTGTTGCTTTGCCTGGCCAATCAAACGGGGGTAAATCTTACAGAGGCATTGGAAAAGAATTTTGAGAAAAAAACTTCCCGCGATGCACAAAGGCATAAGAACAATGAAAAGCTGAAATAGCTATAACTCGTCTAATGCCTAAAGTCTCCCGTCTCCCGTCTCGATTGGCATGTCATTGGTGGCCGGAATTCTCATGAAAATCAATCTCAAGGGCATCTGGACAATGCTTAAACAATCCGGCAGCGAGTTCGTTGATGATAATGTGATGAAGATGAGCGCAGCGCTGGCCTATTATACTTTGTTTGCTCTTGCACCTATGTTGGTTGTGATCATTTCTATTGTGCAATTCTTTTACGGTGATGAAGCAATACAAGGAAATATATATCCTCAAATAGCGGGTTTGGTTGGGCCGGAAGCGGGACAGCAGATTCAGCAGATGATACAGAATGCAGCCATATCTGACAGCGGAACTTTTTCAACCATCGTGAGCGTGATCATGCTCGTCATACTTGCGACCGGTGTTTTCGTGGAGATACAGGATTCGATCAATACTATCTGGAACCTGAAAGCAAAACCCCAGAAAGGATTTGTAAAGTTGATCCTGAACCGGGTGATCAGTTTTTCAATGGTGATAAGCCTGGGATTTATCATGCTCGTTGCGTTAATGATCAATGCACTGGTAGAGGGGTTATCCAACAGGCTCGAGACATTGTTCCCTGACCTGATGGTATACGTAGTCTATGGCATCAACCTGGTACTGACCTTTGCCATAACAACTTTATTGTTCGCGATAATTTTTAAGGTGTTGCCAGATGCTAAAGTAGAATGGCGAACAGTTTGGGGTGGTGCAATGGCCACCGCCGTTTTGTTTATGCTGGGGAAGTTCGGTATCACGCTGTATATAAATTCCAGTGATGTGGGTAGCACCTATGGAGCCGCAGGTTCAATAATCATACTTTTACTTTGGGTTTATTATTCTTCTCTTATACTTTACTTCGGAGCCATTTTTACTAAGGTGTATGCACAGTATACCAATCACAGGATACATCCAAATCAATACGCCGTTTTTGTAAAGCATGTTGAAGTAGAAAACAAAGCGTCATTGCAGGCACAGGAAACAACCAAGAAATTGCAGGAGAAGAAAGAAGAGGAATGACAAGCTGCCACCTCGCTTCACCGAACTTTTGTAGTTTCGCCGCCTTATGAGCATGCAAGAAAATAAGTTCCAGGCGATCATTTCGCACGCCAAAGAATATGGTTTTGTTTTTCCCAGCAGTGAAATCTATGAAGGATTGGGTGCAGTGTATGATTACGGCCCGTGGGGAAGTGAACTAAAGAAAAACATCAGGGATTATTGGTGGAAGAGTATGACGCAGATGCATGAGAACATCGTAGGTATCGATGCTGCTATTTTCATGCACCCTACCACATGGAAGGCGAGTGGTCACGTAGATAATTTCAGTGACCCAATGATCGATAACAAAGACAGTAAGAAACGTTACCGTGTAGATCACCTCGTAGAAGCACATGCAGAAAAGCTTGCTACAGCAGGTAAAAAAGTGGAAGAGACCGCTTTGCTACAAAAGATGGATGAATTATTGGCAGCTGAAGATTATGCTGGATTAAAATCACTCATTGAAGAAAACAAGATCGTATGTGGTGTGAGCGGTACGGCAAATTGGACAGATATCCGCCAGTTCAACCTGATGTTCTCCACCCAAATGGGTTCTGTGGCAGAGGATGCCGACGAGATCTATTTACGCCCCGAAACAGCACAGGGTATTTTCGTGAACTTTCTGAATGTACAGAAGACCGCGAGAATGAAGATCCCTTTTGGTATCGCACAAACGGGTAAGGCATTCAGGAATGAGATTGTTGCGAGACAATTCATTTTCAGGATGAGAGAATTTGAGCAGATGGAAATGCAATTCTTCTGCCGACCCGGTACACAAATGCAGTGGTACGAGTTCTGGAAAACAGAAAGATTAAATTGGCACCTGGGTTTGGGTATCGTTCCTGAGAAGTATCGCTTTCATGATCACGTTAAGCTGGCGCATTATGCCGACGCAGCGTTAGATATTGAATATGAATTTCCTTTTGGCTTTAAAGAAGTAGAAGGTATTCACTCCAGGACAGATTATGATCTTAAGCGTCACCAGGAATTCAGCAGGAAGAAACAACAATATTTCGATGCAGAGCTAGACGAGAATGGAAAGCCTTACGGTAATTATATTCCTTATGTTGTAGAGACGTCTATTGGCCTGGATAGGATGTTCCTGCTCGTTCTATGCAACTCGTATGAAGAAGAAGTGATACCAAGAGAAGACGGTAAAGCAGACAGCCGCGTTGTATTACGCATTCCACCGAAGATCGCACCAATAAAGCTTGCTATACTTCCATTGATGAAAAAAGACGGGTTACCTGAAGTAGCCAGGACGATCATGGATAATTGCAAATCGCACTTCCGTTGTTTTTATGAAGAGAAAGATACGATCGGTAAACGTTACAGAAGAATGGATGCGATTGGTACACCATTCTGTATCACCATAGATCACCAGACAAAAGAAGATGATACGGTAACCATTCGTTACAGGGATACGATGCAGCAGGAGCGGATAGCGATGTCGAGGGTGAGAGAGATCGTGGAGCAGGGAATTCGCTAATCTTCGTCTTTCAGCATTTTATACCCACGGTACGGATTGGGATTGTTAGAATCATGTCTTCTATTGGAAGATCTCTTTTTGCGTCGCTTATTCTGTATTACGATCACAAAAACAAAAAATAGTGCAGCTAAAATTGCGATAGCATAACCTGTGATTGTCTTATCATGATCTATATGATATACCGCGAGGTAAAAAAATACTGCAGCTTCAAAAGCGAACATCATTGCATTTGCCTTGCGTATACTTTTGATGATCATTTGATAAAGGCCGGCAAAAGTAATACATAACAGGCCAAAGGCGAAGAATGTACCAGACTGCAGAAAATGTTTTTCCTCTGCTATCGCAATGCCATTATACATAAGAATAATGCCTGCGACTGTGTGGGTGATCTTATAGAACGTATTGCTTCGCACTGTTATCATCCGTACAATTCCAGGTGAATGGATCTTTTATCGTAACCTAGTTGTTGAATTCTTTGCTTCGCTTCATCGATCATTTCTTTCCACCCGCATAAATAAAAGCTTGCATCCGGCTTATTGCCGTTGATGATCTCTTCATATACCAGGTGCACATATCCTTTTCTTACTTCATTGTTCTCGGCTTCTCTTGAGCAGGTAGGTAAGTATTTGAATGATGGCATTACCTGTTCAAGGTTGTGTAATTCTTCTGCATATAAAAAATCCTTTACGAACCTGCAGCCAAATACCAGGTAAATATTCTGATGAGGTATATTGTTCCTGTGAATATAATGTACCATACTCCTGAATGGGGCGATGCCTGTACCTGTACAGATGAAGAAGAGATCTTTGTCGATTATTTCGGGTAAAACAAAAACACCTTGCGGTCCCCGGAAGGAAAGTTCAGTGCCTATGGTTACCTCGGTGAAGAGATAAGTAGTGCCCGCACCTTCAGGCATCTTTACGATCACCAGTTCAAAAACGTTTGTCCCATCAGGAGTGGAGGCAATGGAATAACTTCTCCAGCGTTTATTCTTTTTTTCGTGGATGGGAAGATCAAGGGTGACGAACTGCCCGGGTTTGAAATCAAATTTCTCTTTAGATTTTGCTTCTATCCAGAAACGTCGGGTATTTGTAGTGGCGTCTTCAATCTTAACAACAATTCCTGTTTGCCAATCTAGCATCAATATTTATTTCAAAACAAAATACAAAACCTTTCTATTCATTAAAAATTGATTCCAACTGTTGTGCTTCGGGTATGGCCATTGTAAATTTCAATGCGTTGAATCTACCTGTAAAGACAAGTTCATTTTTTGAAGCCACTGATCTTAACTTACTCGGAACGGCACCATCGGCTTCCCACAATATGAGCTGCCATAACCTGTTACCTTTGGCAGCGCTAAAACTGGCAGGCTTGCCTGTCTTTGTAAGTTTTCCAAAACCCTTTTTTCCAGGTTTAATTTCCTCCGCCTTTGGGGCATAAGCCTTCGAGCCAATGTATACGGTGTCGAATTTTGGTAATGTCTTTCCGGCAGTTTCTACAAAAAGCAGGTAACGGGTATTGGTGTGATTTGAATTTTGATCACCATTTTGATCAACAGGTACTGCACCCGTATGGCTATCTTGTTTAAAAGCATGAAACTTCACAATACCATACCTCATCTGGCTATAAGCGGCAGTTGTATTTAGCGCAATTAACAATATCAGGAAAAGTGTTCGCATACATGCTATTTACATATAAGATGCATTTGCAAAGCTATATTTAATAGTATTTATGATATTTATGAGAACTTTAAATGCTATTTTTAGCGTTCACAAATCTCAAAACGGCAAACACCATTTGCACATGAAAAAATTGTACTTGCTCACTTTCGTGTTGATCGGCGTGTACTTAGTATCCTGTAAGACTGATAGTTCCGAAATCAATAAACCAGCATCAGCTTCAACCGAAGCGGCAAAACCTTCAGTTAAATGGTCAAAAGAAGATCGGATAGATCTTGCTATGGAACAAGAGTTCTATATGACCAAAGATCCTGCTACTAATACGGTTCCAAGAGAAAGGCTACAGGTTGCAAGAGCATATATGAATTCTCTGATCTCGAATGCTTCTTTCCGAACCAATAGTATTAGCTGGCAGGAGCGAGGTCCGAATAACTATGGCGGAAGGACCCGTGCCTTAATTATAGATGTGAGAGATGCTACCGGTAATACATTATTTGCAGGAGGCGTGGGTGGTGGTATCTGGAAGTGTACAAATTTTAAAACAGGGAGCCCTGCATGGACGCCGGTGGCAGATAATATGAGTAACCTGGCAGTTACTGCATTTGCACA
>JAEZDC010000023.1 GCA_023429825.1 Bacteroidota bacterium | reverse complement strand
TCCCGACTCAAACCCGACTTTGATGGCTACCAATTGTAAGGCAATCAGTCTTTAAGCGTATCTATAACAGGAATAAACCCCACTAGCTGACCAAACTTTGACGAAAGAACTGACGAATGTCACTTGTTAATTATATGTAGATACATTAAATTTGCAGTCCACATGCTACAGGTACTGGATATTTTAAAAGTTGCGAATAAAGACGGGGTAGACACCAGCCTGGAGGTTGTGCACCAAAAAGAGCAGAATATTCCGGGTTCTATCAACTATCTCATTCGCCGTCATTCGGCTCCGAAAAGTTGGGTAGGTGAAGATACCGGCATGCTGGTCTATCATTACAATTCCAAAAGACCTGAAGACAATTACCTGGAACTTCGCTTTTGTACTACCGGTAATAAATACTGTCCTGAAAAAAGCTGCGGTAATTGCGCTGAGATACCGACGCTCAATTGCAGCGGTAAAATGCAAACAGTTGATGTGTTCACTTTTCATTTTACTTCTACATTCTTATTCCAATTCGTACACAATGTAAAGGTGAGTAATAAGAAAGATGAGGTGCTGGCATTTAAGCATCCATCTGCTTTCACCAAGATCTTTCCAGTTTGCAATAAGAAGCGCTATGTACTGGATGCATTACTTAACCACAGCTATACGGGTGCGTTGGAAAACATTTTCACTAATGCTAAAGTCCATGAGCTTTTGTTGTATAGCCTGGAATGCCTGGTAGAAGAGAAGCATGAAGAAACTTTTACCTGTAAGTTCCTTGCAGATGAATTTGGTCGTGAAAGAATTTACCAGGCGAGGGAAATTTTATTGCAACATATCGGCGATCCGATCACCATCAAAGAACTAAGCCGTAAAGTGGCAATGAATGAGTGCTATTTGAAGAAAGGCTTTAAAGAAGTTTTCGGAACTACCATCTTCGACTTTTACCAACAGCAAAGAATGGAGCATGCAAAGTATTTGCTCTACGAAAAATCTTTAAGTGTAACAGATGTTTCTGCGTTGCTTGGCTATTCATCTATCTCGCATTTTTCTGCAGCGTTCAAAAAACACACGGGTTTAAAGCCTTGTGAATTGCTTAAGTAACCCTCTTTTTATATTTTGAAAGTGATGGAGATATATCTTTATCTCTATAAACTGCTGAAATGAGAAATCTGATTTTCTTTCTGTCGATTGCTTTTATTTCATGTAATACTTCTTCCAAGGTTGATCTCATCGTTCACAATGCTGTTATCTATACGGTAGATTCTTCTTTTACCGTAGCTGAAGCCATGGCAGTACATGAAGGGAAAATTATAGCTGTAGGAAAAAATGATGATATAATGAAGCAATATGCTTCGAACGAAACCATAGATGCGCAAGGAAAAGCAATTTATCCCGGCTTTATTGATGCACATTCCCATTACGTAGGGTATGGAAGAAGTTTATTCCAGGTAGGCCTATTTGGTTGCAATAGCTGGAGTGAAGCTTTGCAAAGAGTAAAAGATTTTGCAACAGCCAACCCAAATGAGCAATGGATAAGAGGAAGAGGTTGGGATCAAAATAAGTTTCCCGATAAACAGTTCCCCTCTAATGACTCGTTGAACATCTTATTTCCTGATAAGCCGGTTTTATTAACAAGAGTTGACGGGCATGCCGCTATTGCAAACAATAAAGCGCTGGAACTTGCAGGAGTTCAACCCGGGCAAACTGTAGTTGGTGGATCAATAGAAATAAAAAATGGTAAGCTTACAGGTGTGCTGATCGATAATGCCATTGACCTTGTTTCAGCAAAGATCCCGCAAGCAAATAACGCTGATTATGAAAAGTGGTTGAGCAAAGCAGATGCGAATTTGTTTGCGCAGGGATTAACTACCGTTACTGACTGTGGTATCTCACATGAAGAATCAGACATCATTGATGCTCTACAAAAAGATGGCAAGCTCAATATGCGTTTGTATGTAATGCTGAGTGATGAGAAGAAGAATTATGATCACTACTTAAAAAAAGGGCCTTATAAAACGGATAAGCTATTTGTAAAAGGATATAAGGTTTATGGTGATGGTGCGCTGGGAAGCCGTGGTGCATGTTTGCTCAAACCCTATAATGATAAAGCAGGCTGGCATGGATTCTTATTAAGTACAGCGTCGCATTTTGATTCAGTTGCAGCAATGCTTTCGACCACAGATTTCCAAATGTGTACGCATGCTATCGGGGATTCAGGGAACAGAACTATCCTCAACATTTACAATAAGTACTTAAAAGGAAAGAATGATAAGCGCTGGAGAATAGAACATGCACAAGTGGTGAATGAAAATGATTTCAACTTGTTTGGACAGGCGAGTATTATTCCTTCTGTTCAGCCTACGCATGCAACAAGCGATATGTACTGGGCTGAAGAAAGAGTAGGTAAAGAAAGAATGAAGGGCGCCTATGCATTTAAAAGATTACTGCAGCAAAATAGCTGGATACCGTTGGGAACAGATTTTCCGGTTGAAGATATTTCTCCTTTTAAAACATTCTTGGCCGCTGTTGTGAGAAAAGATGCTGAAGGATTTCCGGCTAGTGGATTTCAAACAGAGAATGCTTTAACGAGAGAGGAAACGATAAAAGGAATGACTATCTGGGCTGCCCGCGCTTGCTTCTTAGAAAATGAAGTAGGCAGTTTAGAAAAGGGCAAGAAGGCGGATTTTATTGTTCTTGATAAGGACCTCATGAAGGTTGGCGAGAAAGATATCCTGAATGTGAAGGTGCAGTCGACTTATTTAGGAGGAAAGAAAGTGCATTAAAGGTTTGGTCGCTGCTATCTATTCTTCAGTACAAGTGTGCGACGCAACAGGAGCTTAATAGTTATCCTTCAGCTTGCTCCATGAAATAAAAAAACCGGCATATTGCTATGCCGGCTATAATAGATGTTTGTATTAGTTTACATGTGTAACAAACCTGGTAAAATCTGTTTTTAATTCCTGCAATGTGTGGTCTAACGTTTCATAATCATCTGCCACTTTCTCGTACTCACTAAGCATTTCTTCGTTTAGTTGGCGGCCCGTTGATAATTGGAACTGTACTTTTTTGTTGAGTTGCTTTGCCTCTTGTTTTACATCGTGCACATTGATGAGCTGAATGTGGATCTGATTTTGGAAGTGCTCCAGCTCGGTTAGATCTTCTCTGGTAAGATGCCTGGAGGCTGTTTGTTGAAGTTGTTTGTTGAGCTCTTGTAATTCGTCGCGGTAAGAATGCATTTGCTCAACCCATTTACTGCATTCTGTTGTAAGCTGTGAAGCTTCGGGCATTGTCTGAACCATGGGAAATAAATTTTAAAAGGTGATTTAATTTTTCCCCGGCATTTTATTGTCGGTATAAAGAACTACCCTAAAGCTAAAAACATAATTGAAAAGAAAAAATGATTCCCATCAATTTTAAGGTGTGGAATTTATGCACCGTGGCATAGAATTTTGGCCATCAGGGTTAATGAGCAAAGCAACGATACATGTAGGCACTTCAGGTTGGTTATATAAGCATTGGAGGGGTACTTTTTATCCCAAAGGGATCAAACAAAAAGAAGAGTTTGAGTATTATAGCCTATTCTTCAATACGGTTGAATTGAATAATCCCTTTTACCGGTTACCCAGCCGTGAAACTTTTGAGAACTGGCGCAAGAACAGCCGTCCTGATTTCCTATACATCGTTAAGGCCAGCCGCTACATTACCCACATGAAGAAATTAAATGAAACAGAAGATGCCCTGGACCTGTTTCTACATAATTGCAGCGGCTTAGAAGATAAACTGGGACCGATACTGTTTCAATTGCCGCCGGGTTGGGAATTGAATATTGAACGGTTTGAAAAATTTCTGAAATCATTACCGCAAGGTTTTCGTTTTGCATTTGAATTCAGAAATACTACGTGGTATCATAAAGACGTGTACAAATTGATGAAACAGTATAACTGTGCATTTTGCATTTACCAGTTAGCTGGTCATATGAGCCCAATCGAAGTGACGGCTGATTTTGTTTACTTAAGACTTCACGGGCCCACTAAAAATAAATACCAGGGTAGTTATGATTTTGCCACATTAAGATATTGGGCTGATATGAGTAACGAATGGAAGGCTGCAGGCAAAGATGTGTTCATCTATTTTGATAATGATGATTCGGGCTATGCAGCTTTTAACGCACAGGTGATAGAGATGATGTTGAATAAAGATGAGCCAATAACACAACAAGAGACTGATGTATTGGCTTTAGTAATTTCAGCTATTAAGCAACGCAAGCTTGTGGAGTTCTATTATGAAAGCGATAATGGAACGATTGGGTGGAGAAAGGTGGAGCCTTACCTGGTTGCAGTTAAGAATAAGGGTAGAGGCAATATCTTTTTTACCGGCTATGTACATCCCGGTGAAGAGATCAAAAGAAGAAAGAATAATGATGACCAGGGGCAATATCTATTGAATAAAATAGATATCAAACGTTTCAAAATATCAGAGGAAGTATTCGATTCTATCAAAGTAAAAGAAGAAAAGATCTTTGGAGCATTGCCTAGTGTGAGAGTAGTGTACAGAACATCTGTAAGAAAGATCGAAATACCAGGAAACACACTAAAACAACTGCCGGCAAAAAGTATTAAGAAATCCGGCACTGCGAGAAAGCGATCTAAAAAGTAAAAGGAACCTTTCCGGTGGAGTATCTTCGCTACTCTTAAAAATTATCTATGAAGTATAAAGGAATTTTATTCTCTTTTATAACTGCTTCTTTTCTCTTTTCATGTAAAACGGTAAATATACCCGGGCAAGGCGATGGCAAGATCGATATAACATTTGTGCATGTGAATGATGTATACGAAATCGCGCCACTAGAGGGAGGAAAAACAGGAGGTCTCGCAAGGGTGGCGACCCTAAAAAAACAGGAGCTTGTAAAAAACCCAAATACATTTTTAACGATGGGTGGTGATTTCGTTAGCCCCTCTGTATACGGAAGTTTAACATACCAGGGCAGCAGGATCAGGGGAAAGCAAATGATTGGATCCATGAATGCTGCAGGATTTGACATGGTAACTTTCGGCAATCACGAGTTTGACATTGCTGAAAAAGAGCTGATGGAAAGAATTGCGGAATCAACTTTTGGATGGGTATCCTCTAATGTTTTTCACGTCATCAACCAGACACCTGTTCAATTTCAAAATCAGAATAACAAGGAATTTATACCGGAGTACATTATCAAAGACATTAAAGACGCTGATGGCACTACCGCACGTATCGGCTTTATCGCAGTAACGATCCCTGCTAATCCTGCCGAATATGTGAAGTATGCAGATCCTATTCAGACAGCTGTTGATACTTACAATAAGATCAAAGATTCGTGTGATGCGATCATTGCACTCACACATGTAGGTGTCGAAGACGATAAGAAAATTGCAGATGCTTTACCAGGCCTTGACCTGATACTGGGCGGACACGAACACGATATGCGTTTTGTAAAAGAAAATGGCATTTATATACTCAAAGCTCATGCAAATGCAAAGTCTGCTTATGTAGTAAAGTTGTCCATCAATAAAAGAAGCAAAAAGGTAAAAGCCGATCCTAAGCTGGTAAACCTGGATGAAACGATTGCGTTGGACAGCACCACGAATATCACTGTTCAGAAATGGGTGAAGATCGCTAATGACAACTACGCATCCTCTGGTTTCGATGCAAACGCTGTTGTACTTTCTTCAGGCGAACCTTTAGAAGGAAGGGAAGGACCGGTGAGGAGTTCTGAAACCAATCTTACAAAAACAATTGCTGAAGCGATGTTGTTTGCTGCTCCCAAAGCTGATGCTGCTGTGTACAATTCAGGATCAATAAGAGTAGATGATATATTGTATGCGCCTATTACCCAATATGATATTTTAAGAACCCTTCCATTTGGCGGAGGTATAAGAGAACTGGAGCTGAAAGGAAGTTTATTGATTCAAACGTTGGATGTTGGAAGAAAGAATAAAGGTATCGGCGGTTACTTACAATACGCTAATATCTCTTTCAATGAATCTGCTAATACCTGGAGTGTACAAGGGCAGCCAATCGATCCGAATAAAACATATCGTATTGCAACCTCAGATTTTCTTATCACAGGAAAAGAAACCAACCTCGCCTTCTTCAATGAAAAGAACCCTGATGTTGTTAAAATGTATCCTGCTGAAACAACTGTCGGCAATCCTTTGAGCGACATCAGGATGGCGGTGATCAAATACCTCCAACAAAAGAAATAGCGTTAACAATAATTTCCGCTAATAGTAATCCCGCTGCGGCGGGTTTTTTTGTGTCCATCAACTGCTTGTTTAGCTTTGCACAAATTTTACAATATGTCTCAACTGGTAAAGGAATTCAATGACTACCGCACTAAAATGAACGATGTTATTCTTAGCAAGAACAATCTTGTAATGAAGCGTTTATGGAATCTCGATACAAATACCTATGAAGAAGGTGCACTGGATAAAAAAACCAAAGAAATGCTGGGCCTTGTCGCCAGTATGGTACTTAGATGTGATGATTGCATTAAATATCATCTCGGGAAAAGCCACGAGTTAGGTATTACAACAGACGAGATGTACGAGATTTTCGCGGTGGCGAATATCGTGGGAGGAACGATCGTTATTCCGCATACAAGAAGAGCGGCGGAATACTGGGAGGAACTAGTTAAAGAAAATGCTCAATAATCAATGCTCGATTTTCAACGTTCAATGGATAAGAGTTTGTAAATTGAAGGACTAAACCCTTCATTATGGAACAGAGAAAATTCGATCTGGAAGACAGATTAGTAAATTTTACCTGTAGAATGATAGATGTAGTTGAATCACTACCGAATACGAGGGCGGGAAATTATATTGCCTCACAACTTATAAGATCTTGCCATTCTCCCAGCTTTAACTATGGTGAGGTTCAGGCAGCAGAGTCCAGAAAAGATTTTATTCATAAGCTCGGTGTTTGCTTAAAGGAATTAAAAGAATGCAGAACGGCTTTGTAGATCATTATTAGAAAAGAAATGATAAAGCCTTCAAAACTTAAGGATATCTATAACGAAACAGAGGAATTAATTGCTATACTTGCTAAAAGCATTGAGACAGCTAAAAAAAATAATGCTACAAAAATAAATATTGAAAATTGAGCATTGAAAATTGAAAATTTTATTAATCTATGTCAACAGCTACCATATCTCCCGCTCAAACACTCACCGCTAAAGATTTCGCCACCGACCAGGAAGTACGTTGGTGCCCGGGTTGTGGTGATTACTCTATTCTTGCACAGGTACAAAAGGTAATGCCTTCATTAGGTATTCCTAAAGAGGATATTGTGATCGTCTCCGGTATTGGTTGCAGCAGTCGTTTTCCATATTATATGAACACGTATGGAATGCATTCCATTCACGGCAGGGCAACAGCTATAGCAAGCGGATTGAAGGCATGCCGCCCAGAGCTGAGCGTTTGGATCGTTAGCGGCGATGGTGATTCGCTGAGCATTGGTGGTAATCATACCATTCATTTACTGCGAAGAAATTTTGACATCAACATTTTACTTTTCAATAACCAGATATATGGATTGACAAAAGGCCAGTACTCTCCTACTTCTGAAATGAAGAAGATCACCAAGAGTACGCCTATGGGAAGTATCGATCACCCATTCAATCCTGCAGCTTTAGCTATGGGTGCTGATGCAAGTTTTGTTGCAAGAAGTATGGACAGAGATCCCAAGCATTTGCAGCAGATGCTTGTGAGAGCCCACCAGCACAAAGGCGCTTCTTTCCTCGAGATATACCAAAACTGTAACATCTTTAACGATGGTGCATTTGAGATCTTTACAGAAAAAGGAACCAAAGCAGAAGAAGTTTTATTTCTCGAGCATGGTAAACCCCTCCTCTTTGGTGCTACTCAGAACAAAGGTGTTAAACTCGATGGGTTCAGACCAGTTGTTGTTGAATTAGCTAATGGTGTTAGTGCAGATGACCTTTGGGTGCATGATGAAAAAGATTTCTACAAAGCTCAGATACTTACCAGGATGTTCGATGATCCAAGAATGGAAAACCATTTGCCAAGACCGTTTGGTGTATTCTATCAAAATGAAAGACCTTGTTACGAAGAAGCGATGAAACTCCAGATCGAAGATGTGATCGCTGCCAAAGGCAAGGGCAATCTCGATAAGCTTTTAAGAGGCAACGAAGTTTGGGAAATTTTGTAGCCAACGTTCTCTTTACTATTAAGCTTCTGTTGTGTCCCCCACTTGTACTGATCGTTCTCTATTCAGCTTTCTTTTGCTGTAGAAGTATAATGGAACACCTGCAATAGTGATCAGCAATCCAAAAACAGAATTGATCAGTTCTGATCTTCCATTTACATAATTAGAGATATCCGTATAAAGTGTCACTACAAGATATGCTGCTGCAAAAAGAATAAAGATCACCGGTACCACGGGATATCCTATCACTTTGTACGGTCTTTCAGCATTCCTGAATTTCTTTCTTAATACGAACAAGCCAATTCCACTCATCATATAAAAGAACCAGCTTACGAAGATCAACATGTCTGTAAGCATATCAAACGATCCGCTGAGGATGAGAATACAACTCCAGGCTGCATTCAACAA
>JAEZDC010000132.1 GCA_023429825.1 Bacteroidota bacterium | reverse complement strand
AACCACATTGGAACCCGTCGTGTTCAATAAAAGCTTTTTGCATCGGGTGTAATTCATCACCGTTTGCGATACCTTCTATAGTAGTGATCTTTTTTCCTTCCTGCATCACCGCTAAGCTCAGGCAACTCAATACCCTCTTTCCGTCCACGTGTACAGTGCAGGCACCACACTGACCATAATCACAACCTTTTTTACTTCCGGTGAGATGCAGTTGCTCCCGCAACAGGTCCAGCAAAGTGGTTCTTGGTTCAATAGATAGCTGGTGCTTTTTTCCATTTATTTCCAAAGTAACCTTGGTCTTTTCAAAAAAGCCCGCCGCTTTTTCGTCGAGTTGTTGTTCTGCAGCTTTAAGAAGCGATGCAGGAGCTAAAGCGATTGCCGTGGCTGCGGTGGCGCTCTTTAAAAAGCCTCGCCTGCTTTGGTGACTTTGCTCATCGTTAGGTTTGTGATTGCACATAGGTGAAAAATATGGAGGTAAGTTATAATAGTTTTCTTTATTATAATGGTATCGATCCAACCCTTTTTTTGCACGAATTCAAACATCCTTTGCTCGGCTTTTACACTTACTTGCCTGAGTTTATACCTGCATTTCACGAGTTCTTAATGTGATTGCACAACTTTTCAGAAGCTTTGTCTGAGTTGTCATCCGGTTTTTAAGAGTTTTCACCGGAATTGCACGAGTTAACAACCTCTTTGTCCAAGTTTTCGCCGGGCTTCCCCGAGTTTTAACCTGGCTTGCTCAAGTTTAAACATTTGTTGCACGATCTTGAAACTGCCTTGTCCTTTTAAAAACGTTATTGCTAGGTTTTCCATAATTGCATTCAGCTTTTGTATCTTAGAATAGCATTTCACCCCTTTCAATCAAAACCCTTATATATGTTACAATTCAACCTTCGCCAGATATTAAATAACAAAGGCATCGACAGGCACACGCTCTTCCTCTCGAAACATGGATTAACTACTTATACTGCGAGCAGGTTACTGAACAATCGCATCACCAATATTAATCTGCAACACATTGAAATACTTTGCACCGCACTGAATTGTACAATAGATGAATTGTTTACCTGGAGGCCGGGAAAAGATGTAGATGTTGATAAACACCCGCTTCAACACCTGCGGGAAAGATCGAATGAATTTTATGTGGGTGATAAACTAAAAATGCTCTCTCCTAAAAAGCTGGAAGCGGTAAAAGAGTTTGTAAAAGGATTGGAAGAATAGTACGATGTGTATTATTAGTTGCCTTGTTTTCTTACAAAATCTCGCAGGTAACTGCAACGGTTATATGTGTAAGAATAAAACTTAGTTGTACCGAACTCAGCCTTAAACCTTGCAAACAAAGGGTTATTTCTGAACTGCTTTTCAAAAGCAATTTCTTTTTGTCTATAGGCTTCATAGTCAGCATAATCATATGGCGGACGAACTACCTGTCTTTGCAAACACTTTGCTACCATGAATAAACTTGCAGCTTTGAATTCACGATCTGTAGCAGCCTCATAAGCTTTTTGATAATATTCTTTTGCTTCGTGCACACCGTAATATTCTTCTTGCCACTGCAGTTTGTAGTTTCCTTCATTCCAGTCAGAACCACTTCGGTCATACGCTACTGCATCCCAGCTATTGCCATAATAGCTCATGTTGTATAAAGCATTCGCATACCTGTAATACAATTTTGCTTTGTTGGCTGTGGTATTCGCATCCACCTGTTTTTTTAGCTCGAGCAATTTCTTTGCAAGGGTAAGTTTGGTATAAGGTGTTGTAGATGTTTTATCAAAGCGCTGCCAGTCGTTGAGATAATCATGAAATGGATCAGCATTGAGGTATAATATTTTGTCGATGCCATATACATATCGTTCTGTCACCAGCTTCTGCGCTTTTGCCGCTTTACTCAACCACTCAATAGCTTTTGTATAATTACGATCCCGCAAGTAAGATGTTCCGATCACATCGATCACATCATCCTTGGTTAACGTACCTTTTGATAACAGGAATTTTTCTATCTCAGTTGAAGGATTGATCATTGCATCGTATAAGCGAAGCACCTGGCTGGTATTCATTTCATCCTGTACATAATCCAATGAGCGCACATACGAATAATACATTTCCATTTTCTTATTAAAAGGAACCTGCACCATGGCATAACTCAACGCAGCTTTGTGTATGTCGCCCTGTTGTTCATATTTCTGTGCAAGTATCTCCGTAAAGAAGTTTCTGCAGAAGATCATATATTCTTCATCTTCCGAGGCTTTCTGCACCAGCCATTTCAAGGCAGGTAATAGTTCAGCTTCTTTCGCCGCATCTATCTTCACAGCATTATCTGCAATAATTAAAAGGCTAACAAGCTGCGATTGATCTGCAATGCGTTTATCGGTACTCTTGATCTTTGATAGAAGATTATTCGCCGCTGTATGATCCTTATTCATGAAATGGAGATAGGCTGCCGCATTTCCATAAAACGAATGATTGAATACTTTTTTATCGGCAAATAACTTTTCAAGAAATGAAGCAGTTTGTGCCACTTGTCTTTTTCCGGTGATCAATTGTTGTGCTTCTTCATTATTCGTCTCATCGTAACTCCAGCTAAAGTAAGATGGCCTTCCACCGTTTTCTTTGTATAACAGCGCCGTAAAGTATTGTTCTTCCAGTTTGTTCACTTCACGGGTAGCAAGCAAAGGCAATAAAGGAGAAGATGGATCCAAAGCATATACATTCTTTAGAAGGTCAAGGCGATAAGCAGTGCCATGCATCGCAAACATGCCAAGCATCATTGCCTTTTCTTTATCATTCCTGCAAAGAGATATATAGTCAGGAATGAGTGAAGAATCGCAATAATTAGTAGCCCATAAAAAGCCCAGGAAATTTGACTTATTGAACTTCTCTCCCTTCGGGAACACTTTGCTGAAATAATATGCAGCTTCCTTATTTCGTCCACTCCTGAAAAAACTTCCTGCTTTGTAGGATAGTGCGAGTTCATTAACCGCTGAGTTATCATCTTCTTTAAAATGTTGATCGTACCACCTGCTGCAATCATCGTAACGATTATTGTAAAAAGCCAGCTTACATTTTTGGTAGGCGTATCGTTGTTTAATAAAAATATCAGCCGTTTTATTGATAGCAGCATCCGCTTCATTGATGTATTTATTCAACAACAAGGAATCCCTTGTAGCATCACTCCATTTTCCCGGATCACTCACCTTTTCCATTCGCTTGGCGAATAACAGGTAATTGATCGCTTCTGTATTTTTCTGTTTTACGAGATTTACTGCGAGTGTGTTTTTTGCCAGTGTCCCTTCTAAAGGTTTTGCAGCTTTATAGTTGTTGCTCAGCAACTGCAGTTGTGCTTGCTTTGATTTATAGATAAGCCTGGTAACATCTGCTTTGGTTGCATTTGCATAATCAGCCCATTCCGCTACAATGCCGGGATGAACATATGCCAGCGAATCATCCTGGCTATTCCAGTACCAATCCTGGTCATAGAACTGCAGGAGCGAAGTATAATAAAAAGGATAGTAAGCTTTTCCTGAAACACTCCTGCTGAAGAATGAAGTAAAATAATCATGTGGGTTTTCGGTATCACCGCAGGGATTACTGCTGTGCGGGATGATAACAAGCAGGCTACTAACGCAGGCTATTGTAAAATGTTTCCAGTTCATGCAGTGTATAATTGGAGAGTTGTCGTTGATCGAGATGGAATAAAATTACAGATAGTTGTTTTGTTGATCTCAACTTTTTGCTGATGACCGCCGCACAACGTTGTATCTCTAAGGCATCACTCGTCTCATGCCTCAGCCAGTGATCTTTACCAAGGGTCATACCGTTGATGACTGTATCTTTTTCAAAGCGGATCTGCTTCTTATTATCTTGCTGTTTTCCCGGATCAAAATCCCTGAGCAAACCTTTATACTGGTCTTTGTGAAACAACACCCACCATTCAAATATTGGTAAAGCAATATCCGTATGCAACGGGTAGTTCTCTAAATTGTTTATGTATTGCTGTAACACACCTGCATCAATGATGGATTTTTTAGTCTTTGGTATTCGTAGATTACCCATGTTGTAGCACATCAATAATCCTTTGTCAACTGGAGGCACACCGTTTTCACTCACAAACTTTAGTTGATGCAACCTGATAGTGGCTGAAATGATCTTCTCCTTAAAAAAAGAAGTCTGTTTCATTTGTTGAAGCAGGAAGAAATAACGGGCTTTTGTCGTAGGTGTCCAATCGCAATCGATTTGTATCTCGCCCAACAGGCTGATCTTATTATTTGTTACAATATCCTTTAATAGCCCGTTGATATTATGAGCAAGTTGCTGAAGCGCTGAACTATCTGCTTGCTGCAACACTTCCTGTGTGATATAAATAACAGGAATAACGTTTACCACTTTTGGAAGGTCCTTTTTAAAGATCACTTTTGCTACCGGCATGGCTTCACCAATAGAAGCCTCCCACTCTACATCGAAGAACTTAATGTACAAGTGCTTTACAGACAACTTATCAATTGCCTCCTTTTCAAAGGCGGATAGATCATAAACGGTCCTCCAGTAATAAAAGCCTCTTTCAACCTTTCGTTCCGAAGGTGTAGTACACTTGGTAAATAATGCAATTAATAAAAGAAAGAAAAAATTTCGCAAACGGGGCACGCACATGCTTTCCACAAACATAGCAATTTACCAGGTGTTGCGGACTGCTCTGATTACTGTGATGCGCTACAGGTAAAAGAATTTATGGCCATGCCCGATAAAGCCTCCTTGAAATTTTGAGGAATTTACACGCTTGCCACTTTCATATTCAGTAGATCGATCATCAGGTTGAAAGAATCGATCGATGAAGGGCTGTTCATCTTCAACGGTTTTATGATATATCCCGAAACACCCAATCTTGCAGCAGTCTCTCTTTCTCCTTTATCATCAGATGTAGTAATGATAAAACACTTCAGGTCCTTTAAGCGTTCATCCTGCCGCAGGGCAGACAAAAACTCGAGGCCATTCATCTTAGGCATATTTAGATCGATCAGCGTAAAGTCAGGAATGAAATTATCACCATTCAGTATTTCTAAAGCCTGTTCTCCGTTCTTCACCACTTGCAGATGATAAAAAATGTTGATCTTATCAAGGCTTCTTTTTATGTCGATCACATCCAGTTCGTCATCCTCTAATAAGAGAATATTGATCATTCTGTCCATAGGTTACTTTAATAGGTCTGCACAAAGATATTTTTATCAAACAGGTACAGCAATGGACGGTACGGATTCTAATAGCATTCTAATAGCATTCTAATACGCTTTTACCACGTAAAATATTCAGCCTGCTGATAATGCCCGCTGTATCATGGATCTATATCATCAAAATAGATTAACAAATGCTTTATCGCTTTCCTGTATAAAAGATAACAACGCTGTCTTTAACAAGTCTTTCTTTCAAAAAGAGTTCAAGCCTCTGCTTAGATGAGTTCACCAGGGGCCTTTGTGAAGTGTAAAAAAATGCTGCGAGTGTATCAATGGTTTTATCTGCTGACGGAATGGTTATCCAACCGTTATAAGAAGAATCAATTACGGGTAGAAAAGCTTTTACTTCTTTAGATATCTGCACATAACTCAACGAATCATGAGCTGTTTCCTTTTTCATCACTTCGGTGAGGTGAAGTTCCCTGTACATCTGTTTAGCAACTTCTGCACTCAGTTGGCTCACCTCCTCTTTTGTAAGATTCACACGCATAGGCTGCAGGCGATGAGTGCCAAGCCTGTTTATTTGCAAAGTGGAATCGATCTCATACATCAGGGAGTCAGAGAGGCGATTGCCGGAATGATATACCTTAATGAAAACCACTGAATCTTTATCTTCCATTTCCCATTTCAGTATCTCGTTGCCTTGTTCTTCTATCCTAGATATCACGAGTTTGTTGATCTTAACTTTTCGCTGCTCATCCACATACACAGTATATAGAAAATAGATACTTGGTAAGATGGCAATTATACTCAACGTATTGAACCAAAAGGAATACACTCTTCTCATACGCCTGTTTTCAAAATGCTGTTCAGGAAAATGAAGGTATTTTACAATAAGATAGGTAGCCATCGCAATAAATACTGCATTCAAAGTGAAGAGGTAAAAAGCACCAAGGAAAAACGTCCAGCTACCTGATGCCAATCCAAACCCTGCAGTGCATAACGGAGGCATCAACGCTGTAGCAATCGCAACACCAGGTACTGCATTTGTCTGGTCTCTCCTGGATATTGAGATAATACCTGCAAGCCCTCCGAACAGCGCTACTGCCACATCCAGTAAGGTAGGATAAGTTCTTGCCTGCAATTCTTCTGTAACATTTCCAAGCGGTGTAATTGTAAAATATAAGATCGAAGTGATCAGTGTGATCAGCACAGCAATAAAAAGATTACGCAGCGATTTAAGTAAAAGTCTTTTGTTTTGGATTCCAACTGATAACCCTACTCC
>JAEZDC010000099.1 GCA_023429825.1 Bacteroidota bacterium | reverse complement strand
AGAGCATACATTGCATAATGAGGATATACTCAAAGCGATCGATCAGCACAAAGATCAATTGGCTTTAGTAATGTTTGGCGGAGTTAATTATTATACTGGTCAGTTTTTTGATATTCCTGCTATCAACAAAGCTGCACATGAAGCTGGTGCTTATGCTGGTTTTGACCTGGCTCACGCTGCAGGTAATGTTGAATTGCATCTGCACGACTGGAGTGTAGATTTTGCATGTTGGTGCTCCTACAAATATTTAAACTCTGGTCCCGGTGGTGTTGCCGGCGCATATATTCATGAAAGCCATGCGAAGAACACAAATCTTCCACGGTTTGCAGGTTGGTGGGGATATACTAAAGAAACGAGGTTTAAAATGGATAAAGGCTTTGAAGCAATTCCAACGGCAGAAGGCTGGCAATTAAGTAATGCACCAATCTTATCTATGGCTGCGCATAAAGCATCCCTTGATATTTTTGATGAAGCTGGAATGGAAAAGCTTCATGCAAAGAGAAAACAACTTGCAGCCTATTTGCATTTTGTTTTGAATGACATTAACTCGAAGCAACATAAAAAAGCTATTGAAGTAATTACTCCGTCTATTGAAAGCGAAAGAGGTTGCCAGGTTTCAATGCTGATGTTGGAGAGGGGTAAAGAAATATTCCAGGCGCTTACTGAACAGGGAGTGATTGCAGACTGGAGAGAACCCAACGTAATTCGTGTTGCCCCGGTTCCTTTGTATAATTCATTTGAGGATATCTGGCGATTTGGTAACATCATACAAGCAATTCTGAAATGAAGAGAGATATTGTTATAGTTGGTGCTGGCCTGGTAGGTTCATTGCTTTCCATTTATTTGTCGAAAAGAGGATATAAGGTGAAAGTGTATGAACGTAGAGGTGATATGCGCAGAGAAAGTATAGCTGCCGGTCGTTCTATTAATCTTGCATTAAGTGATAGAGGTATCAAAGCTTTGGAAGAAGTGGGAGTAATGGATGAGATAAAGAAGATCGCCATTCCTATGCATGGCAGGTTCATTCATAATGCCGATGGCACTACTGCTTTTCAGCCATATGGGAAGGCAGGACAATTTATCAACTCAGTTTCCCGTGGAGAATTGAATAAAATGCTGATGAGTTTAGCTGAAGAAAATGGAGTAGAGATATTCTTCAATCAAAAATGTACTACCATAGATTGGAAAAAGAATAAGATAACTTTTGAAGACAATAACTCAGAACGCTCAGCTCATAACTCAGAACTGATTTTCGGGGCTGACGGAGCTTACTCTGCTGCACGGCTTCAACATCAACTGCAACATGACAGGTTTGAGTATCATCAATCATACATAGATTTCGGGTATAAAGAACTTACTATTCCTGCAGGTGAGAATGGCTCTTTCCAAATGGAAAAGAATGCGCT
The DNA here is from genome assembly GCA_023429825.1 of Bacteroidota bacterium. Taxonomy (GTDB): domain Bacteria; phylum Bacteroidota; class Bacteroidia; order Chitinophagales; family Chitinophagaceae; genus JAEZDC01. The sequence continues at coordinate 5,805 of JAEZDC010000099.1, read as the reverse complement.
GCATATCTGGCCAAGAGGTAATTATATGTTGATCGCTTTGCCAAATATGGATGGAAGTTTTACCTGTACTTTATTTTTCCCATTCCACGGGGAACCTTCCTTCGAATCACTCAATACAAAGGAGAAAGTAAAGACTTTCTTTCAAAAGACTTTTACTGATGCCGTTCCTTTAATGCCAACGTTAGAAGAAGATTTCTTTCTCAATCCAACTTCGTCTCTCGTAACTGTTAAATGTTTTCCCTGGATAAGAGAAGATAAATTTGCTTTGATCGGCGATGCAGCTCATGCAATTGTTCCATTCTTTGGTCAAGGCATGAATTGTGGTTTTGAAGATTGTTCTGTTTTAAACGGGTTGATTGAAAAATATGAGGAAGATTGGAATGAGATTCTAAGAGAATATCAGCAGTTGAGAAAGCCGGATACGGATGCCATAGCAGATCTCGCATTGAATAACTTCATCGAAATGAGGGATAAGATAGCAGATCCAAAGTTCTTATTACAAAAGAAAATTGAAGCAAAGCTCCACCAGAAATACCCAGAGAAATGGATACCTGCTTATGCGCAGGTTACTTTTAGTCCGCACATAAGATATTCTGAAGCATTACAAAGAGGAAACAAGCAGGAAGCGATTATGCAGCAGGTGATGAAGATGGAAGGAATTGAAAATAATTGGGAGAACGAAGAGATCGAGCAAATGATATTAGATAAACTTTAGCTGCAGTTCAGGGTTGGCAAACATTTTATCTAATCTGCTCTTTCATTTTATCCGCCACCAAAGCCGCCCATTTAGCATACTCCTTTACTGATGGGTGCAATTTATCTGAAGCCACAAAACCTGTATCGTCACTATCTCTGCGTTGAGCGGTAGTAATATCGATAAACGTTACTTTATATTTTTCAGTTATGGCTTTCTTAGCTGAATTGTATTCATCTATTTCTTTGGCAATTTTTTTCTTGTCCCTGCCTTCCGCAAAAGGTGTAGTGCCCCAATCAGGAATAGAGACAACAAATACTTTCTTATTACTGGTAAAATGAATCGCTTTCTTTAAAAGGAATTCAAAATCTGTTTTGTAATCTGCTAATGCAAGTCCGCGATATTGGTTATTTACGCCGATTAACAAGGTTACAAAATCGTAGTGATCATTTAATTCATGATTGATGAGATGATCAGCCAGTTCAAATGTCGTCCAGCCTGTTTTTGCAACGATCTCCGGGGCATGAAAATGATATCCTTTTTTTCTTAGTAGCTGAACAGTTTGATAAGGAAAACTTTCATAGATCGGAACCGCTTCGCCAATCGTATAAGAATCTCCAAGTGCTAAGTAAGAATGGTAATGTTTGGTCATGCGTAAATTTAGGCAAGTAGCTGTAAACAATCTTGCTTATCCTTTGCAAGCTGTGCCTTCAATTCATCTAAACCGTGCAAAGGAACATCACCTCTTAGATAGTTGTGCATTTTAACTTTTAAAATACTACCGTAAATATCTTCATCAAAATCAAAAATATTTACTTCAATCGTTCTGTGCTTTCCTTCCACAACCGGGCGATTGCCAATGTACATCATTCCTTTTTTGTCCGTTGCCCATTGTCCATTGTCAATGGCCACTGTTACGGAATATATACCATCAGCAGGAATTAGTTTTTCTTCACTTTCTATATGTAAGTTGGCAGTAGGATAGCCAATGGTTCTTCCTATTTTATTTCCTTCAACTACTGTTCCTTCAAAGAAATAATTATAACCCAGGAATTTGTTAGCCGTATCGATATTGTGTTCCAGTAAAGCTGTTCTGATCCGGGTTGAGCTAACCGTTACTTCATTTAGAATATGTTCTGGAATTTCTTTAACGATAAACCCAAGCTCTTCTCCATACTTTTCCAGGAGATGATAATCTCCTTTTCTTCCTTTTCCAAATCTGTGATCATACCCGATGATTAAAGTATGCGGAGTGAAATTCCTGTATAAAAAATCAGTTACATACTCATCCGCTGATTGATTCGAAAATTTATTATCGAATGGAACAACTATAAGGTGATCGATTCCTGCCTGTGTGAGAAGTTGAATCTTCTCTTCCAAAGTGGTGAGCAGCTTTATATCGCCCGGAACGGAAGAGACAATCTTTCTTGGATGGGGATGAAATGTAATAATAATGCTTTCACCGTTTTGATTGTGTGCTTCTTCCTTTAACTGGGAAATGATTTGCTGATGCCCAAGATGAACACCATCAAAAGTGCCTATAGTGATAATAGCGTTTCGAAACGATGGTAAACTCTCCAGATTACTGTGTACCTGCATGGTGGGCAAAAATAGTGAATAGTGAATAGTGAATGGTGAATGGGGTAAACGTACATTTGTCCGCAACGTCAACTGATGCTCAGCGACTGGAACGATGAAGTGCTTGCGACGCAACAGGCGATGCTACAAAGAACTAAAGCTGGTATCATAATGTCTTTATATTCTCAACGAGGTGTATCTGCTCAAAAAGAAGAAGTGCATAAAGCAATTGCAAAGCTTGATAAAGGGCTGTATGAGCATGCATTTTGCAAAATGTATCCTGATTATTTGGGAGGTGATGATAACTACGTAAACATTTCTCATGCAGATGGGGCAGGAACGAAAAGCATCCTGGCATATTTGTATTGGAAAGAAACAGGAGATGTAAGTGCATGGAAAGGGATTGCGCAAGATGCGGTGGCAATGAATCTTGATGATCTTTTGTGTGTTGGTGTGTATGATGATCTTCTGTTCTCTTCAACAATCGACAGGAATAAATTACTTATACCCGGTGAGGTGATCGAAGCAGTGATCAATGGAACACAGGAGTTCTTTGATGAAATGAAACAATTTGGAGTAAACATCCATTACTTAGGTGGAGAGACTGCAGATGTTGGTGATGTAGTGAGAACGATTGCAGTGAATGGAACGATGACCTGCAGGTGGAAAAAAGATAAACTGGTCACGAATCAAAAGATCAAGCCAGGCAATGTGATCGTTGGCTTTGCTAGTTTTGGGCAAGCTACATATGAAAAAGAATACAATAGCGGATTAGGAAGTAACGGCTTAACAAGCGCAAGGCACGATGTGTTGAGTAAATTTTATGCAGAGAAATATCCTGAAACGTATGAACCATCGTTGAGTAATGATGTGGTGTATATAGGAACAAGCAGGATGAGCGATGATTTAACGATTAACAATTCACGTTTTGTTATCGGAAAACTCTTACTTTCTCCAACAAGAACATACGCCCCTTTGATGAAAGTATTGCTTGAAAGCTATTTTGACGAAATCGATGGTATCATTCATTGCAGCGGTGGTGGACAAACTAAATGCATGAAGTATTTGCCTCAACCAATGAAGGTGATAAAAGACAACCTGTTTGAAGCGCCTGAAATATTTCAACTGATTCAGAAAAACTCAGGAGCCGATCACAAAGAAATGTACCAGGTGTTTAATATGGGCCATCGGTTAGAGATATTTACCAACGAAACTGCTGCAGCAAAAATGATCGCAGCAGCAAAGCAATTCAATATTGATGCGCATGTGGTAGGAAGAACAGAAACAGCTTCATCTAAACAGTTGCTGTTAAAGGGAAACTTTGGAGAAGTAGCATACCAATTTTAACTGCTGCGTTAATACAATTACATAGTATTTTTGATGCCTTCAAATTAGTACCATGAGCGAAACAGTAGTAAGCATACGAAACGCAAGTATTTTCCAGGGTGAGAGCTTAATTCTCAGTGATGTGAATTTCGAAGTAAGAAAAGGAGAGTTTGTTTACCTCGTTGGTAAAACCGGAACAGGAAAAAGTAGTTTGTTGAAAACAATGTATGGAGAACTCCCTTTAAAAGCAGGAGAGGGCAACATAGTTGGGTTTGATCTTAAAAAAATGGATTGGAAGAAAGTTCCTTTTCTCAGGAGAAACCTGGGTGTTGTGTTCCAGGATTTTCAGTTGCTTACTGATAGAAATGTGCATGAAAACCTGAAGTTTGTTTTGAAAGCAACAGGCTGGACAGATAATAAGCTCATGGAAGAAAAGATCAATGATGTGTTGGATAAAGTAGGGTTAAGAGCGAAAGGATTTAAGTACCCCTTTGAAATGAGTGGTGGTGAACAGCAAAGGGTGGATATTGCAAGAGCGCTTCTGAACTCCCCCAAATTAATATTGGCTGATGAGCCTACAGGTAATCTCGATCCTGAAACGAGCGATGAGATTATGCAGCTATTGTTTCATATTGCAAGAGATTATGGAACTGCTGTAGTAATGGCTACGCACGATTTTATTGTTATCAACCGTTATCCTTCACGAATGCTGAAGACTGAAAGAGGCAAAGTGATTGATAGCGCTGTAACAGCAGAATCTAGCTCGATCAGGGGTTAGATTCCTGGTTGGGCCAGATGCATTGTAAAAGCCTTTGTGCGTTCTTTTCATTATCAAAATGAAAATTGAGTAATTGCTTTCTTCGCTCAATTTCTGGTGAAGCAAAGCCCTGCTGATATAAGGTATTGATTAGATCTTTAAATGCGCTTGCCTCTTCTGCAATATGACATAAACTTTCAAATCCTGTTCCTTCAACAGTTGCCTTATTGCACACGATAAATCGTCCATTATACAAAGCATTAATCAGCTTCAGTTTAATTCCTGTATTGGTGAATGATGGAAGAATGTTTATCTGTGCTTTGGCGATCATGGCTTGCATGTCATCTTCAGAAGGATTGGCAACAATGCTGATATTCTTTTTATGCTGAATCAACTGCACCAATTTAGCAGATGGATTTTTGCCGGCAATGATCAACGGAATATCAATTTCGGCAAACACCTGGTTTATCAGCCATAATGCAGCTTTTTCATTCGCATCAACGCTTAAATCTCCCTGGTACAAACAATAATGGCCTCTTCCTTCTGCACTTGAAACTTTCCATTCCGGTAAGAACAGTGGCAGATAGTGAATATCCGGGCAACCAAATTCTTTCCGGTAAGTTTCAGCATCCTTTTCCGTAACACTCCAAAAGATTGCATTAAATGCTAAATATTTTTCGTGCCGGTAAAGACATTTACTTTCTCTTTGATAGTATAGTTTCTTAAACAGGGATGTTGCTGTTTGCTGCAGACCTCTGTAGTATTGAAATTCCACATTGTGTAAACGAACGTAACAATCCCTCATAGCAAATCTTCTATCAGTCAGAAGTGCAGTGCAATGAATTCCCTCCATCAAGATCGGGTAATCATCTTGCAACAGTCGTTCAAATAATTCTTCATTTTTTCTACTGCTGACAATAAATGGAAGTGGTGAGAAAATGTCTTTACTCCTTTTATAATAGGTGACTGATGCACAATATTTATTCAACTCTGGTTGCTCGCCTCTGCCATAATCAAAGCAATGCAGGTGAATTTCCACACCTAAATTTTTCAATGCTGGTAACTTATAAAAAAGATCGAACACGCCGCCGTAGTCGACCGGATAAGGAACTGTGAGTGAGATGATATGTAGATGCTTTTCCAATTTTATTATGAAGCCAGCTTTTGTATTTCAATGAATCTCCTGTTGCGTCGCACTCTTGTACGCCTTATTCCTTGAGCAGCATTTTGTAAAACTCCAATAGTTTAGCTTCTTCGTTTTCCCAATTTAATTCTTCTGCAGCCTTTAAACAGTTTTGATGTAATTGACTATGTAAGTCATCCTCACCTAGCAACCTGTTCAAAGCTTTGGCTATTGTTTCAGGTTTCACGTCATCGATCATCAAAGCAATTTTGTACCTGTCGTTTTTTGTTTTATAATGGGGTTAATTTAAACAAACCTGGGGTTCAC
>JAEZDC010000123.1 GCA_023429825.1 Bacteroidota bacterium | reverse complement strand
GGTTTCGATAGTTCGGGGACTTAAAAAAATTTCTTTGGAGATTTCCTCGGTGGTTTTGTCTTCGCTGATGAGTTTTAGAATTTTGAGCTCTTTCTCATTAAACTTCACAGAACTAGGATAAAATTTTCTGACTGCCTTCTTTTGCTGAAGCTTTAAGAGTACCGCCGTATTGACTAAGTCATTGAAATAAAAATCATCATTCATTACACTCAATACAGCTTTATATATTTCATCAGGATCCGTTGTTTTGGAAAGAAAAGCATTCGCTCCCATCTCCATCATTTTAGTGATCACTTCCTGATCATCATACATACTAAGGATTATAATCTTAAGATCTTCATATTCCTTTCTTATAAGCTTAATGGCGTTCACTCCGTCGATCTCAGGCATCCGTATATCCATAAGTAAAACATCCGGTTGCTTGATCTTCAGCTTATGCATCATATCCTTGCCATCATCAGCTTCCCATATCACTTTAATAAACTCCCGATCTTTCAGAGCCATCCTTATTCCATCTCTGAAAATTTTGTGATCATCAGTTATAGCCAATCTAATCATCCTATCATTAATCATTTGGTTGTGGGGTTAGTTTCTTGCTAATGATATTCAGTAAATTATCAATTTTTACACTGTTGTAACGTAGATTTTCTAACAAACCAATCGAATATTCCCTGTTTGAATCATGTTTAATTAAGAATTTTTACGTACTTTGGCTTAGTAATTTTACGGTATTTGTCAAGTAATTGTACGTGTTTTGAAGCAGCAATTAATTGAGCAAAACCTATTGAACTGGTTGTTTTTCAAAGATTTCAGGCTAAAATAAAAAAAATAGGGGCTTGCAAACCCATTGTGGATAAAAAAGATAATGGGCACTTTTAATTAGTAATCCAAATTAATTAAACCCATACCAAACTACTTATGGAAAAAGAACTCATAGTTGTAAAAGGTAAAGTTATCGAACAAAGCAAGTCTTATAGCCCTGAAGTTGGCAAAGACATTGGCTATGAAGCAGGTGCTAAAATGGTTAAAGCCCATTATGATGCAAACCCGGATGATGTTTTAGCTCATTTCATGGGTAGAAACATAATCGAAAACATCCTTGCACAACCAGGTTGCGTGGGTATCAGAATGTTCCATGGCTTGAACGAACTTGGAATAAGACAGTTGGTTTTGGTTGGTGTAAATAAAGATGGTAAAAACATTCTGGAGTATACTACTACTGGTGATAATGGTGAAATTACTAAGCAAAAGGCAATCGTAGCAGATATGTCAAGAGCTTGTCCTCCATATTGCGGCGACAGCGATGATGCTGGTGGATTTAGCTGGTGGTAATCTTTTATGGATAGGTTGATTTTGGTTTTGATTAAAAAGTTATTTTTGAAAAACCAAAACGAAATACCATCACCTCCGAATTGATTTCAAATATTTCTATCTATTCATGTATTCTGCCCATTTTGGCATTTCTTTTCATTAAATTGAACTGGAAAGAAAAGTCAAGATGGGTTTGTTTTTTTATCCTGGTTGCGAGTATCAGTTTCGATCTTCTTGCGATTTACATTGGTAAGCAATCCGCTGCAGTTGGTACTATTATAAATGCATCATCTGAAGACAGCAAAGTAAGCTCCCTTATCAAAATAGAAAAAGGCAGCATTCATGTAGGTGATATGCTTATAGCAGGACAACATTTAGGTTCTGTTTCTAAAATTTACGACCATACTAATACGCCTGTAAACAGGGTCAGCTCCAAGACTGCGGTGGTTGTCGAAGGATTGAACGGTATTCCAATGGATGGGCAAACCTTTAAGGTTATCTCCAATCTTTGGGTAATTAATATCTACATTTTGGTAGAAAGCCTTTTGATATTCTGTTTCTTTTTCGCAATATTCAAACACCAGAAAACAAAGAGAAATATTGCACTGGGCCTGATGGTGCTCATCTCTGCTTCCTGGATATTCAGGAATATTATTTCCCAAAGGCTATATCTTTTTGATACGCTGAATAATGGCATTGAAACTATTGCCATTATTGCACTGACCATACTTTTCTTCTATGACCAGATAACAAAACCGCAAACTCATTTTATCTATTCGACTGCTGAGTTCTGGTTAGTAAATGGAATCCTGATTTACAAAGGGGGTACATTTTTCTTCTTTTTATACTATAACATTTTGGAAAAGGAAAGCAACTCTTCCCTGGCCAATTTGTACATTATCAACTCTGTCTTTCTTATCCTCAGAAATATTTTATTTTTTATAGCATTCTTAATAAAAACACCGAACAGTAAGGAAAGTAGATTGTTTAAAGCTGCATTTGCAGGGAATCAAAGTAAAGCACATGAGTCTATTACAAGCTAGTTCATCCAGTGTATCGCTGGTATTATTTTTCGGCACATTAGGAATGCTGCTGCTAACCATCGGCCTTATTCTTTTTATCATTTTCCACCAGCGAAAAGTGATAAAATATCAAATGCGAATGCAGGAAATGGAAGCAGAACAACAGAAATTACTCTTAAGAGCTTCTATCAAATCGCAGGAAGAAGAAAGACAAAGAATCGCAGCCGATCTACACGATGACGCAGGCCCCTTATTAGCTACAGCAAGATTATATTTGAATGAGAATCTTGTTAACCAGGAAAAGGCCCAACAACTTCAATCAATATTCAATGCTAAACAGATCATTGATGAAACGATTCAGTTGATAAGAAATATCTCTCATAGCCTCATGCCTCCAACCTTGAAAAATTTTGGCCTTGAATCTGCGATAAACGACTTTTTTCAAAAGATCAACGGATCAGGTTCATTGAATGTGAATTGTCGTTTTCATGATTATAAAATAAGGCTAAAGCCAGAGAAAGAGTTGATCGTATATAGAATTGTTCAAGAGTTAGTGAATAACGTACTAAAACACAGTAACTCCTCCTTTATTCATTTAACCCAGCATAATGAGGATGATGAAATGGTCATCAGGCTTCACCACGACGGAAGAGGCATTACCCAGGACGACTTTACTAAGTTGAATAAAAGCAATGTTGGTTTAGGTTTAAAAAATATTCAAAGCAGGTTAAAAGTAATTCATGGGAACATCTTCTTTGAAGAAGATTCTTCGCAATCTTTCTATAAGGCAACCTTCGCTATTCCTAAAGATGCCGATGAAAAATAAATGAGCTACTCATTCCCCTCCTTAATATCTTTGGTAAGGTATGGCTGATATAAAAGTTGCTATCGCAGACGATCATAAAATTTTCAGGAAAGGAGTCATCTTATCCTTACGCCATTACAGCAATATTCATTTTGTACTTGAAGCAGAAAATGGCGAAGAACTCCTGAACGGTCTAACTGAAACACAACCAGACGTAATCCTAATGGACCTGCGCATGCCTGTTAAAGACGGCATTGAAACTACCAAATACATTAGCCGCCATTATCCCAACATTGCCGTGTTAGTATTGACCATGCATGAAGACGAAAGGTTTGTTACGCACCTGATGGAAAATGGTGCGAATGGATATTTATTGAAGAGTACAGATCCGCAGGAAATCAAGAAAGCTATTATGGACGTGGTTTCAAAAGGTTATTATCTCAACAACTTTGTAAATAGAATTCTACTGAAACGTGCACATAATAAAGCACGGGTTCTACCTTCTCTCAATAACAACATCCAGGTGAGCGAAAGAGAAAAAGATGTGCTGCGATATATCTGTATGGAGTTCACCAGCCAGGAGATCGGTGAAAAAATGAATATCAGTCCAAGAACAGTTGAAAGCATCAAAGAAAGACTGATGGAGCGGTTCGGGCTTAAGAATACAGCAGGTCTTGTCTTCTTCGCTGTAAAGAACAATCTTGTAGATTAATTTTTATTATCCCTATTAAAACATCGGTACTATGAAGATTTGGCTTTTATCCATTGCAATCCTTCTTATTTCAATTCAAAGCTTTGGAAATGCGGCAATGCCTGGGATGTGGCAGACCGGTCATGGCGGAAGATTTATTCCATTGTTTAAAGAAGACAGTATTCATTTTGGAAAAATCCAAATGCAAAAGGAGCTTGTAGTTGTGAATCTATATCCTGGTTTTGCTGTTGTGAAAGGTGAATATTGGATGTATAATACTACAGATGAACCTATAACAATGAGAGCGGGCTACCCTATCAATGGCCAATACAACCAGGAACTAGTGGATAATGTAATGTTTGATGATATCTATTCTTTAAAAGTTTTAATTAACGATCAGCAGACCAATTACCGTAAACCAATGGAAGGTTACGATTCTGCATATCGTGTAATTGAAAAGAATGATATGCAAATGCGCAATTGGTACTACTGGAGTTGCACATTTGCACCCAGGCAACTCACGAAGATCACTGTTTACTTTCTCACTAATAACAGCAACACAGGTTTAAGAAGTGGTTACTCTGTTGATAAGGGAAATGGGTTCGCCTATATCTTAGAAACAGGAAAAGCCTGGGCCGGAAAGATTGAACAAGGGCAGGTTTTATTTCATTTGAAGAATGGACTTACACTAAAAGACATAAAAGGTGTGTATCCTAACGGCTTAACAGGTGATGATACGCATCTCAAATTCTCCTTCACTAACCTTGAACCTGATTCTTCAAACAACATTCTACTTTGGTACAAAAGCAAAACAGAGAATTTTGATTTCAATGCGATCAACAAAAATGCGGAACAGTATTATAAAGAGATAGATGCTTTTCCTGTTGCTGAGTTCAACTCAACACAATTCAAAGCGATAGATAAAAGCGATTTTAAAGTTCACGACAACACACTCACCTGGGTAATAGTCGGCATCATAGCTGTTGTGATCACAGGAATTGTTATAGTGATACTTCTGCTGCGATGGTTATACAAACTCATCTTCAAAAAGAAACGATACTAAATAAAAAATCCCGGTTAGTAGTACCGGGATTTTTATTTGAACAATCACAATCATTAATCATGACCTGCAACTTTCACAATCTTATTGTACAATCCCATGATCAGGATCGGGGCAACCCACTGCCCAAAAAATAAGCTCACTTTTCTTTGACCCATTATCTGCAATACAGCCGATGTAGCCATTGCACCAACAGATGCCCATAAGTATATATCAGATGGAACTTTCGCTGTCTGGTTCTCAATCGTTTCAGCTACTGGTCCTTCTTTATGTTGCGGCTTGCTGCCTCCATGACCATTAGCGCTGGTACCTCTGTTCAATGTCCTTTCTGTCGCTGTTTGTTGATCTTGCATATCTCCTCCTGTTTTATTCATGAATAATCAATAAAAATTCAAACTTCCTGCCAATAGAAAGGATAATTATTATGATACCAGCTGTTGAATAATTATGAAGCTGCCGTTGCGTCGCACACTTGTACTACCAGAACAGCTGTCAACTAATGCAACAGTCAGCTCCTAGCTCGGTTAATTATTTAACTCGCAAGATTTCCATTAGGTGAATAAAGTACAGAACGTACAAGAGTGCGACGCAACGATGGTCAATAGTAATTGCGCAGCCGGGCCAATTATCGAAATATCCAATTATCGAATTTGCTAATTAGCCTTCATCATCTTCACAAACTCATCAAACAAATACCTGCTGTCATGCGGCCCAGGTGTGCTCTCCGGGTGATATTGCACACTGAATGCAGGTTTGCCTTTCACTCTTATTCCTTCAATGGAACCGTCGTTGAGGTTGACGTGAGTGATCTCTATGTTGGGATTGTTTTTTATCGATTCAGGATTTACACCAAAGCCATGATTCTGCGTGGTGATCTCGCATTGGCCGGTCACAACGTTCTTCACCGGGTGATTCAATCCTCTATGGCCGTGATGCATTTTAAACGTATCAATTCCATTTGCCAGCGCCAACAACTGATGACCCAGGCAAATTCCAAACATTGGCTTGTTTTCATTCATCAATTCTTTTACTGTATCGATAGCATAATCCATTGCAGCAGGATCACCAGGACCGTTACTGATAAAATACCCATTTGGGTTAAACTCTTTCAATCTATTAATAGATGTCTTTGCGGGATGTACTCTTACATGAGCGCCTCTTTGTACTAAACAATCAAGAATATGTTTCTTCACTCCATAATCTAACACCGCTACTTTTATTGATGAGTTAGGATCACCAAGTTCATATTCTTTATCTGTACTAACTACGCTGGCTAATTCCAATCCATCCATATCGGGGCATTCAGCCAACTGTGTTTTTAGTTTTTCAACATCCAATTCTTCAGATGAGATAATGCAGTTCATCGCACCTTTTTGTCTCACGTGAGCTACTAATGCTCTTGTATCCACATCTTCTATTGCAACAATATTATTTCGCTTTAAATACTCATCCAATGAACCCTTCGCCATAAAGCGACTGAACTGATCTTCCAGGTTGCGGCATATCAAACCTTTTATCTTAACAGTATCACTTTCTACGTCAGCATCAGTCACACCATAGTTACCAATGTGTACATTATTCATGATCAGTACCTGCCCGTAATAGCTCGGATCTGTAAATACTTCCTGGTACCCTGTCATCCCTGTATTGAAACAAATTTCGCCTGTAGTTGTGCCTATTTTACCAAATGCACATCCATGAAATACATTACCGTCTGCTAAAACTAAGATCGCTGGTTGAGGAATGTTGGACATTATTAAGTTGAGATTAAATTGAGTGCAAAATAAAAAAGGCAGAACCAACGTCCTGCCTTCTATCTAAAAACTTTTCAACATGATTATTCTTCAGTCTTAGGTTTTTCTTCAACAACTTCTGCATCGGTTACTGCAGGTGCAGTTTCTTCAGTTTTTGCAGTTGCTTTTTTAGCACCACCACCACTTCTGCTTCTTCTTGTCTTCTTAGCTGGCTCAGCACCCTGTGCAACACCTTTACCGTAGATCTCGTTGAAGTCAACCAACTCTATCATTGCGGTCTCAGCATTATCACCCGGGCGAATACCTAATTTAATAATTCTTGTATATCCACCTGGTCTTCCAGCTACTTTAGGGCCTACTACAGAGAACAGTTCCTTCACAGCTTCATTATTCTCCAAATAAGAGAATACCAAACGACTGTTATGCATGATCTGCTCTTTACTTTCAGTCTTCTTTGTTTTAGTGATCAGGGGCTCTACATAAGCACGCAATGCTTTAGCTTTTGCCAAAGTGGTTACGATCCTTTTGTGCCTGATCAATGCACTCGCTAAGTTGGCGAGTAACGCTTCCCTGTGTGCTTTCTTACGACCCAGGTTGTTGATTTTGTCTCCGTGACGCATGACGTTTAATTTTTAATCTCTATACCGTGTCAGGAATTATAGAGCGTGATATAAAAAGCTATCAGCTTTCAGCAGTGAGCTAAGCTGATAGCTAATGTCTTAATCTAAATTATCCAAACCTAACTTATGCAGATCCATTCCGAAATGCAGACCTCTTTCATTCAACACCTGCTCAATCTCTGCAAGTGATTTTTGACCGAAGTTTCTGAATTTCATCAGGTCTTCCTGCTCGTACTGAACCAACTCACTCAATGAATTGATCTTAGCAGCTTTTAAGCAATTGAAGGCACGTACTGAAAGATCCAGATCTTCCAATGGAGTCTTCAAAACTTTTCTTAACTGGAGCACTTGCTCATCTACCACATCTTCTTTCTTATCTTCTTTATTATCGAAAGTGATGTTTTCATCAGTGATGATCATCAAATGCTGGATCAATATTCTTGAAGCCTGCTTAACAGCTTCTTCAGGATGGATAGTTCCATCGGTAGCAACATCCAAGATCAACTTTTCATAGTCCGTTCTTTGTTCTACACGATAGTTCTCGATTGAATATCTCACATTCTTGATAGGAGTATGAATTGAATCGATAGCCACCCAGCCGAATGCAGCATCCTTTTGCTTGTTCTCCTCAGCCGGAACATAACCTCTGCCTTTAGCTATGGTTAATTCGATATCCAGCTTAGAAGTAACGTCCATAGTGCAGATCACCAGCTCCGGGTTCATCACCTGGAAGCTTTGAGATACTTCACCGATCATTCCGGCAGTGAATTCAGTTCTTCCTTTTATAGAAAGGTTCACTCTTTCTGTTGGCACATCGTGCTCAACATTTTTCTTGAAACGAACCTGCTTTAAATTGAGGATAATTTCAGTTACGTCTTCAGTAATGCCTTTGATAGTTGCAAATTCATGATCAACTCCTTCGATCTTGATGCCAACGATAGCATGACCTTCTAAAGAGCTAAGCAATACTCTGCGTAAAGCGTTACCGATCGTTAGACCAAATCCTGGCTCTAACGGACGGAATTCGAACTGACCTTCAAAATCTGTTGCTTTCTGAAGAACGATCTTGTCAGGCTTTTGGAAGTTTAAAATTGCCATTTATACTTCGGGTTTTAATTTTAGAACAAGTCATCTGGTCATTGGTCATCAGTCATCGACTCGATGTCTCATTGACTCATTGACTATTATTTAGAATACAATTCCACTATCAGCTGCTCCTTGATGTTCTCAGGAACGCTTTCTCTTTCAGGGAAGGTGATGAATGTACCTTTCTTTTCAGTCTCGTTAAAGTCGATCCAACCGAACTTAGGGTTCTTACCACGAATCTGGCTGGTAACAGAGCTGTTATCATTACTCTTAGGCTTAAGAGCGATGATATCACCTGGCTTACATGTGTAAGAAGGAATATTCAATACTTCACCATTCACTGTAATGTGCTTATGAGAAACGAGCTGGCGTGCAGCCGGGCGAGAAGGTGCAATACCCATGCGGAACACAGTGTTGTCTAATCTTGCTTCTAACAGCTTGATCAGGTTTTCACCGGTAACACCTTTCATTCTTGCAGCTTCTTCAAATGTGTTGCGGAACTGGCGCTCTAAAACACCGTAAGTGTATTTAGCTTTTTGCTTTTCTCTTAACTGGAGTGCATACTCTCCTAAGCTCTTACGCTTTCTTGCAGCACCGTGCTGACCCGGAGGGTTGCTGTTTTTGTTAAGATACTTTCCATTGCCTAAGATAGGCTCTCCGAAAATGCGGGAAATTTTGGTCTTAGGACCATTGTAACGTGCCATAATTGTTTTTCATTTCGATTTTTTTTGTATCGGAGTGTCCATCGGTAAAAAATCGTAAAAAATTAATGGAACTCCCTGTTTAAAAATGAAACGCCAAAGGCATTCAATAATATGTAGAGATTATACTCTTCTCTTCTTTGGAGGACGGCAACCATTATGTGGTAATGGAGTGATATCCTTGATCATAGAAACTTCAATACCGTTCTGTGCTAATCCACGGATCGCACTTTCACGACCAGCTCCTGGTCCTTTTACATATACGTCTACTCTTTTCACACCAGCATCCAACGCTACTCTTGCAGCATCAGCAGCTGCCATCTGTGCAGCGTATGGAGTGTTCTTTTTAGAACCTTTGAAACCCATTTTACCAGCAGAAGACCATGAAATAACCTGTCCCTGCTTGTTCGTTAAACTGATGATCACATTGTTGAAAGTAGCGTTGATATGAGCGTCGCCATATGCATCTACTTTTACAATTCTTTTCTTCGCAGCGGCTTTTGCGCTGTTCTGAGCTTTTTGTGGTTTTGCCATTTTGTTTGTTTGAGGTAGTCTTCTAAAATATTGCCCCTACTTGTGTCGCCTAAAGCGATACATATCCGGTGGCATTTATAAAAACCAAAAGCTCAAAGCGTTTAGCAATGAGCTTAAGGC
>JAEZDC010000101.1 GCA_023429825.1 Bacteroidota bacterium | reverse complement strand
TGGTAGCCGATTGGATAGAACCTCCGATTGAATTACTGGAGAGTAATAAGCAGATCGCTGCGGTGCAGTCGAAGATATTATCGTTTCATAAGAAAGATGAGTTTGAATACGCAGGCGCCTGTGGTGGATGGATAGATCGCTATGGATACCCGTTCTCACGAGGAAGAATATTTGATCATTGCGAGAAAGACACGCACCAGCATGAAACAGTGCAGGAAGTGTTTTGGGTTACGGGTGCAGCGATGTTCATTCGCTCCAATGTGTTTCATGAGCTGAATGGTTTTGATGAGAACTTTTTCGCTCACATGGAAGAGATAGACCTCTGCTGGCGAATACAACTGGCGGGATATAAGTTAATGGTGCAGCCAAAGAGCGTGGTGTATCATGTAGGGGGAGGAACATTGCCAATAAGCCCGAGAAAATTGTATCTCAATCACCGCAACAATGTGATCATGATGTATAAGAATCTTCCTTTGAGGGAGAAGATCTGGAAGATGCCGATACGGCTTGCATTGAATGATGTGGCTGCGTTGCGGGAATTATCGATGGGGCATTTTGGAAACTTTAAAGCTATCATCAAAGCAGAGTTGCATGCACTGGCCTGGATATTTGGCAGTAAAGCCAAAAAGAAAAAGCATAAGCTGAAGAAACTACCTATGAGAAAGCTGAAAGGGTTTTACGATGGCTCGGTGGTATGGGATTATTTTGTGATGAAGCGGAGGTTATTTGAGGAGATTGTAACAGGTAAGTAATCAGCATTTGTTAAAAAATTGCTTCTGTTGTATTAGCTGTGCCCTTATTTTTGCACAGCAATTTTTACAATATGGTACACGAAGTTGAAGAGAACCCACGGGAAAAAGACATCAGGCATAACTGGGTAAATTCATCCAGGTTCTTATTTTACCTGCAGGTGTTTTGTATAATCGCTTTTATTTTAGGTGGTTGCTATCGTTTATATACCGAAGGATATAAAGGAAAACCTAATGTAGAAGTTCCTGAGAACACGCAGTACACTCCTAAGTACAAATAATTCGATCAAAAATTTTGCGGGAAAGAACTGCAACCTATATTTGCAGCCCGAAAGTTCTTACACATAAGCGGAAGTAGCTCATTTGGTAGAGCACGACCTTGCCAAGGTCGGGGTGGCCGGTTCGAGCCCGGTCTTCCGCTCTTAAAAGAATCCTCCTTTTGGGGGATTTTTTTTCGGCAGCCCTGGTGGTGGAATTGGTAGACACGCAGGACTTAAAATCCTGTGGCCAGCAATGGCCGTAACGGTTCAAGTCCGTTCCGGGGCACTTCTGGAATTTTTTTCAGATTTAGAGAAGGATTGTTCAACAATGAGCAATCCTTTTTCTTTTAAGATCAGTGCCTTATCAGCGAATAAAGGATCAATATAACTGGTTCGATAGATTCCATCTACATACCGGAACGGATGACGAAACACGGTAGTAATAAACAGTTGTTGTTGATGTAAAGGCCAACCCAGAAACGTTTCGCGTAAGTTCATCAAATTAGGCAAGACTTCATTTACAGCATCATAGTACACTTTCACATTGATGGTGAGCTCATGAACTTTTTTCTGAAGCTCTCCTTTTTTGAGGTTCAATTCCGACACTACCTTTGCATAAACGTTTGCATCAATATGTTCATGCTCCATTAAATATTTAGTCTGGATGGCCTCAAGTTTCTTTTCAACTTTTTGAAGCTCCAGTTTAGCTCGCATGATCGCCCCACCTCTATTTTGATATCTGTTTTCGATACCTTCTGTAATCATCTTTCTATACCATTCTACCTGGTCTGAAGTGAAAGAAAGCTCGTCAAGTATCTTCAAGAACTGATCATGTAATTTTTTTGCTGACAAGTTCTTTTTATGATCAGGGCATATGTAGTACCAATAATAACCGGTCCTCCCTTTACTATTCCCTGCAGTTAGAAATCTATCGCAATGACATTGAAGTATCCCTCTAAGAAAAACCTCTTCTCTCTTTTGCACCTTCCGCGATTTCTGATGCAACCTCTGCTGTGCCGCCCAAAAATCATGTTCACTTACAATCGGTGCATGAACGGCAGATACTATCTTTTCAGGATTGCCTTTATATGCAGGAACCCTTATTAAGCCGGCATACGCAGGTTGATCTAATATCTCTTGTATGACTGACCTTCCCTTCCGTGTTAATCCTGCTTCTATTGCAAGTTTCTTAACCTCTTCAATTTCCTTTCCTTCGTTATACCATCTGAAAATCTTCTTAATAATTGGAGCCCTTTCAGTATCGATCTTTAAAAGTGGTTTGTTCTCATTATCCCGGCTGTTCTTATACCCATACGGAGCCATGTTACAGTAACGTCCGTTGCTTAAAGACCTGTATATCCCATCATTGGTTCGTTCCTTAATTCGGTTCAATTCATTATTGCTCATTAAGAGTTTGATAGTTCGCATGAGCTGAACACCGAGATCAGAAGTGTTTTGATTTATCGGATCTTCTATTGATACTATCTTAACCTTAAGTTTGTTTTCAATTTCATCGATCTTAATTAGCGCATCAAGTAATTCCGCCCGGGAAAATCGATCGATATGTTTTACGATGAGATATTTTACTTGCTTATTTCTTTTAAGATATGCTTCAAGTCCTTTCCATTCCGGTCGGTTGAATGTAAATGCAGATTTGCCCTCTTCTACAAATAATCTCTCCAGAGTGATACCGTTTCTTTCGCAGTATTCTGTTATTCGAATCTTTTGATCTTCGATTGAATTGTGAGACTGGTCTTTGTCTGAGATGCGGCAATAACCTACAGCACTCATTTTTTATCCTCCAAAAGTTTAAGACCTTCTTTTATTAATTCTATTGGTGAGTATTCTTGCTTGTTGCGCTTCCGATATTTTGTCAAGCCACATATCCAGTCAGTCGAAACATCCATAATCTCTGCAGCTGCAACAATGTGAGGGATCCGAAAGCCTTGATTACGCTCTCTCACTTTATGAAGGTTAGTATGATCGAACCCAATCTTAGTACAGAAGTCCATTTCATATTCTACAATACCGTTCCGTTTTGCTTCTTTTATTAGCAGCAACATCCGCTCGTTCCAGATATCTAGTTTTGGCTTAGACATGAAGGTGATGCGTTTTACTTCTCAGCGTTGATCTCTTTTTGCAGTAGATCAATTTTAACTTTGGTTTCATCGATCTCAATCTTAGTTGCAATGACTAATGAATCAACTGCGCCAGCTTTTAAGAGAGAATCATGTCTAACGTTTAAATCATTTAATTTTCTTGTAGCCTCCATCATTTCTTTTTCACGCGTCACATTAGAGTCCGATGATTTACAACTGCAGATAAAAATTGCAGCAATGACTATATATTTCATAACTATATTTTTGTTTTTGTGTCATCGATCTGGATATCGTTTATTCTTATAATCTTCATCCAACGCATCAAGCATTTTAGTGGCAGGCATCTTTCTTCTAACGTGCGCACGTAAAACCCACACTTCTTTTATGTATTGAACAGCCAGAGGCTGGGGAGGGTACATTTCCTGATTAACGCTTTGTAATACCCATTCTAGTTCATTGCGATGGTAGACTTTCTTAAATAATACTTTATCATCAGTAACCACAACATAGGCGTAATGCGGTCGCATGTTTTCATAATCCATCGGATGCACAAGAGAAGTAAGTAACATATCGCCTCCAGAATATTCTGGATACATGCTATCGCCTTCGACTTCCCACCATGCCCAAATGTGGCCATGAGGATCTATACCAGGTGGCAATGGGTACTGTGCCATTTGTCCCATGTAATCTCTATGATCAACGGCTTTAACATATCCAGCTTGGGCAGGAACCGGCATAAAGGGAGCTGTGGGCCAAATGAATTCTTGTTTCTTTTTTCGACGCTGTTCAATAAATGTAGGTTTAGCATCCTCCCCATCGTCGTCGGATTGTTCGTATATTAGTTCGTATAGGTTCGTACTGAAAAGCCGATCTAGTTCAGATATTTGTTCTCTTTTATATTTTGGAAATTGACCGTCTTCATATTTCTGGTACATGCGAAGACCAATCCCTAATTTCTCAGCCACCTCTGATTGAGTCCATCCCTTCTTTTCCCGCGCCGCTTTGAGA
This sequence comes from Bacteroidota bacterium, assembly GCA_023429825.1. Lineage (GTDB taxonomy): Bacteria > Bacteroidota > Bacteroidia > Chitinophagales > Chitinophagaceae > JAEZDC01. Next base: position 18,721 of record JAEZDC010000101.1, on the reverse strand, counting down.
AGTTCTTCAGGTTTTTGAGGGTGTTTAGCAGGCATTAAAATGTGAATAAAAATGTGAATAAAATTTTATTTCAAAAGTTTTGTTCATATGAATTTTTAGTTCGTATATTTGTCCTGTTGTTTTTCAAATGTACAATAAAGTTTCACAAATGCAAGAAACAGCTAATAAGACGCAGGCAGAGAGGTTAAGTCAGGAATTGCTGGAAATAAAGCCTGATGTGACGGCAGCCGATCGAAAGGCTCTAGAAGATGAGAAAGGTTTCGCTAAAGGAACAATTTCAAAGTACCTCAACGGAACTGTATTCGACAACGACACTGCTGTTCTCATGTTGACCTTTTTCAGAAAGAGAATCGCAGATCGCGAAAAGAAGATTACTAAGACAAGATGAGCCAAGGTTCAACATATCAACCAACTGCTTTCGATTTTATGATGCTTGACATCTTGACTGAGCAAGTAGAAAAGAAAGCTAAGAGCAACTATGAGCAGTGGCAGCTTGAAAAATACGGCAACATACTTCATGAAGATATATCTGAACTGGATGATGAAGTAAGCTTGACCGAGATGGAAAAGCAGCTGGAACGCGTAGAAAGATTTTCAGAACAATCATTAAATGAAGCATGACATTATTATCATTTTCAAATAAGTCGATATGAGGTTGGATAAATACAAAATATTAGCTCAGCAGATTATTGATGATATCAACTTTTATCAGCGTAACAAGGATTTCTTCAAAGGTGTTGATGATAAATTAAATGATGAGAATAACGACAAGGCCATGGCAAAGATCGCTGAAGGTATTGCCAGTCTAGCTAAGGCAGCCTATGAAGACGCAACCAGCAAAAACAACGCAAAGCCAGTTGCAGCGGTTCCATTTTCTCACGTTGATGAATCCGGTGAATTAAAGAGTTGCGTGCTGATAGCTGAAGAAGTGTATAATCTAAATCTTATTGATCAATGATTCTGATTGCAATCATAGCATTCCTCGGTGGTGTTGCAGGTGGACTTTCTGTTGGATTATTCTTTATCACAAAGATTCAGAAAGAGCAGAAAGAAATGACCAAGCTTTTTGATTGCCCTTCCATATAAAGTCTTCTCCTGTTTCTACAGGAGAAGTTTAAAAGAGTTTTTTGAAATAATTGGTGAACGGTTAGTGACGCAGTAACAGAATATCCTCCTCAACGGATAAGCATGGTAGCGTAGAGGCCAATTAGCCAATTGAGGGAGCAGCCAGGTTAGTTAATCTTCTGTTCCCTACATCGCGAAGTAGAGCAGCGGTAGCTCGGTGGGCTCATAACCCGCAGGTCGGGAGTTCGATTCTCCCCTTCGCAACAACCACCCGGAACGTGGTGCAAATCCTTAGCCCCCATTTGCGAAAGGTAACCTGCCGGGATTTTAAAACAGTTTTCATAGGGTACGGATTAAAGTTCCCGCTTGTGTCTACATCGGGAACACCTTTTAAAAATTAAAATCACTGCCATGGAAGAAATATTATCAAAGGAAATTTTATCTGCGGTCAGTTCATTGCTGTTTGCGATATGGTTCATCATCGCCTATAAACAAAAGCCTGATGAATGGCCGGATAATCCAACCGAAGTAGGATCATGGTAAACCCTGTAAAGTTCTTAGGATTCTTTGATGCGATGTATGTAGTGGAGAAGAAAAAAGAAAAGGCAATCAAAGGTCAGAAAAAAGGTAAGTCTCTATTTCCTAACAATAAAAACTCAAAGTATGAGAAAGTTTCCAGATGAATTGAAACGCTTCGTTGATCCTCCAGCTGGTGAAGAAACACCAACTGCACCACAGGATGGTGAAGGTACCGGAACTGGCAGCAATGCTGGTGAAGGCGCAGAGTAATCAAAACAAAAGAGGCTGGTAGCAGCCGGCCTCTTTTTAACATGATTTCCTAACAAAATCAAATCAAAGGTATGAAAGAAAATCAATCTCAGGCTTTAGAAATCGCGCCTGAGCAACCTAAGATCAATGAAGCCATTGCAATATACCAAGGGGCTTCACTCTTAAAAATTGAAAAGGAAGAGCAGGAAAAGCTCGCAGCATCATTCGATGCGGAGCTCATCGAGATTCGTCCTGATGGACTTATTTATCTACCACAAGTTTTCTGGAGACAACGACTGAATGAAACCTTTGGTATCGGTCAATGGTGCCTGGTTGTAAAAGGATCGCATAAGGATCCGAATCCGGAAAAAGATAAACTATACGTGCAAGGAGTGTTAATGGTTAGAGGCAGCTACGTGGCTGAAGCTGTGGGCGAAGCTGAACTACACAGTAACAATGCGACACAATCATGGGCTTCTGTTTGGGAAAGCGCTAAGAGCGACTGCATCACACGTTGTTGTAAAGATTTAGGTATTGCTTGCGAATTATGGCAACCGACATTTATTAGAACATGGCAGGCGCAAAATGCAATTCAGGTTTGGGTAGATGGTAAGAATAAACCCCAATGGCGAAAAAGAAATGCACCTCCATTTTATAAAGAAAAAGGTCACGTTCAAAATAGTTCTTCATCTAACGCTAATACAGGCAATGATGGCCCTGTATATCCAAAGCAAAGAAACAACGACCAGCCAATTACAGATGTCGACCAGTCTCAGCAGTCGAAGCCTTCTATGGCGCAGCAAGGTGCAAAGCCTTGGCTTAACCCAGATACAGACAAATGGAAAGAAGCTGTGAAATACTTGCAGCAAGGTGGAAATATCCAAAGCGTAGAAGCGAAGTATAGAATGAGCAAAGTAAACAGAGAAAAATTATTAGGCGAGGCGGTATAAGATGAAGAAACGTACAGACATATTAGCCATACTCAGTTCAATAGAGTCTACGAACTACTCCGACGTACAGAGCATAGATCTGTTGCTGGAATATGGCTTCAGACTTACTCAATGGGTTGCATTCTCAGGTGAAGCAATGGCAGAAGCTAAACAGGAATTGCATGCTGCCAGGCGCAACGCCTACTTAAAGGTTGAAAGCAGTTTGAATGCTCAGCAAAAGAAATGGAGCCCAATGCTGGCCAAAGATTATGTGAATGATTGCTGCAGTGCTGAAAACGCATACTACGAGTTATGCGAAAGAGCAAACAGAGCAGCCACCCATTCTGTTGATCTGGTTCGCACAGCCATATCCGCATTGAAAGCCGAAATGCAAACATCAAATTTTCAAACAAACGCTTAAAACTAATTACATGAACTCTTTGTATAACATTCAACACGAACATATCGCTATCACTAATGATCTATTAGAAAATGGCGGAGAATTAACGCCTGAACTGGAAATGGCTTTGGCTATTAATCGGCAAGACCTTTTTGAAAAGGCCGAAGGCTATGCATTACGGATCCGTGAGTTCTCTACTCAAGCAGATGCGATCACAGCGGAAGCCGATAGATTATACAATAGGGCGTCTTCCTTTAAAAAGACTGCTGATCGATTAAAAGAAACAATCAGTTCTGCTATGCAGCAGTTCGATGTTGAAAAGATCGAAGGAAAGCTGATAACACTTTCATTCCGCAAATCAAAGGTTGTTGTTATACACGATGACAGCCAGATACCTCAAGATTATTTCGTGCAAAAAGCGCCGGAGATAAGCAAGACACTGATCAGTGATGCGATCAAGGCAGGTACTAATGTACCAGGCGCAGAAATGCAAGAGAAGAAAAACCTTCAAATCAAGTAAGCATGAGATACCTAAAAATTCAAAACAAAGGCTTGCTTGATATCCGACTTGTTGCACTGATGGGTGGAACTACTAAGTCAGATGACCAATACAAGATAGGGCAGTTTGGTACCGGGCTTAAGTACACACTTGCATTCTTATTCAGACACAACCTTGATTTCAAAATTTTTGTTGGCCACAATGAAGTAAAGATCAGTACTGAAGTTGAAGAAATATCTGGACAAGACTTCGAGATCATTTGCATAAATGGTAAACGTACATCCATCACTACGAAGATGGGTGAGGATTGGGAAGCATGGATGATTGTTCGCGAGTTGTGGTGTAATGCTCTCGATGAAGGAGAAGCGGCCAGAGATATTACAGAGATAACAGAAGGAGTTGAAAACACAACTACGTTCTTTATTCAGATCGATATCCAGATTCAAAATGTAATAAAGAACTGGAGCAAGTACTTCATTCACGATGCTGAACCCATTTGGAAAGATGGTACATACACTTTGTACCCGGCCGGCAATCATCTATGCATTTATAAGCAAGGAGTTCTTATATATGAAAACCATGAATTGAAATCGGTTTTCAGCTATGATCAAGGAAATGCTGACATCAACGAATTGAGGGAGTTTAAGGGAAGTCCTTCAGCTGCCATCTTCATGTGCCTTAGAAAAGCAGACCGGAAAGCTGTTACATATTTCATGGAGAATGTTACTGAAGACCACTTCGAGGGCAGTAACATGGATTACAATTGGTATTGCTCTTTTGGAGAAACATGGAGAGAAGTTATCGGTTCTGCTAAGTTGATCTATCGTAAAATATTAGATGAGATCAAATCCAGAGGCAACAATCCAGATGAAAGCAAGTTGATCATCGTTCCACAGGTCCTGTACAAGGCACTCACTAAGCAGTTTGAAGGCATAGGTGCATTACAGGTGGCTAGTAAACTTGGTGATTTCTATGAGACATATAGCGAACAGGCAGAAAGGAAGATCAAAGAAGGTTTGGTGATCCTTGAGCATTGTGGTTATGAAATGCATCCTGAGTTGAAGTTCGTCTATGGCTACTTCGAAGACAAAACAGTTTTAGCTCGTGTAAGCCTCAATGAAAAGAAGGTTTATATATCAAATGCATTCTTTCAAAAGCCTCTATTTGAGATCGTTGCAATGCTGATCGAAGAGAACGAACACTTCAACACCGGCATGGCAGATCATACAAGAGAATTTCAACAACATTTTATCAATCTGTATGCAAGGCAGCTACTGGCCAGGCATTCTGTCGAAATATAGTTAATCACTTTTTGAAAAAGTAATATGTATACCCAAGAGAAAAATGAAAGACTGATTGACGATTGTAAAGAACTGATCGAAGCAGTAGACACTGCGATCATGTTCGATACTCCAATAATCGTTAAGACTTCCCCACACACTGAGCTATTTCGCTGCCATGGTTGTGTTGTCACACCGAAAGGTGAATTGAAGCTGATGGATCCTGCGATGGAGTGGCACGATGTGCAGCCAGCTCAGGCAAATGCCGGGTATGTATTACAAAGCCTATATCAAAGATTGAAGACACTGCAGATGCGTAAATCATTTGCATGATGTACAAGCTAACCGAAGAAATAAGAGGAACGGTTAATCCTTCAACCGTGTACGGTAAGCAAGGTGAAGAGGTCAATAAGGTAAACGAATTCGGAGATGTGTGGATAGTTGAGACAATAGCAGGTTGGAGGTTTCCTGTACATAAATCAAAGCTGACAACAGGAGAGGTTGAAGTTAAAAAATCAACGGATCCTGTTGAGATACCAAAACAAAATTCTAAACCGGCGAAGCGATCTATTAAATCAGTCGCAAAGCCACCCCAAAACACACTTTTCTAATGGAAACAAATAACACACCAGTCATCGTTACAGGCGATACAGTCAACGGTCAATCGGTTGTGATTGCCGAAGGTGAAAATTATTTAGACAGTATCAAGATGGATATAATTAAGCGTGCTACTGCAAATGATGCATGTTCTGAAGGGAAACGCCAGGCTAAGAATGCTACAACATTAGAAGGGTTGTTGTTGGTTATTAAAAGCCATGCACCTTGGTTATTCAATACAAAAACTATCGATGGCAAATGGTTGGAAGACACTTTCGGCACGGACCTTCTTTTCAAGAATCACATATACACGTCAGGTAAGCATTCGGTCAACGTGAGCGAAGCGAACGTTCAAATTTTCCTTTGCGGCAGTTCATCTGCTACGGTGGAGACTTGGGGCAGTTCATCTGCTACGGTGAAGACTTGCGACAGTTCATCTGCTCATATCGGCCAGTATCATTCTTCCAAACTTGAACACTCCTTAGGTGACGGCGTGTGTCCAATGATCAAGCATTTCACGGAAAAGAAAGTTTTCATCAAGACTTCTGATTTCGAGATCGTACAGGTAAACTAATTCAATTATACATTTTTATGAAATTCTATAAAAAGAAACTTATTACCAGAGAAGATTCAAAAGCCTATTTGCTCAGGTACACCCTGTTTACCTGCAGATTCTTTTCTATCAAAATTCACAAGATCATGCTCAGTGATTATGACTGTCATCATGATCATCCGTGGGCTTTCATCTCCTTCATATTAAAAGGAGGGTATGTGGAGTATAGTGAATCACATAAGAATGGAAGCAAGCTATACGGTCCCGGTAGCATCCTTTATCGCAAAGCTGAATATTCTCACAAGCTGGAGATACATCAGCCTTGTTGGACGTTCGTGATCACGTTCAAGAAAGTCAGAGAGTGGGGTTTCATTACGCGTAAGGGATGGGTGCCATGGCGCAGATATGCACATTCATCGGATCGCTGTGACTAATCATTTATCAAATCAAATAATATACAATGTCCAAAGCTAAAAAACTCAAAGTTGAAACTGAAGGGGGTAAGACAACAATCAGCGGTACTGCTGAAGATATTACCAACCATTTGAAAAAAGTTACTGAAAGACTACAGAGTGATGATCAAGAAAAAACGATCAACATCACTTCTGCTTCGCTAAAAGACTTGTTCTGCAATTATACCTATGAGTTTACCAAAGGTATAGGCGCTGGGGACAACGTTAACCGCAAAGGTGCAGCGATCATTCATGATGATCTGAAAGCAGTGTTCAAAAAATTCCATCCACACCTGGCGGTGATCTGCGAAGAAATTGACAAGGATGATATAAGTGATATTGAAGATATCGAAGACTTCGACGATGAGAAGCATAAAGAGGGGTCGCTTGAACATAGAGTCTCTCATTTTTCTGTTTCAGCTGTGATCCTTGATGGTACCGGAGAGAATGAGAGTGTTAGGATAATCGGAAGCAAAAGACTTAGTACAGGGGATTATGTGGAGTTGAAATCGCCTAAGACTTTGTTTTCCGGCGGATATCAATTCGTCGATGAGTTACGCGTGGCCGTAGATGATCTGCTTAATGAAGTAGAGGAATATATGAACGGAAAGGCTGCTCCTAAAATGGTACAAGGTGAACTACCAATGGGTGAAGGAGAAGAAAATTACGCAGAGATAGAACGCTAAGAATGAACTCATGAGGCTTTTCGAGGATGAATGCTATTGGATTCAAATTAAGGATGGTGACATCAGAGGGTTGAAACTCTTCGAAAAGCATTATAGCAAATATCACTACAAAGATGGTCGCAAGCCAAAACGGTTTGTAGGGCCTGGTGAAAGGATAGTTCTTTTAGGAAAAAACAATGATGCATTATTCGTCTGGCGAAAGTTTATATCAGGCGACGGACAAGAAGGTGTGAACTGTGCAATTTTTAGAAACGAAAGCTCACATCTGTCTTCGATGTTACTCAACCAGGCAGAATCAATTGCACGGAATAAATGGCCGGATGATCGGTTTTACACTTATGTAAATCCCAAAAAGATAAAGTCGAAAAATCCGGGCTATTGTTTCAAGGTAAATGGATGGACTGTAGCAGGAATAACAAAAGCAAGGAAGTTATTAATACTTGAAAAACATGCCTCGTAAAAATTCACATATAACAGTTACTGATCAGTTCTGTGGAGCTGGCGGAAGTTCTCAAGGAGTGAGACGGTTGTCTCAGCGCTACGGCGGTGGAGTACAGGTTAAACTTGCACTCAATCACTGGAAGCTGGCAATTGAAACTCACAATACTAACTTCCCGGAAACGCTACACGATTGCACTGATGTATCTGCATGTGATCCTCGCAGATATCCTTCCACGGATATATTGATCACATCTCCTGAATGTACTACGCACTCACCGGCCGGTGGCAACAATCACAAGGCATTGAAAAAGCAAATGGACCTGTTTGAAACGGGAGCGATAGATCCTGCAACAGAGAGAAGTCGTGCGACAATGTGGGACGTTTGCAGATTCGCGGAGTATCACAAGTACAATGCGATCATCGTTGAGAATGTTGTTGAAGCTAAGACCAGGTGGGCGCTATTTGATGTATGGCTTCAGGCAATGCATACACTCGGGTACAATCACAGATGTGTTTATCTGAATTCGATGCATGCTCATCCTACTCCGCAGAGCAGGGACCGGATGTATGTGGTATTCTGGCGCAAAGGTAACAAAGCACCTATGTTGGATTATATGCCACTTGCTTATTGTCCTAAGTGCAGCAGAGATGTTCACGCAATTCAAACTTGGAAGAGGTCAGACAAGCAGTATGGTAAGTATAAGCAACAATACGTTTATTGTTGTGGTAGTTGTACAACTGTCGTTGATCCTTATTATTACGCTTCTTTCAACTGCATCGATTGGAGTGATATCGGTGAGCGCATCGGAGACAAGCCTTTGAAACATTATAAAGATGCGTATAAGGGTGAGCACATGCTGCCATTGGCCCCTAATACACTTACGAGGATTGATAATGGTATAGAGAAGCATGGAGGTAATCCAATAGTTGTTCATCGGGCTTATGGAAAGGAAGCAAGAAATGTGTGGAGGTCGGTAACAGAAGCATTTTTTACACAGGCAACATCGGAAAGCCAAGCATTAATCAATCCACCTTTCATCGTTAACAACCAGCATCAGACCGGTATCGATTTCCGGGTTAAATCTTCAGGAGAAACATTGCCTACAATTCCTACAGCACATGGATTTAGGTTAGTAACTCCCCCATTCTTAATTAAAACTGAGCAGGGAAGCGTTTTAAATAACAACAGAAGTATTACAGACACACTTCAAACGCAATTGTGCTGGCAGACATCTGCACTTGTAGCTCCTCCATTTATAGTAGAGCAAAAAGGATTTAGCACTACCCCCAGTATAACATCTGCGTTAAGCACAGAGACTACCAAGCAATATCAGGGCCTTGTTACTAATGAAGCATGGAACAGTTTCATTGCTGCATACAATAATGGAAGCCATGTAACAAAGCATATTTCAAATGAACTACCTACCCAACCAACCGGTGAAAGGCTTTCTCTGGTAAGCTATCAACAACCAAATATCAATGACTGCTATTACCGGATGCTGAAACCGCAGGAGATCAAGTTGGGGATGGCGTTCGATCAGGATTACATCGTATTGGGAAGTGCAAAGGATAAGGTAAGGCAGTTAGGCAATGCGGTTACTCCTCCTGCAATGGAGTGGTTGGTACAACAAGTAATTGAAAGTTTAAACTAATTCAAATGAGTTACGAGCAGTTATTGCAATCAAAAATAAAAGTAGCGAAGCGTGGTGGCATCGAAATGATTGAGGATGAGTTTGCGGCTATGCTCCACCCTTCCACTATGCCACATCAGCGTGATATAATTCGTTGGTGTATAAATATGGGACAGACTCTTGTGGCTGCTGATGCCGGATTAGGTAAAAGTCACATGGCAATTGAAACATTCCGCATTCTTCATAGCAGGTTCGGAGGAAAGTTCCTCATCGTTACCGAACTAGGAGCTGCCGAGACTTTCGTTCATCCGGATCCTGAAGTTGGTGAAGGTGCAAGACTTGGTGTTCATCTGGAATATGTCACTGATCAGTACCAGGCGCTGTATGAAACAGATGGTTGCTTTATAGTTGTTACGAACTATGAAAGAGTTAGGATGGGTGAGTTTGATTTCGGAGAGTTTACAGGTGTATGGCTAGATGAGGGTAACTACATAAAGAACATGGCCAGTGAAACTACCGAGCAACTCGGAAAGCAACTGGCTAAGGTGAAGTGGAAATTCATCGCCACTGCTACTCCATCCCCTAACGAAACGCTGGAGCTAATCAACTATGCCCATGTACTTGGTGTATGTGATCGCGGTCAAATACTCACTGCTTTCTTCAAACGTAACAGCACTAAAGCCGGCGAACTAACACTGAAGCAAGATGAGTATATCATGCTAGATCAGCATAAGGACAACTTCTGGTTTTGGGTGTACAGTTGGGCAACGTTTGTTACAAAGCCATCTGACTTAGGTTATGATGATCATGGTTATGATCTTCCAGAACTGCAGGTGTATTGGCACGAAGTGAAATTGGGTAAAGCTCTGGAAGGTAAGATCGATAGAGATGGTCAAAAGGAAATGTTTGTTGATTCGGCTGCTTCGCTTCCGGATGCAGCTAAGATAAAAAGGGAAAGCATCGATGTTCGTTTGGAGAAGGTTTTAGACCTCGTATGTGGTGACGATTCTAATCCGGAAGATCATTGGATAATATGGCACCATCAGGAAAAGGAAAGAGAGTTGCTCAATATCTCCTTTAACAATCATCCTTCTTACGGTGATCTTTTCGGGAAACAAAACTGGCCGGTTCGTGAACAAAGAATTGTTGATTTCAGTAAAGGTCAGCTTCAAATACTCGCAACTAAACCAGAGATATCCGGTGTGGGTTGCAATTTCCAGAAACATTGCCACAAGGCTGTGTTCATGGGCATCAATCATTCTTTCGATGACTTCTACCAGGCGCTAAAAAGAATATACCGGTTCGGTCAAACGATGCCGGTTGAGATTCACCTCATCTATGTTCCTGAAGAGTATAACGTAGTACAGAACATAATGGAGAAATGGAGAATGCATGACGAGCAACGTGCAAAGATGCGTGAGATCGTTCTGCAGTATGGATTGAACCAAGGGAATGCGTTAGAGGATCGCAAGAGAAGCTTCAAAGTAGATCGGGTTGAAGTAACTGGTAAGGACTGGACCTTGGTGAATAATGATTGCGTGCATGAGTTTGGAGAGTTGGAAGCTGATAGTGTTGATATGATCCTTACATCTATTCCTTTCGGCAATCACTACGAGTATACCGACAAGTACAACGACTTTGGTCATAACACCACGAATGACGAATTCTTTAAGCAGATGGATTATTTGCTCAAAGAAGCATTGCGAGTATTAAAGCCCGGCCGCATTGCAGCTTTCCATACCAAGAACAGAATTCACTACGGATCCGTGACAGGTTTGGGATTCTCTATACTTCACAGGTTCACTCATAAGGCCTGCGACTGTTTCGAGCGCAATGGCTTTCACTGCATGGGTTCACACTTCGTTCCAACTGATGTGGTTGCAGAAAATAATCAAACCTACCGTCTCACGTTCGGTGAAATGCAAAAGGATGCAACGAAGATGGGTGCAGGTATACCTGAAGAGATCTGGATTTATCGTAAAGCTCCAACGTCGAATTCAAATGCTTACGCTGATGTACCCGTAACTCATAACATGGCCCGCTGCTCATTCTGTGGTCATGAAGATGTACAAAAGAAGTTCTTAAAGAGTGGAGGTTTTCTTGCCAACTGTCCATCATGTAAGCAGTTTCTAAATGATGGAGAATTACTTCTACCGGAAGAGGAGTATTCACTCGCCAGATGGCAGGTGGATGCAGATGGATTCTGGAGATCATCCGGAAATCGGTATCTCCATGAGCATGAAATAAAAACATGGGGTATCGACAGATTGCAGGCGTGGTGGAAGAAGTTCAATTCAGAGGAAATATATGATTATGACAAACATGTTGAGTTTTTAGAAATGTTGGATAAGAAAACCGAGGGAAAGAAAAGCAAGCTTTCCCGGTCATTTACTACACTCCCACTTCGATCAAATACTCCACACGTGTGGAATGATGTTAACCGGATGCACGGTTTGAACATGGAGCAAAGCCGGCGTAAGCAACAAAATCACATTTGCCCGATGCCATTCGATCAGGTCGATAGACTAATTGAACTGTACAGCAATCCGGGTGATTTGATAGCAGATCCTTTCGGTGGATTAGGTACGACAGGAGTTCGTGCCCTAAAAAAAAAGAGAAGAGCATTTCTCACAGAGCTAAACGACACCTACGCAAAATGCGCCGTCGGGTACCTGCGTGAGACCGAGTATAAAAACTCAATACCAACATTGTTTGATTTATTAGAACAAACAGCATGAAAAAGAAGCCGAAATCCTCAGGTGTAATAGAAGTACAAAGGGAATCATTCCCGCTTCCTCTTGTTCAGCAAAAGGATGATGATCTATCAAAGTTCACTGCATCGTTGCACTCACTGATAAAGAAGCAAGCTGTTCGGGTGATTAGTGGACAGCCAGGTGACTTCAATACTGAACTGGAGAATGTGGTGCGATTAATACATAGCTCAGGTTATAACAAAGGATTGGCTCATATGGATAGAATGCATGCTGCCAAGGAAAATAAAATGAATTAAGATGCCTTTACGAGTAATTGATTACGGGAAAGAGTTTCATGTTCAATGGGACTATGATCACTTCCATAAGAGAAATCTTGAGGCAGTAAAATCATTACCACAAACAGAACGGAAATATATTAACGGCGAAAGAAAGTATTGGTGGGTATCGGGTACCCAACGTGAGGTTGTACTTAATTGGCAGCATACTCATAGAGCAGAGATTGTAGTACCTGAAGATTTAAAGCCAGAAGAGATCGGTGAATTACCTCCAATTGCAGAACTTGAGATTGACGTTGATCTGAAACCGGATGTTCAGTTGAGGCCTTACCAACGTCAAGGCATTGCTCAGGCTATGAAGTTTGAAAAGTGCCTTATTGGTGATGAACAGGGCCTTGGCAAAACATTGCAGTCTATCGGTGCAATGGTAGGATTGAATGCATTCCCCTGTATTGTTATTTGCCCATCCTCTACCAAATTAAACTGGCAGCGGGAGTGGCATAAGTTCTCCAATAAAAGAGCTATGGTCCTTGATAGCAGCCTTCCTGCTCAAAAGAAAAAGAATTGGTTCAGTTATGTTACTCACGGAATGGTTGATGTGGTGATAGTGAATTATGAAAGCTTGAACACTTTCTGCATCGATTACTATCCTAATGAGAAAACTAAAACAGGAAGGAAAAAGCCTTTCAAATCAACCGATGTAGTTCTTAAGTCCTTCATGAATATGTTCAAAGGTGGCATCCTTGATGAAAGCCACAGATGCAAGGATTCAACTACCAATCAGAGCAAGTTCATTTTAAAAATATTCATCGGGCTGCAATACAGGTTACTGCTTTCTGGTACACCGGTAGTTAATAAACCGATTGATCTATTCCCGCAGTTAGCGATCCTTGGCAGGTTGAATGAGTTTGGTGGAAAGGATGGTTTTATAAAGCGCTATTGTGATGGCGGTACCGGAGCTAACAATTTAAAGGAGCTCAACTACAAACTTCAGTTAAACTGTTTTTTCCGCAGGGAAAAGAAAGATGTAGCTAAGGATTTACCGGAAAAAATGAGGCAGACGATATTATGCGATATCACAACCAGGTCAGAGTATAATAAGTGCATGGCAGATTTCGAGCAGTACTTACGTGAGTCCGGCGCGCTAGATGATGAAGCAATTGCAAGAAGGTTGAGAGGTCAATTGATGACGCAGATGATGCAATTGAAACAGATATCTGCAAGAGGTAAGATGAACGAGGTAAAAGAGTTTGTGACTGAAGTGCTGGAAGCTGGGGAGAAGTTAATCCTATTCTGCCATCTGCATGATATCGTTGATGAATGCTTACGTATATGGCCTAATGCAGTAACTGTCACTGGTCGTGATGACATGAATTCAAGACAGCGCCACATCGATGCGTTCCAGAAGGACCCCAAATGTCAATTGATCATTTGTAATCATAAAGCAGCTGGCGTCGGTATTACACTTACAGCTTCTTCACGTGTTGCATTTATAGAATATCCGTGGACGTATGCTGATTGTGTTCAGTGTGAAGATAGAGCTCACAGGATCGGGCAAACCAACAACGTAATGTGTACTTACTTCTTGGGTGAGAATACCGTTGATGAAAGAATGTGGGAGATCATTAGTACAAAGATGACAATAGGAAATACGATCACCGGTGCAACAGATGACATGGATAGCATGGAGATGATCGACAAAACATTATCACTATTCAAAAAAACTAAATAATGGCAGAGGTTAAAAATTTCACACCAGAACAATACAGGGAAGCACGCGAATGGTACAAACTTAATTCTCCAAAGTTGTACGAGTGGTTTATAAGTAACGATTTCGACCCGGAAGTGATTGAACAGTTATGTGATGTTTACTTCAATCTGAAGCGATTCAAGTTTGACATCGGCAGGAACTTCTTTCTTGTTGGGGTGGAATATAAAAGTGCTGACGCAATTCTTTCTGGAAAAGAAAAAGCAAGCCTTCAAATTGTAAACCCTCATGGCAAAATGATGGCTGATCAATTCGCTAAAAATTTCCTAATCGCTCAATTGAGTAAACTATAAAAATTCTGTTATGAGAATTGAATTTGATGAAAACAAGTTTGGTGCAAATTTCACCATACACCCCGAAACACCTGCGGAGGTCGCTCAACTCTTGCGACTATCACGTAATGCAAAAGCGGAGAAGCCAGATATCTATTTCTCATTTTCCAATGACGCTCCATACTGCAACATTTGGATGAAAAAGGTAAAAGAGAATGTACAACGTAATTCCATAAATAATAAAAATCACTAAGAATATGAAAACAGAAAATTTTGATATCTGGTGCCTAGTTGAGCTATTTGGCCATACCAAAATTGCCGGAAGATGTACAGAACAGAATATCGCTGGTACTAATATGCTAAGGGTGGATGTACCCGAAACAACTCAACAACCTGGCTTCACACGGTTCTTTGGTTCAGCAGCGATATACGCTCTCAATTCTATTGACGAGGATACGGCCAAGTTCTATGCAGAGCAGTTAAACGTAAAGCCCATTCAATCATGGGATATAAAAGAAATGCTGAAAAAGAATACTCAACTGCAGTTAGCATCGACAGTAGGGCAGAGCTCAGCGGATCAACATGAGGATTCAAACGATGAATTAGATGAGGACGATTATAAGTGGTGATCAACCCACATTGTTCGAGACGGGCATTCTCTGCGATATCTGTCATCAGGATCCGCAAAGGGGGATAAACGGGAACCTATGGAATGGGTTTCTGGATAAAGATACCGGTCAGCATGTGTGTTGGAAATGCAGAGATCAGCACTACAAATTGAAAGAGCAAACTGAATTTAAAAACCAGTACAGTGAGTTTCCTGTACTAGTAAAATAAAAATCTATGCCAGTGTATGTCGACGCCTTAATTAATTATGGTTGGAAGTTGGGCCCCAGTTGCCATATGATCGCAGACACATTGGAGGAGCTTCACCAAATGGCGGATAAAATTGGAATGAAGAGATCTTGGTTTCAATCAGGTAAGGTTGACATGCCGCATTATGATTTGGTAGAATCAAAAAGAAAGCTGGCGATTAAAAATGGAGCTGTTGAGATTAGCCGAAAGCAAATTGTAGAGCGTTTAATAAAACATAAAGATCAAAGAAAGTCAGAAAGCAATGGTACAGGCACAATTTGATTTTAGAACGGTGTCTCCAATTAACGTGGAGAAGCTTTCCGGGCAAAACCGGGCGCTGTATGATTATCTGCAGGTGGAAGGAAATACAATCCATTGTTTCCATGAAGCCAGGCGGAAGCTAAAAATTGGATATCTAAATAGCCGGATATCTGATCTGACAAACAGGATCGGTATTGTAATACACAAGCGCAGGATTAAGGTGAATGACATCGATGGAAATCCTACTGATGTAACAGAATATTCAATGTATCCATTTAAAGAAGAGACAGATGAAAGGCGGTAGCGACATAGTAAGCACGGTTCAACACATTAGAATGGCGATGGATCATTGTGATTCGTTCATCAATCAACACCCTGGTACCAAAGGAGCAAAGTTATTTGATGGATATCGATCACGCCTGCAATGGATTCTCAACGATCTAAAAACACATCCTGCACTTCCGGAAGGTGTAAGGGCAGGATTGAAAGCAGAGATCGAGGGGGATGTATTTACGGTACCTGCGATCGCAGAAAAGATCGCACTAGTCCCGCCACAGCAAAGAGAAACAATTGAAGCGCTTATCGATGGAGTGCTCAATGGAGAAAGTATAAATATTATTAAAGAATAGATGAGAATTACCCCATGGCAGGAAGAAAGACTATATGCAACCTCCGATACTTTCCTTTAGAAGTTGGATTCTTCGATGATCATAAGATCATATCGATTGAAGAAGAGTTCAGTATCAAAGGCGGGTACTTAGCCGTGCGATTGCTGGCTATGGTTTATAGCGATAAAGGCTATTACATGGAGTGGCCAGACAAGTTTGAGTTCACAATTGCAAAACGTGTCGGTAACAATTTCACCGGTGCGCTAGTGAGCGAGATATTCAAATGTTGCATAAAGCATGACCTATTCAGCAAGGAAATGTTTGAAAAGTACAAGATCGTTACCTCGAAAGGGATTCAGGAAAGGTGGCAGAATGTTATGATCGGATTGCGAAGGAAGGTTGAGTACGAAGAAAAATTTTGGCTAATAACTTCAGAAGATAAGGTCATTTCTTCTGAAGAAATAGCCAAAGATGTTACAGGAAATGGAACGCCAGCAGCAGAAATAACACAAAAAGGAATTGAAGTAAATGGGAATGAATTAAATACTTCTGCTTCGGCTCCGCCTCAGCCAAGGGTGGGTACTGGAAAAAAGGAAGAAACTACACCACACTGGGAGGCTTTGGTTGATATCTGGTTCCGGTTCAATCAAGATCAATTTGGAGATAAGCCATCTTTCAAGGGAGCTGATCCTAAAAATTTAAAGAAGATCCTGTGTATTCTCGAAAAACGAGCAACCGGCTCTAAGGTGGAATGGACAGAGCCCGAAGCTATTCTTCGCTTTACCGCATTTCTGCAAGCAGCCTTCGATGATGAGTGGATGAGTAAAAACTTCCTGTTATCTAACCTTGAAAAATTCTTTGACAAAATCATTTTAAATCAGATAGCTAAAACCAATGGACACGGAAAGAATAGGAAAAACAATCTCAATCAGCCAGCTATTCAACCAGCAGTTGTTAACACCAGCGAAAACTGGGGAAGGTGATCAAATACCGTTGACGGTTGAAAATGTTCGTCGGGAGTTCCGGGATATTCCTTTAACGGATGAGGAGGAGGCTGCTGCATTGTTGGAAGCCTTCAGAAAAAAAGCTGTTAAGCTGCAACAAGAGCAAAAAGATAATGAGCGCAGGATCCGGATTGAAAAAGCTAGAGAAATGTGGAGCTATGCTGAATGTCGTCAGCATGCACTGCAGACTGGCCAGGCGATCGGTCAGCAAAGAGGATTTGAATTCGTTTTGGATGCTGATAACAAGGAGGTGTTTGATTTACTAGCTAAGTACTTCAGTAACGATAAAAGTTTTGAAGAAGAGGAGTATTTCGGAAGGCCTTATTCTTTGAATAAAGGGATATGTCTTCTTTCCCCGGTTCGTGGTAATGGTAAGACAACACTATTGGATTGTTTCATGTATAACAAACGCAGCTGTTATATCAAGGTCAGCACTAAAGGCATGGCCAGAGATTATGAAAAAGCAGGCCTTGATAAAATAGATCCATATCTGTGGTTGTTGGATTGTCCTACTGGGGCTGTCAATTTCTATCAATCGCAGCTTGGGATTCACTATGATGATTTCGGGGATGAAAGAGAGGTGATGTTTATGGGAAATCGCATGCAGATATCATCTACCATTATCAACTCGATCTATGATGATCATCGAGATGATAACATGTTCTGGAAATTTCACATCAGCATGAATTATAAATGGAGCGAATACGAGCAGAAGTATGGCAGTAATACGGCCAGCAGATTAGAAGAGATGTTCAACTTAATTCCTGTACCTGGTAATTCTAGAAGAAAATGAAAGCACAACAACTAAACATATTTGGAGGCACGAGATTACAGATGAACCATAGCATTGAATTGACTATACAGTCTTTAAATGCTTATGGCCCTTTATATAATCACTGGGCAATAGCATGGAGTGGAGGAAAAGACAGTACAGCTACTCTAACTCTTGTGATATGGCTCATACAATCTGGGAAAGTCCAAAAGCCAAAATCGATAACTGTATTATTTGCTGATACCAGATTAGAATTAACGCCACTAATGGTCTCAGCTTATGAGATAATGGATGATTTAAAAGAGTTAGGCATTGAGGTAAGAGTAGTGATGGCGAAAATGGATAAGCGATTCTTTGTTTTAATGTTCGGAAGAGGAATTCCACCATCAGGTGCAGGATTTAGGTGGTGTACGGGTGCAATTAAGATAACACCTATGGAAGACGAATTGAGACTTCTGCATGCAGAGAAAGGAGAAAAAATTCTGATGATAACTGGAGTGCGTGTGGGAGAATCAGCTGCAAGAGATCAGCGAATTTTCGCAAGCTGTTCGAAAGATGGTGCTGAATGCGGTCAGGGATATTATCAACAAACTATGCCAGCTGCTATATGTGATACGCTAGCACCACTTATTCATTGGCGAGTATGTCATATATGGGAATGGTTAAACAATTGGGCTCCACGGGAGGAATATGGATGCTGGAGTACAAAGATGGTGGCTCAAGCGTACGGCGGTGATGAAGCAGAAGAAATAAATGCAAGAACCGGATGTATGGGCTGTCCTGTCGCAAGCCAAGACAAGGCTTTAGAGACTGTAGTTTCAAGAGAAGATTGGAATTATTTATCTCCTTTACTCAGACTAAGGCCCCTGTTCGAAGAATTGAGATCAAATA
>JAEZDC010000081.1 GCA_023429825.1 Bacteroidota bacterium | reverse complement strand
CGGGAGAGGGATGCAGTGTATGCAAACACACTGGCTGGGTGGAGATATTAGGAAGCGGAATGGTGCACCCGAAAGTGTTAGAAAACTTTGGAATTGACAGTAACAAGTATACAGGTTTTGCTTTTGGTATGGGCATCGAGAGAATATGCCAGTTAAAATACAGGGTAAACGACCTCAGGCTCTATTCTCAAAACGATGTTAGATTCCTGAGGCAGTTCACATCTGCTACTTGATCAGAATCTCTTCCCAGCCAATATTGCAGGGCCATGCTCGCATCATTCTTTCCGGGAAGCCTGGCGAGATGCAGGATATAATTCGAAGCAAGATAATGATGCTTATTGGTGCAGGATATATCCCTCCGGCTATGAGATAAATTCATCTGAAAGAATATATCCTGCATTTTATGAGCTACTGCTTAGAATGCTATTGCGCCATCTCTAGTCGCGATGAATGGTTTTGCTTTTTTTCCTCAGAAGAGAACATCTCTTTTATAAAATGTACTCGGCCATTTTCTACGCTATACATTCCGCCGACGAGGCCAATCTTTCCTTCTTTAAAAAGCTTATTGATAATCGGGCTTCGTTCTAATATTTCATCCATGCCATGAGTAACATTAGCGTAGGCCACTTTTTCAGAATAAATATGATCGCCTAGGCTCTCTCCGAGGTGGCTCGTTTTTTTCATTGCAGGTTTTATCTTATCAAGCAAGCCTGATAAATTACCGAGTTTCACATCATCACAGGCTCCTTTAATTGCACCACATTTAGTATGGCCAAGTACTACAATCAGCTTGGACCCCATCACCTGGCAGGCAAATTCCATACTGCCGAGTATATCTTCGTTCACAATATTTCCAGCGATACGTATACTGAAAATATCTCCCAATCCCTGGTCAAATATAAGCTCAACAGAAGTTCTGCTATCCATGCAACTAAGCACAACGGCAAAGGGATGTTGACCGGATGCAGTTTCATTCATTTGTTGCAAAAGATTCCTGTTGATCTTTAAGTTATTTACAAATCGCTTGTTTCCTTCCTGGAGCACTGCATACGCTCCCTGTGGTGTAAGATTATTGAGTAGTTCTTTAGTATGTGCTGTCATTGTATCTAAGTTTTTAAATAGGCGCATGCACAAGTACATGCAACCATTGGTTATCGAAAAATAGTATGCTGACTAAGACTTAGATAAATAACTCGGGAGGGGGTGATAATAATTCAAAATGAACGATCTGCAGTTTCTCTGCAATATGTATCTTATGTAGTACCGATTTATTGAAGAAAGATAATTCTACTTGATGAGGCGCACCAAGAAATTCTTCAATTATAGAAGTTGATGAATTCTTTTCTGGAGCTTTTTCTTCAACGGGACCAGAAGGGACAGTCTCTTCTTCTGGCACCGGCGTTAATGAAACTTTTATAGCACCGTTGTTAGCCTGGTACAAAACAATGTTAATGCAAGTCAGAAACGACAGGCAAAAGCACATTATAGTTATCGAAATAATCCTGTATACCAAACTCAATGCTGAAAGTGTTTAATGAATAGATACATTTTATGTCTTGAAATAGAAGTTATAAATCTCAAACATCATCGTATTCAAATAAAGGATCAATATGCGTTCCCGCTTTCATTTCAAATACTGGCTTTATGATTCCATCCTTCAGCCCGTATACCCACCCATGCAGATCTGGACGTTGCTCATGTTTCCAGGCTTTCTGAATAATAGAAGTTTTCGCAAGGTGCTGGACTTGTTCCATCACATTTAGCTCAACCAACCGGTCGAACCTTTGCTCTTCTTCCTGGATTGCATCCAATTCATCTCGATGTATCCTGTAAACATCCTTGATATTCCTCAGCCACATGTTAAGAATATATTTGAAATCATGCTTTGTCATTGATGCCTTGACACCCCCGCATCCATAATGTCCGCAAACGATCACATGCTTTACTTTAAGGTGGTGAACCGCATAATCCAGTACACTCAAAAGGTTTACATCGGTACTAATAACAAGATTGGCTACGTTACGATGTACAAATATTTCTCCCGGCTGAGTGCCTGTAATTTCATTAGCAGGCACACGGCTATCACTACAACCGATCCATAAAAATTCGGGAGTTTGTACATGAGCTAACCGATTGAAATAATCTTTATCAAGCTCTTTTTTTTCAGCAGCCCACGCTTTGTTTTCCAATAACAATCTTTCGTACGAATACATAAGCTTAGTTTAATTTTATTATGCAGCTTTTTCAACTTTTTTTTCAGGCTTATTTGGATTAATAGTAAACTCACTGTCATCCGTTTCTTCCCCAAAAATATGTTGTTGAAAATTATTGTAATGAACAAGCACCTTAATGTTTTTTAGATGAGCATGCTTTTTAAAATCTTCTATTACCTCTATTACATCTTTATCAAGAAAATCCGCACGGCTTACATCTATGATCGCAGTTGCATTTTC
The DNA here is from genome assembly GCA_023429825.1 of Bacteroidota bacterium. Classification (GTDB taxonomy): domain Bacteria; phylum Bacteroidota; class Bacteroidia; order Chitinophagales; family Chitinophagaceae; genus JAEZDC01. The sequence goes on along the minus strand of JAEZDC010000081.1, from coordinate 8,760 downwards.
AGGCACTTCCTCTAAGCTGTTTTTGATAATAGGTTTATTCAAGAATGAAACATCTTTCCTTAGCCTGAATAAATATTTGCTTTCATCCTTCACAACAAATACAGATGTTTTGAAGTTGCTACGGATTACATAGAATAAACCTACTGCAATGCCTATCAATACTCCAATCAAAAGATCGGTTAAAAGAATTGCTACAATGGTTACTACAAACGGCACAAACTGATCCCATCCTTTAGTATAAAATTGTTTGAACAAAGCTGGTTTTGCTAATTTATATCCAGTGAAAATAAGCACAGCAGCCAGAGCTGATTTAGGAATCAGATTTAAAATAGTGGGAATAAACGCAACACAAAGTAATAGCAAAACCCCGTGCATAATTGCCGATGTTTTTGTTTTTGCACCAGCGTTTAAGTTAGCAGATGAACGAACAATTACAGAAGTAATAGGCAATCCTCCTATTAATCCGCTGATCATGTTACCCAATCCCTGGGCTTTTAATTCTCTTGCTTTATCAGTTACTCTTTGATATGGATCAAGATCATCAACTGCCTCGATGCACAAAAGGGTTTCAAGGCTTGCTACCAAAGCTAACGTAACCCCTGCAATCAAAACTTCTTTATTAAAAGCATGGCTAAAATCGGGGAAAGTGAAAAAAGAAAAGAACTCGTTAGCTGATTGGGCCACCGGGATATTTACAATATGCTCAGCTGAAATAGCATATGCCGGGCTAGTTGCCTTGAAATATTCATTGATAACAACTCCAATCAATACTACTACCAGGGGAGCTGGAATAAGCTTAATAAATCCTTTTTTCTTTGCAACAAATTTTTCCCATCCTATCTGGAATAATAAACCTATTACTCCTATTGCCACTGCTACAGGTGTTATATGCCAAATAGAATTAATAATACTGGTAAATGTGTTTTCATTATTCTTCTGCTGAAAACTTTCGTCACCTAAAAAATTAGCATCATAACCAACTAAATGCGGTATCTGTTTTAAAATTAGAATTACACCAATTGCAGCCAACATACCTTTGATTACGCATCCCGGAACGTAATCTGCAATGAATCCTGCTTTTAGAAATCCGAGGATCAATTGTATAATTCCGCAAATAACTACTGCCAACAAAAATGCTTCAAAAGAAGGCACTTTTGCAATTGCGACCACTACAATAGCGGTTAATCCTGCTGCAGGTCCACTCACACTTAGTTGAGAACCGCTTAAAAAACCAATTACAATACCACCTATTATACCAGCGATCAATCCGCTGAATAGAGGAGCATTAGAACCTAATGCAATACCCAAACATAAAGGTAAAGCCACTAAGAACACAACAATGGATGCCGGAAAATCCGAACTTAAACTCTTTAAATAGCTTGTACGTTTCATTTTTACAAAATGATTTTAGGATCAATGATGATGGACATCGATAAGAACACCAGTTAAGGCCGGCCATAATGCTTGGAACGTCTAAAACATATCTGATGAGAAAGGTTGGCATCATGCCGGCTCAACCGGTATGTATGCAGCAGCACATTACATTTTATAATGCTACTTAAAACTGCTACAACGAATTATAACGTTGTTTCTGGAGGAGGTGATAATAGTTCGAAATGAACGATCTGCAGTTTTTCAGCCTCATGGATCTTATGAAGCATTAATTTATTGATCACTGAAACATTTAGATAAAAATGCTCGTGTAGGAACTCTTCAGCTAAAGAGGTAGATGAAACCGTTTTCTCTTCAACCGGATTAGTAGGTAAATTTTCTTCGGTATCGCTACTCTGAACATCTTGTGTGGCAGTTGCAACAGCATCAGAAGGATACAAAACCAGATTGATCCCTGTCAAAAACAAAAGACAAAAACACATCAAAATAACAGTGATGACCTTAGCAGCACCTGCATTTTGTATGTTATTTGACTTTCGCATTCAGTTTGCAAATATAGCGTTGAAGTTGAATAAGTAACAATATTATAGACATGTTACGGTCATAAACTGGTGCATTATATGTTAAGCCCGCCACAAATGCTTATAACCTGGCCAGTTATGTATGTTCCCCAATCACTGGCGAGGTATACAACAGAATTAGCAATGTCATCACCTTTACCGAATCTCCCCAAAGGAATCTTTTTCATAAACTCTTCAGCAGCATTCCCTTCCTTCAGATAATGTGTCATATCTGTTTCAATAAAGCCCGGAGCGATAGCATTGCACCTGATATTACGACTGCCCAGCTCATGAGCCACAGATTTTGTAAAGCCAATAATACCAGCCTTACTCGCAGCATAACTGCTTTGACCTGCATTGCCTCTCACTCCAATTATCGAACTCATATTAATGATACTCCCGCTTTTCGCTTTCATCATAGGGCGGATCACTTGCTTGGTCATATTGAACACGCTCTTCAGATTCGTTTCCATCACGCTATCCCACTGCTCGGCATTCATGCGAAGCAGCAGGTTATCTTTACTGATACCGGCATTGTTTACGCAAACATCCACGGTTCCAAATTCTTTCAAAACATCATTTACAAAAGTCTCGCACTCGTCAAACACCCCTGCATTGCTTCTATATGCTTTACCCTTAACTCCAAACGAATTGATCTTCTCTTCAACAGCTTTCGCTCTATCTGCACTGCCTTCACTTACATATGTAAATGCCACGTTCGCTCCATGTTCAGCAAGTTTAATGGCAATAGCTTCACCAATACCGCGGGCTGCACCTGTTACAATACAAACTTTTCCATCAAGTAATTTCATAAGAGAGTTTTTTGGTAGTGAGCAAAAGTAATTCTATTCAACATTTGTTGCGTCGCACACTTGTGCGTTAGATACTATATTGAGCAGCTTAAGAAAGAAACTTCAAAATCTCATCCAGGTATGTCCGCTCATTACACAGCCTCGGCACTTTATGCTGACCACCCAGTTTGCCTTTGCTTTTCAACCACGCATTAAATACGCCTTTCTGCAAAGGATGAACAACAGGCATACGCAAAGCGATATCCTTAAAACGTTTTGCCTCATAATCTCCATTAACAGATTTAAGGGCATCGTCTAACTCATACACGAATTGCTCGAAATTTTCCGGAGCTTTTTCAAATTCTATCAGCCATTCATGAGCACCATTGCTATTATCGCTAAAATAAACAGGTGCGGCTGAGTAATCATTTACTATTGCGTTAGTCCTCATGCTTGCAATCGCAATTGCCTTATCAGTATTCTCAACGATCACTTCTTCTCCAAAAGCATTTATATAGTGCTTCAGTCTTCCGCTTACTTTAACCTTGAATGGAGCAGTTGAAACAAATTGAACCGTATCTCCAACAAGATATCTCCACAAACCACCGCAAGTGCTAATAACGATTGCATAGTTCTTTCCTACTTCTACATCTTTTAATCCTACTGTTTGCGGATCATCTTTTCCATATTCCTCCACAGGCATGAATTCATAAAAAATTCCATGATGCAGGAATAACAACATGCCATCTTCACCCGGTAAATTCTGTGCAGCAAAAAAGCCTTCGCTGGCATTATACATTTCCAGGTAGTTAATATCAGTTCCAATTAATTTATGGAATTGCTCTTTATAAGGTGTAAATGATACACCCCCATGCAGATACAACTCCAATTGTGGCCATACTTCTTTCAACGTAGACTTTCCGGTGATCTCTAAAATTCTTTTAATAAGCACCAGCGTCCAGGTAGGAACGCCTGATATAGATGTTACATTTTCATGGATCGTGGATTGCGCCAGTTTTTCAATTTTAACCTCCCAATCATCCATTAAAGCAATAGAAAGTTCAGGTGTTCTGATCCATTCAGCCCAGAAAGGGGAGTTTTGTAAAAGCACGGCACTGAGATCGCCGTAACTCGCCTCATCATTTATTTTATGCACCTGGTGGCTTCCGCCGATAACTAAACCCTTTCCTGTTAGAAGATCACTGTCAGGATGATGATTATAATAAGCTGTCAATACATCCTTGGATCCTTGGTAGTGATTATCTTCCAGACTTTCTTCAGTAATGGGAATGAATTTAGCTTTACTACTTGTAGTTCCACTGCTTTTTGCAAACCAGTAAACCGGTGTATTCCAAAGAAGGTTTTGTTCACCATTCATCAAACGCTCAATGTATGGTTGCAGGTCTTCATATTCATGAATGGGAACCGCCTTTTTAAATTCAGCTAATTTAAAGAGATCTTTCATGCCGTACTTTCGGCCTATCTCGGTGTACTGTCCATGTGTGACTAGTTCCTGCAATACTTGTCGCTGAGCATCGAATGGCTCATTCATCCAGTCTTCAATACGACTGTAACGCCATCTTGCTAGCCTTGATATTGCCGGACTAAGGAATTTCATTTTTACTGATGCCGGCAAAATAGTAAATCAATGCAGAAAGTGGAAATCAATTATCAGGTGATACTAAATATTTTGAGATGATGGATTTTTTTGCATATCCAGTATCCAATCTTTTCTCCTCAATTCAAAATTGGTTCCTAAATACAATCTCCTCACCTGTTCGTTTGCAGCTAACTCTTCGGCGGTTCCATGCTGAAATATTTTTCCCTCAATTAATAGATATGCTCTATCACAAATGGATAGCGTTTCATTTACATTATGGTCGGTAATAAGAATACCGATGTTCTTGTATTTCAATCTTGCTACAACGGTCTGAATGTCTTCTACAGCGATGGGATCAACTCCTGCAAACGGTTCGTCTAATAAAATAAATTTCGGATCAACAGCTAAAGCCCTTGCTATTTCCGTTCTTCTTCTTTCCCCCCCGCTTAAACTATCACCGTTATTTTTTCTTACATGATGCAGGTTGAATTCGTCTAGTAAACTTTCAAGTTTGGTTTGCCTTTCTCTTTTGGTGTAATTCCGCATCTCTAACACACTCATGATATTATCTTCTACACTCAACTTTCTGAATACACTAGCTTCCTGCGGTAAATAACCGATTCCCATTTGAGACCTTTTATACATAGGGAGTTTCGTTATATCTTGTTCATTCAAGAACACATGACCTTCATCAGGCTTGATCAATCCCACCACCATATAAAACGTGGTGGTCTTCCCAGCTCCGTTAGGACCGAGCAAACCAACGATCTCTCCCTGTTTCACATTTACAGAAACATGGTTTACCACAGTTCTGCTACTGTAAGTTTTAATAAGATCTTTTGTGTGTATTGTAAGGCTCAAAGCAAAGATTTTGACAAAAATATACATATGCAGTATACCACTTTGTTGTATATATATTCTTAACAGCAGTTTGTACAGTATATTGCGACAATTTTTGAGCATAAATGAAAGTAACAGATCACATATCCCAAGCTAAGAAAACTTTATTATCCTTCGAAGTGCTACCTCCATTGAAAGGAAAGACCATCAATTCGTTGTATGATCACTTAGATCCATTGATGGAATTCAAACCTTCCTGGATCAATGTTACTTACCATCGAAGCGAAACAATGTTCAAGAAAAAGGCAGATGGAAACTTCGAGAAAGTTGAGGTAAGAAAAAGACCCGGTACCGTAGGTATTTGTGCCGCTATCATGAACCATTACGAGATCGACGCAGTACCACATTTTATTTGTGGAGGATTCAATAAAAGAGAAACAGAGGACGCATTGATTGATCTTAATTTTCTTGGCATAGACAATGTATTAGTATTAAGAGGTGATGCTGCAAAAAATGAAACTTTCTTCGAGCCGGAACCAGGTGGCCATAGATATGCAATTGATCTTCTAAAGCAGGTACAAAATCTGAATAGCGGCTTGTATTTGGATGATGATATCAGGGATGGAGGCAAAACACAATTCTGTATTGGAGTTGCCGGTTATCCGGAAAAGCATTTTGAAGCACCAAATATGGATACTGATCTCGCTCATTTAAAAGAAAAGATTGATGCGGGAGGCTGTTACATCATGACACAAATGTTCTTCGACAACAAAAAATTCTTTGCATTTGTTGATGCTTGCAGAGCGGCTGGCATAAACGTTCCTATCATTCCGGGATTAAAGCCCATCACTACTAAAAAACAATTATCTGTTCTGCCACGAATATTTCATGTAGATATTCCCGCCGATCTTTCAACGGAGATTCTTCAATGTAAAACTGATGCTGATGTAGAGCAGGTTGGTACAAAATGGCTATTACAGCAATCAAAAGAATTAAAAGAATATGGCGTTCCTGTATTACATTACTATACTTTAGGAAAGCCAAAGGTGATTTGGAATGTTGTGAAGGAATTGGTATAACTATACCTATTTCAAGCTATCAAAAACTTGTTGGTTCACTTTAACCGGGTATCTTTTCTTTAATTCATTTAACCATTTTTCTTCTAGTACAGACTGGTAATCGGTAATAACAGCACCCCTTGCATCTTCAAAATTGCGTGGCTCCTGGTTTCTGTACACTTTAAACACATAAGCGAAGTTGATACTGTTATCTGTATTCTTTACAGGAGACGTAATAACACCGGCACTAAAGTTTGTTTTTTCCACTACGGGGATTTGGCCAAGTTCGTATCGATTGCTATCCGCAACCACTGTATTGTTATACTTTTGAAGTATAGATCTCCAGTTATGCGGATCAGATGAAAGTTGTTGCTGCAGCTCGTTAATAAGTTTCTCATCTGTTGTAGTCACTATTAATACATCTGCACTCGGCAACCATACATATTTGTTTCTATGCTGCGCATAATATTTTTTTAACCCTTCTTCTTCCGTTCCCGCTTTGCCCCAAACCATTTTATCCATTATTGCAAAAAGCAAATTTGCTTCGTTGAATTCTTTTACCTGTGCAGCAAACTCCGAGTTGAAATTTTCGTAATTATTCCTGTAATATTCGTTTACTGTTGCCTTTATATACTGGTTAAAGACAAACTCCCTGTTTTGGCCTTCGTATAATTTCGCTTGCTTGGCAGCTCTATAAAATCTTGCGAAATCATTAGCCTTTACATTTTGCCTGGGATAAGTAAAGATTATTGTAGAATCTTTAATCTTTTTAAAAGAGGCGGTGCTTTTATCATTTATAAAACTATCTACATATTGCCAAAGCTCAGCTTTATCGAAGGCCACTTGTTTGAAATTCGACTTCTTAAGCCATTTCTCTGTTAGATTATTTTTAGAGTACGTAAGCCTGTCATCTTTTTCTACCATTTCTTTGATCACCGCAGCAGATACAGCATCATTGATATCTTTTGGAACAGGAACTATCTCTAACAACTGAAGAATATGAAAACCATAATTTGTTTCAACAGGTCTACTAATATCCCCCTTTGTTTTAAGGCTATACGCGGCATTTTCAAAAGCACTGCTATATTGCCCTATTCCAAATTCCTGTAATTGGCCATTGTTGTGAGCACTACTCATGTCATTAGAAAATTGCTTAACAGCATCTTCCCACGCAATCTTTTTATTCAGTATAATGTAATAGATCGAATCTGCTTTTGCCTTCGCCTGCATTTTTTCCTGCACCGTTCCGTTTTGCGGATAAGCGATCAACACCTGCGCTACCTTTCTTCTACCAGCCGCAGGGCGTTCAGATACATTTTTAAAAATATGATAGCCGTATGTTGATTTAATAGGCTCGCTGTATTCACCCACTTTAAGATCATACACCGCATTTTCAAATTCGTAAGGCAGGGTGAAAGCGGTGATCCAACCTAAGTCACTTGCAGACCCATCAGATGAATATTCTCCGGCAACTTTCTCAATCGCCTTTCCGCTCTTCAGTTCGGCAAGTGCTTTCTGGGCTTTTTCCAACGTAGCACCATCTTCATTTTTCGCTTCAATAAAGACCTGTACCAGGTGAATATCTTTTTGTGCCCTATTGAAAGCCTCAGTAACCAGCGTACCTATCCTGGCTTCTTCGTTGATAAAATTCTCAGCTAGTTGTCTCCTGAAATTAGCTGTTTCATATAGATACGTGGGTTCTTTGTGAAGATTGGAATCGTATGCCGCCTGCACCTTTAGCTTGAAATTGATATAAAGGTCAAGGTATTCTTTCAAAGCTTTCTTCTTATCAGATTCGTTAGTAGGATTCTTATGATAAGCCTTTAAGAACTCTTCTTTCGTAACAGATTTATTCCCGTAAGTAAATAAAGGCTGACTCTTTGCAACACACGCAGCTATTGCTAACACAACAAGCAGTGCCAGTTGTTTTTTCATTAGAAGTTATTTCTGGTTTTTAATTTTGCAGTAAGTACCTCATCAAATCCTGCTACTTCAAGGTTCTTTGCTATAATACGCTTTTGGCTATCGAGTAAATATAAGGTTGGAGTTTTATACACATCATATAATTGTCTGAAGTTTGCCTGGCCAGCCGCTGTTTCTGCATCACGGGCAGCTTTGGTTTGATAAGCATGCGTCCATTCGCTTATTTTGTGTTCAGCAATAAAATCCTTCCATGGTTTCTGTGCTGCCTCATCTACATTCACCGCAAATATCTTTACACCTAACCCTTTCCACTTAGCGTTATAGATGGAGTCTACTCTTGGAAGCTCTTCCTTACAATGGCCACAATTCGGATCCCAGAAAACTACAAGAGTGTATGCAGCATTATGTGCATACAGGTTAACAGGCTTTTCATTCACATCAACAAGATTAAGCTGGGGAGCCACTTCACCTATCTGGTTTGCGATCAAACTCCAGCCTCTTTTATAGATCGTTTCTCTATCTTTTTCATTAAGAAAAGATGTATCTCCCTTCAGGTAATGGTTCTCAAAAAGATAAACAAACACTTTATCCTGCCC
>JAEZDC010000002.1 GCA_023429825.1 Bacteroidota bacterium | reverse complement strand
ATAGATAAAGACATCGCCGGAACGGATTCCACTATTGGCTTCGACACAGCTGTTAATACTGCTGTACGGGCGATCGATAATATCCGCGATACCATGGAAGCGCACGACCGTCTTTTTGTTGTGGAGGTAATGGGAAGGGATGCCGGGTACATTGCATTGCACAGTGGCATCGCAACAGGCGCTGAGAACATTCTTATCCCTGAAAACAAAACAGACATCGAAGCGATCGTTGAATCACTTGCTGAAAAAGAGAAACGAAAAAAACTGGTTAATTTAATTGTAGTTGCTGAAGGCGATGACTTTGGCGGCGGTACCGGTGTTGTAAAAGTTTTAAAAGAGAGAATGCCTAAAGCTGACATCCGGCTGTGCATTTTAGGTCATATACAAAGAGGTGGAATGCCTACATGCCATGACAGATTAATCGCCAGCCACATGGGATATTATGCTGTGGAAAGTTTAATGTTGGGGCGCAGCAATGTAATGGTCGGTATTATTAACAATAAGATACACTACACTCCTTTTGATAAGGCCATTAAAGAAAAACACCGCATTGGTCATGAATGGATCAAGATTGTTAAGATTTTGGCGTCGTGATTGATGCAAAAGAACAAATCAGATTATGTCAAAAAACCTGGATAAATACCTGCACCAGCAAATGGATAAACAAGCTGGAGTAGATCACGTAACACACCGAACTAAAATTGTTGCCACTGTTGGCCCTGCCTGCGATACTTATGATAAACTGCTGGAACTGGTAAAAGCAGGTGTAAATGTTTTTCGATTGAATTTTTCTCATGGAGGACATGAGGATAAACTCAAGATCATAGAACACATCCGCAATATCAACAAGACTCAACCTTTTAACCTGGCAATTCTCGCAGACCTGCAAGGGCCAAAGCTAAGAGTAGGTGAAATTGAGGGAGAAAGTATGACTGTATCACCGGGCGACGAACTTACATTCACTAATGAAAAAGTAGTTGGCAACCTTGAGCGGATATATGTTTCATATCCTAACCTTGCTGCTGATGTAAAGATTGGCAATATCATTCTGATAGATGATGGCAAGATCGAAGTGAGGGTGAAATCCATCACTAAAACAAAAGATGTAAAAGTAGAAGTTATATTAGGAGGTGTTCTTTCGTCCAAGAAAGGAATCAATCTCCCTGACACTAAGATATCATTACCTGCATTAACCGAAAAAGATCTCAAAGACCTCGAGTTCATACTAGATCAGCAACTTGATTGGGTAGCATTAAGCTTTGTAAGAAGTGTGAAAGACCTGATCATTCTTCGTAATAAAATTGAAGAACGAAAAAGCAAGCTGAAGATCATTGCGAAGATTGAAAAACCAGAAGCACTCAACAATATTCGCGACATTATTGTTGAAAGCGACGGGATAATGATAGCCCGCGGGGACTTAGGAGTTGAGCTGCCGGTGGAGCAGGTTCCGCTTATTCAAAAAGATATTATCCGCAAGTGCATTCACCGTGCAAAACCAGTGATCGTGGCTACACAGATGATGGAAAGCATGATCGACAGGGCAAAGCCTAACAGGAGCGAGATCACTGATGTGGCAAACGCTGTAATTGAAGGTGCCGATGCTGTGATGCTGAGCGGTGAAACTGCTACAGGTAATCATCCCTCGTTGGTAGTGCAAACGATGCGAAAGATTATTCTTGAAGTAGAAAAGAGAGAATACCGTTACAATCGTGAAGAAGACCTGAAGCCTCAGCCACATTCTCCTTCATTCTTAAGTGATGCGATCTGTTATAATGCCTGTAAGATAGCGAGAGATGTAAACGCCGACGCCCTTCTTGGAATGACGCAGAGTGGTTATACTGCTTTCATGCTGAGTAGTTATCGGCCACAATCTCCGCTGTTCATATTTACAAAAGAGCGTACGCTTGTAAACCAGTTGAGTTTAAGTTGGGGCGTGAGAGCTTTCTTTTATGATGAAGAAGATAGTTTGGATGATATCATCTTTGACCAGATCAATATTTTAAAAGAAAGAGGATTTTTAAAAGCAGGTGATACAGTCATCAACACAGGAAGTACGCCAATACATCTTCACTTGCCCACCAACGTTTTGAAGATCACTAAAATTGAATAGATCTTTAAATTTAAATTCTTAAACGCTCTGACACCAGGGCGTTTTTTATGCATATATAAAAAAAGAAGGAGCCCCGAAAACGAGGCCCCCTTTTCAACCCTAAACCCTTAAAAAACATAGAGAATACTAAAAAAATCATGCCAAGGATGGCCGCTAAAGTTTTTTTAATATATACTAATCGTGTCAAGAATTCTGTTATTCAAGTGCTTACAAATTCAAGGTTCCGATTTAAGTTATCGATTCATTTTAGTCACTTCTTTCAACGTATGCTAAAACAAAGCCCTGCTGTTGGCAAGGCTTTCTTTACTTAGAACCTAATATCTGTTAAAACCTCTCCAGGTTAGAAAAGAAAAAGTTTCCTTCGATCATCGCATTCTCGTCGCTGTCACTTCCGTGTACCGCGTTCTCTCCTACTGAAGATGCAAAATTCTTACGAATCGTTCCTTCTTCTGCCTGTGCAGGATTGGTTGCACCGATCAGTTTACGAAAAGCTGCCACCGCATTTTCTTTTTCCAAAATAGCAGCTACAATTGGTCCACTGCTCATAAAGTCCACTAACTCACCATAAAAAGGTCTCTCTTTGTGAACTGCATAAAAAGCACCTGCTTGTTCTTTCGTTAATCTTGTCCATTTCATTGCTTTGATGCTAAATCCGCCTTTGATCATCTGGTCTAAAATAGCGCCCGTGTAACCTTTAGAAGTTGCATCAGGTTTGATCATTGTAAAAGTAATATTGCTCATAATCATAATTTAACGGCGGCAAAGGTAACAGAAATCACCTCCCAAAGCCATGTGAATCGCCATTTAGAAAAATTTTTATGTAGCCGGCTATAGACGCTTCGATCGTCTTCGTTGCGTCGCACCCTTGTACACTTTATATTCTATTCACCATGAATGGCATCTTTCTAAATTCATTTGCATTCATACTTCTAAAACCTGAATTTTGCCGCACTTTATGCAACCAATACAGGAGTTCTATCCGCAGCTGACAACACCTAAAAAAATTGTGATCACCACGCATCAAAAGCCGGATGGTGATGCCATGGGTTCATCCCTGGGCTTATATAATTTTCTTATCCAGCTCGGTCATACCGTTACGGTGATCTCTCCTACCAACTGGGCAAACTTCCTTAACTGGATGCCCGGGGCTAAACTGGTTATCGACTTTGATCTGCATAGAGAAAAAGCACTATCGGTCTTAAATGAAGCAGAAATTCTTTTCTGCCTCGACTTTAATGTTCTTCATCGTACCAAGCATATGGAACAGGTGCTTACAGAAATGAAGTGCATTAAGATACTGATCGATCATCATCAACAACCACAGGAATCTGCTTTCAATTATGGCATCAGCGATACCACAAAAAGCTCTACCTGCGAAATGGTGTATGATGTAATCGTTGAATCAGGGCATTCAGATAAGATCAATGAACAGGTAGCTGAAAGTTTATATACAGGTGTAATGACTGATACAGGGTCATTCAGATTTCCTTCAGCCAGCGCAACGGTTCACAGGATGATAGCCCATTTAAAAGAGACAGGTCTGCGTCATTCTAAGGTGCATGAAAATATCTATGACAATTTTTTGGAGAACCGGCTTCGTTTTATCGGGCATGCATTGTTGAATAGAATGCAAGTATTTTACGAGTACAATACTTGTCTTATGTACATTCCAAAGAACGATCTGCTACGATTCGAAGTAAAAACGGGAGATACTGAAGGTCTTGTTAACTATCTCCTGACGATTGAAGGAATTAAACTCGGAGCTTTGGTAATTGATCGCGACGAAGAAAGAAAATGGAGTTTTCGCAGCAAAGGCAATTTTGATGTCAATACTTTTGCCCGTAAGCATTTTGAAGGTGGTGGCCATTTTAATGCAGCGGGTGGAAGAAGTTCCGACACTTTGGAAAACACCGTAAAAAAATTCAAACAGGTTTTAAAAGAATACGAAAACGAACTGCAATAACATGAGAAATCTTTTAATACTATTGGGAACAGTTTCTGTACTTGCATCCTGCAACCTGAACTATGATAGAAGTGAATCAGGTATTATTTACAAGATCACAGGAGCAAAAAAGAAAGATGATCCTTTGAAAGTCGGATCAATGGTAAAATACCATATCTCATTTTCTTTTCCTGAAAGAGACACTGTATTGTATTCTACTTATTCCAATGTTCCGCAATATGCTACTATTGATAGCAGTGTGTTAGGCAGGTATAACTGGCTTGAACTTTTAATAGGCAGGCATCCCGGCAATGTGATTGAATTTAGTTACTCGATTGATTCACTTGCAAAAAGAAATATGCAGAACGGGTATGATAAAGTGTTTGGAAGAAGAGATATGGTAAAGGGTAAGATCACAATCCTCCAGTCCTTCACTTCTCCGGAAGACATGCAGAATGACCAGATCGCGGAGGTGAAATCCCAGCAGGAAAGAGAACGCAACCAGTTAAAAAACTGGATACTCAGGAAAAATATCAAGGCTACTGAATCACCACTTGGAATGTACGTCCAGGTACAGGAGAAGGGCAATGGCCCGGCTGTAGATACCGGCATGACAGTACTGGTGAATTACACCGGCAGATTTCTGAAAGATGGTAAAGTATTCGACAGTAATACAGATCCGAAATTCAATCGGCTTGGTGCTATACCCGTTACAATTGGTAAAGGTGGTATTTTACCAGGCTTCGAAGCGGGGCTAAGATATTTCAATAAAGGTGGTAAAGGCAAACTATACCTGCCTTCTTTTCTTGCTTATGGCGCACAAGGATCTCTTCCAACTATTCCACCATATGCATCTTTAATATTTGATGTGGAAATTACTGACATTGTTCCTGCTGCGCCACCACAGCAAGATCGCCGCAGCCCGGTTAATGATGATGGCCACGGCCACTAAACGGAAGCATAAGATTGCACGAGCCTGATGGCTTCCTGAGCTTCTTTTATATCATGTACTCTCAGAATATTAGCTCCATTCAGCAGGGCTATGGCGTGCAAGACTGTTGTTCCGTTCAAAGCTTCGTCCGCTGTAACACCTAGAGTTTTGTAGATTGTAGATTTCCTGGAAATACCTACCAGTACCGGGGTATCCAGCATTGTAAAAACTGAAAGGTTTTTTAGAAGCTGAAAATTATGTTGAATGGTTTTTGCAAAGCCGAACCCGGGATCTATTATTACATCTGCAATCCCTGCACTCCTGCACTCCGCAGTTTTATTGATAAAATGATCCAGTACTTCTTTAGTCACATCTTCATAAATCGCGTGTGATTGCATTGTTTCAGGAGTGCCCTTCATGTGCATACAGATGTATGGAACCTGCAACAAAGCTATTGTCTCCAGCATTTTCGTATCGATTGTACCACCACTCACATCGTTGACTATAGAAGCACCTGCAGCAACGGCCTGCTTTGCAACTTCAGAGTAATATGTATCTATTGAAATAAAAGCCCCGGGAAAATGGTTGATTATTTTTTCTATGACTGGTATAATACGATTCAGCTCTTTATCAATGCCTACCTGTTGTGCACCTGGCCGGGTGCTTTGCCCACCAATATCAAGTATCGCTGCCCCTTCTTTAAGCATTTGTTCCGCCTTTTGCAAAACGTTATCGTTTATCCTGCTATTGCTGTAAAATGAATCAGGTGTTGCATTTAAAATGCCCATCACTATCGGTTCATCAATCACCAGTAATCTTCCTTTACAATTCAGCGTAAACATGCGGCTGTTTCATTTATCTTGCATAATTAATAAATTAAGTTTATTGATGAGTAATACGATCGATCAATACAATACTGTTGTTGAGAAGTGCAAGAATATTTTTTTAAAGAAGACCAAAGATTACGGTACATCCTGGAGAGTGTTAAGGCCAGTGTCTGTAATAGATCAATTATTCATAAAAGCGTCACGGATCAGGAATATCCAGGAAAAGAAAACAAGATTAGTGGGTGATGATATTTCAAGCGAGTTTATCGGCATTGTCAATTATGGTGTGATCGGTTTGATACAATTACAACTTCAGAACCCTGAGATCGAAGATTTACCTGTTGAGAAAGCTTCTGCGCTTTACGACAGCCACATTGAAGAAGTAAGAAAACTGATGGGGGAGAAAAATCATGATTACGGTGAAGCGTGGCGTGATATGAGCCAGGAAAGTTTTGCCGATCTTATTTTAGTGAAGTTGTTAAGGATACGCCAGATTTTAGCAAACGATGGAAAGACCATCATCAGTGAAGGTATTGATGCAAACTACCAGGATATCATCAACTATGCAGTATTTGCTTTGATACTTATTGATGAAGGAAAACACAATAGCTGATCGAATCATGAAAATATTGTTGACCATAATCCGAATAATAGTTGGTGTTCTTTTTATTTTCTCCGGGCTCATAAAGGCGAATGATCCTCTTGGCCTCAGCTATAAGATGCAGGAATACTTTGAGGCCTGGAATATGATATCGTTATATGATTATGCTTTACCTCTTGCCTTACTGATGAATGTTTTTGAGGTAGTAGCCGGTGTTGCAGTTTTACTAGGCTGGCGAATGAAACTGTTTGGCTGGTTATTATTATTACTGATCATCTTCTTTACGTTTCTTACAGGATATGCAGCGTATTCCGGCAAATTTTCGAGTTGCGGTTGCTTTGGTGATTGTATACCGCTAAAGCCTATCGAGTCTTTTTGGAAAGATGTTGTTCTGCTTGTTTTGATAATGATATTACTGGTCTTTCATAAGAAGATCAGGCCTCTTCTATCAGCTAAAGTTTCGTTTTGGATCTTATTATTGTGCACCTTGGTTATTTCGGCTTTACAATGGTATGTGATGACTCATTTACCTCTGAAAGATTGTCTTCCATTCAGAGCAGGTAATAATCTACTGGAGCAAATGAAAATGCCGGAAGGATCGGTTCCGGATGAATATGAATATACTTTTCGTTACAAAAAAGACGGAAAAGAATTTGAGTTTTCTCAAGACAGTTTACCTGATGATATAGACACCTATGATTTTGTTGACAGAGGGCAAAAGCTTATAAAAAAAGGAAATGACCTGAAACCGGCCATCAGCGACTTTAGCTTAGTTACGCAAAGTGGTACTGATACAACGCAGGCCATCTTGTCTCAACCCAATAAATACGTATTGATCTTTCTCCCGAGGATAACTAATGATGCTATTCAAAAAACAAAGCTTTCTCTGATTGATTCAATAAAGAAAACAGGAACGCCTGTATTCATCGTTGCTGCTCAACCCATGCATATAAAAGATATTACTGTATTAAAGTCCGATGCTACCGTAATTAAAACAGCTGCAAGAGTAAGCCCGACCTATTTCGTGATGCAAGGGCCAATTATATTAGGGAAGTACAGTTATGCAAGGGATGAAAAAGTGTTGAACCACCTCAGATGATCATTTAATAACTACGGCAGTAATTACCTTATCGCCCATTATTTCATTTATTCTTTCGATGATCTGTGGCTTCTGGTACGATAGTTCACTTTTTAAAGGCCCCACTGATGAATGAATAAAAAGCGTTTGGTTGATGATCTCAATTTTATCGGTGTATTTAGCAATGGTTTTACCCATCATATTTTCCCATACACTTTCAATCTGAACAGCACGAACGCCATTCTTCAAACGACTTTTGTCCAGGAAAGTTTTGATTGCATCACCAATAGAAAGCTGGGCCATACAGCAAATATAATTCTCAAAGTTCTATGATCTGAAACTTCACCTTAATATCCTGCAGTTGTTTGATTAATCTTTCCTTATGCGTATCTGTGATGAAAACCTGCCCTTCATTTTCAGCACAAACCCAATGAAGCAAATTATGCATACGTTGCTCATCGAGCTTTTCAAAAATATCATCCAGCAGTAAGATAGGTGCAAAGCCTTTGTTTGCTTTAAGCGTATCCCATTCGGCTAGTTTCAGGGCGAATAATAAACTTTTACGTTGTCCTTGCGATGCCAAGCTTTTAAAAAGTAAATGTTTCATGAAAATTTCAAGATCATCTTTATGAATACCCGCATTTGTTCTTTGTGTGATCATATCCCTTTGAAGAGAATATTTGAGTAATTGCTTCATCTCTCCTCCCGAAAGCTGGCTATCATACTTTAATTCCACTTCATCATCTTTACCCGCTATTCTTTGGTAGTGATGAATAACCAGGGGCAAAAAATTATTCATAAAGGCTGCCCGCTGCTGATAAATAAACTGCCCTTTCGCACTCAGCTGTTCATCCAGTATTTCCAACAGAGATTCATCCATTGCATTCGTTTCTGCTGATTGTTTCAGATAACTGTTTCGCTGCTGGAGAATTTTGTTATAGTCAATCAATTGCAGCAAGTATTCCTTATCCAATTGACAAAGAATTGCATCAATGAATTTTCTTCGTTCTTCACTGCTGCCGGTAATCAGTTCCACATCATCCGGGGCTATCATCACACAGGGAAACTTACCGATGTGTTCTGATAATTTTTTGTAGGGCTCTTCGTTAAGTGAAAATTCTTTCCGGTTCGTTTCACGTAAAATACAGACCAGTTTATACGCTTCACTTCCCTCTTCAAAAATTCCTTCAATACGCATACCCTGTTGACCATGCGCCACACTTTGACTATCTGGTCGAGAAAAATAGCTTTTCGTGAGGCTGAGGTAATGGATTGCATCAAGCAGGTTGGTTTTACCGGTACCATTCGCACCACAAATACCTACAACCCGCTCTGAAAATTCAAACCGCTGCTGTAAATAATTCCTGAATTGAACAAGGCTAATATTTTTTACCTCCAACATCTCTGCAAAGAAACCATTTTGGTACTATTCCTGCTAAGCATTATTCAAATCAGTTTCAACTAATTAGTGATGAGCAGGAGATCAAAAAAGTTTATCTATTGGCTGATAGCATTGTTGGTGCTGATATATGTCATTCCAAACCTTTTCAACTCGAAAGAGAAAAAGGCTTTTTCAATGGAAGAAAGACTCAAAGAGGCAAAACAACTCACCGCTTCCATCAAAGCAGATTCAATCACCATCGTTCCGGGAGAATATTACCAGCGCAGCAAACTGTTTACTTATTTTTTTGGCGAGAAGAACAGAGCACTCTGGACCGTACCATTGACAGTAAAAGTATTCAACTATGATTCTGCAGGCTTACAACCTTTTGAAATTGGGGGAAGTCAGCAAACCATTTCTATCCGATTAAGAGATAGCCTGAAAAGAGAATGGACATTACGATCAGTAAATAAAGATCAACGAAATGTGTTGCCTGGCATTTTGCGTCCAACATTCCTTCGTTCTATGTTCAGAGACCAGGTGGCAGCAATGAATCCTTTTGCTCCATTAATTACAGCAGACCTTGCTAAATCTGCGGGCCTGCCGGTATTGCACCCAACAATGTACTGGGTACCGCACGTTGAAAAACATAGCAAGTACAACGAAAGAATGGCGGGAAGGGTTGTTTACCTAGAAGAACATCTGAACGAAAGCTGGAAAGGTGATACAGCTTTCTTTAGTTTACTAGATGCAATGGATACTGATGATATGTTTGAACGGACTGAAAAAGAGAAAACACCTTTAGATACCTTCCTCTATTTGAAAACCCGCTTATTTGACATGCTGATCAATGATTGGGACCGACACGAAGACCAATGGCGATGGGTGTTAGTATCAGATAGTACATCCAAAAAATTTATACCGATCGCTAAAGACAGGGATAATGCATTCTATGTTTTTGACGAAGGGGTTATAAGTGATATAGTGTTATGGTTCAATAATAAATTTCAATCCTACAGGAAAGATTTTGAAGACATTGAGGGATTGGCACATCAATCAAAAAAGTTAGATAAGAAAATATTAGGAAAGCTAGCTCAATATAAGTTTGTACAGGCAGCTAATGAACTTCAGCAACAACTATCAACTGCAGAAATACATGATGCGTTCATGAACTATCCTTCAGATGTCTATAAAAAGGTAGGAGAGCAACATAAGGCTATATTGCAATCGAGACTGTCTCAATTATCTAACGCAGCAAAAGAATTTCATAAGCTCATAAGTAAGGATCAGGACTAGAAAGTTTCCAGCTTATATCCCATCATATCTGTAATGGATTTAGGCAATCCAGGCAACCGCTCTCTTTCAATGAAAAAAGTTGGCAGAATTACCAGGTCGGAGAACACATTGTTCTTCTGAACTGCTCCCATCAGATAACCGGCTCCTGTAGTACCGCCTGTTCCGGGGTTAAAGCCGATCATCTTCTTCACCATTGCATAATGTTTAAAGCGCCACATTCCAAACAGCTCATCTATTTCAATCAATGTATTCAACAATCTGAACGGTTGATTCAGCATTGGGTGTTGCCCGTATAACAAAATGAATAATGCAGCTGTCAATTCCGAGGCAGAAAAAGTATTGGTGCCCTTTTCAATAAACAATGACCTGAAGTTTTGTAACGCATTTTCAAACTCTTCATTTGCCTTACTCTCACCCCCATTTTGAGATTTTCCAGTTTTTATTTCCTGCTGCACATGTTTGTACAACCCATAATATTCTGACAAAAAGATATTATCCTTAATGGTTTCGTCTAAAAAACCACCTTTATAATCGGCCCAGAGTGTTTTATCAAAAAAAGGAATTCTATTAAGCCAGTTTTTCACTCCATGTAACAGCGTTGAACGATTTTCGTGCGCTGTTATCTCTTCAAAATCTTCCTGTGTAAATCCACCTGCATGCGAAGAAACATTTTTATAATGCTCAGGCATGTGACGACTTTCCATTCTTAAGCCCAGCATTGCTTCAACGATCCTGAATTGCTTACTCTGAAAACCAGATGCAGGATACAGCACATTCCTGAATTCGAGAAAATCTAAAGGTTGCATCGTTTCCATCACTTCGAACTGTGCATTCATTAAACGAACGATCTTGGCCACACGTTGCAAGCGTTGAACGATCTGGCTCATTTGCTGCGAATTATCGTTAATGCTTTCCTGGTTAAGACAATCAATTATAAAAGAAAGCTCATGCCGCACCTGCAAAAACCATAGTTCGAAGGCCTGGTGAACAATTATAAAAAGTGTTTCATCATGTGCCGCAGGAACTGAATCTTTTCCACTCAAAGGCTTCTGTGCGGTCAGAATTTTATCCAGCTGTAAATAATCAGAATAGTAAAGCGGTTTCTTCTCCATATGATCAAGTTAGACAGCAGCAAGGGTTCATTTAACGATAGCTAAAACTTTATCTGCTGACGGCAAAAATGCAGATTTAGATGTTATGGAGCAAGCTTTTGTACAAATGGCACCGCTGTTGCGTCGCACTCTTGTACTGAATATCAATAAGCAGCTATAATGGCATACCTAAAATAAACTTTCGTAATAAGTTTAAAGCATTCGTTGCTGTAAGCTCAATATTTCTCCTCCTGTCCCATTTGAAGTTGAAGCTTTTGGTTGCGATGTTCCCATTTTTCTCTGCAACAGCCATCCATACTAACCCTACTGGTTTTTGCGCTGTACCTCCTTCCGGGCCCATAATCCCACTTACAGCAATAGCATAATCAGTTTGCATCTGCTGTAACGCACCGATAGCCATCTCCTTAACTGTTTCTTCACTTACGGCGCCACTTATATCTAATGTAGAAGGCTGTACATGCAAAACATTTTGCTTAACACTGTTATCGTAACTCACCACCGAGCCAAAAAAATATTTTGATGCGCCTGCAATCGAAGTGATCAAATGAGCTATATATCCACCCGTGCAGCTTTCTGCAGTGCACATAGTTTTATTTTTCTCACTAAGGAGTTTACCGACTGCTTCCTGCAAGGAAACATCTTCATCCGCAACCATATATTCCTTAACATACGATCGAAGGATTGCAAACTGTCCAAGAATTTGTTCCTGTAATGACGATGCGTCATTTCCAAATGCAGTCAATCTCAATCGTACTAAACCATAGTTAGGCAAATAAGCAAGCTTGATATTTGCCGGGAGGGCTTCCTCAAAATCTTTTATCAGATCAGCTAAATAAGATTCACCAATACCAAATGTTACCAGCGTTCTATGCTCAATACACTGAGATGGCGATTTAGATTGAATGATCGGCAGGATCTGCTCTGTCATCATCGTTTTCATTTCCACAGGTACTCCCGGCATAGAGAAAAATAATTTTCCATCTTTTTCAAACTGCATTCCCGGTGCTGTTCCTGCCCTGTTGAAGATCACTTTACATATATCCGGTACTTCTGCCTGTTTGATATTACGTTCTGTGAGCTGCCTGTTGAACACTTTCTCAAAAAGATGCTTTACGTGATTGAGTGTAGGCTCATGCATCACCATATTCCCACCAAAATATTTGCAAAGCAGTGGTTTAGTGATATCATCAGCGGTTGGACCAAGCCCACCTGTTATAAGGATAATATCTGATGATCCGGAAGCGTTATCAAGTGTATTCCATATATCATCCCAAACATCACCCACGGCAAAACGATATTTAACAGCTACGCCAATCTTATTCAATTCCTGCCCTATCCATGCGCTGTTGGTATCGATCACCTGTCCAATGAGTAGTTCATCTCCGATGGTAACAATAGATGCAAATAGCTTTTCCATAACAACCATTCTTATTTTTGAGCTCTAATTTTAAGAGAAGGTAAAAATACAGATATGAAAAGATGGTTTTGTTTACTGCTGGCAGTTGTAATTACTAATGTGGGAATTGCGCAATCCATTCAGCAGAAACTTGATGAAGCTTCTAAAACATTATTAGCAGACAGCCAGGTGAAGCATGCTATCGTTGGCTTTTATGTGGCCGATGCAAAAAGCGGCCAGGAGATTTATAGCTTGAATGGGAGTACACTGTTGGCTCCGGCCAGTACTCAAAAGATAATCACCAGTGTAGCTGCGTTTGATTTACTTGGAAAGGACTATAAATATAAAACTGAATTGGGTTACGATGGAGAACTGGACGGAGACAAGCTTAAGGGAAATCTTTTCTTTAAGGGATATGGCGATCCAACGCTCGGAAGCTGGAGATACGAAATCACAAAACCGGAAGTTGTTTTCGCTAAATGGATCGATCACCTGAAAAAATTTGGAATAAAAAAAATAACGGGTAATGTTGTCGTTGATGCGTCTGCATTTTCTTACCAGCCTTTGCCTGGCGGTTGGATATGGGATGATATGGGTAATTATTATGGCGCCGGCATCTGGGGCATCAACTGGAATGAGAACCAATATGATCTTTTATTGAACCCGGGATCCAGTCAAGGTGATAAAGTAAAGATCGAAGGAACAAAACCAGAGTTGGAAAATGCAAACCTTGTCAATCATCTTATCACAGGAAGAAAAGGCTCCGGCGACAACGCCTACATTTACTATCCACCTTATTCAAATGCAGGATTTGTAGAAGGAACTTTTGAAGGTGGCAATAAGATCAGCGGAGCCATTCCAAATGCACCTCAACATTTTGCTTTTGAATTACAAAAGCTATTCAAACAAAACAAAATAACAGTTGAAGGTCGTTTTGTAACCAGTGAACAATTGACCGCCGAAAACAAAACGGCTTCAAAAGCTACGGATGTATTTCATGCTCATTATTCTCCGGGCATTGATAGCATTGTCTATTGGTTTATGAAAAGGAGCATCAATCAATATGGTGAAGCTTTACTAAAGGCAATAGCATTAGAGAAGACCGGTGTGGGATCAACAGACTCAGGTGTGGCGATAATTAGGAGATTTTATAAAGAGAAAGGTTTGACAACGGGAGCTGATTTGAAGGTGATTGACGGAAGTGGGTTATCGCCACAAAATAGGGTTACAGCTAAATCACTTGTATCAGCGCTTCTTTACGCCAAAAAGCAGAGTTGGTTTGATGCATTTTATCAATCGTTCCCCGACTATAACAAGATGAAACTAAAAAGTGGGACGATCGGCGGAGCAAAATCCTTTGCAGGCTATCACACCGCTTCAAATGGTAAGGAATATGCGGTCGCTATCATTGTTAACAGCTACGATGGTTCTGCATCTTCAATAGTAAATAAAATGTTCAAGCTTTTAGATGTATTGAAGTGATCAAACCGCAGCCACCGCTTCCTCACCGTACATCTGGCTTTTGAACTTGAGTGAAGGTGATGGAGTAAATTCTCCTAAACCAAGCTTATTCCATTTTTCATCAACAGATTTGATAGTAGCATCATCTGCCACGATGATATTCGGCCAGTCTCTTTGGAAATTATCGAAAGCTTTTGTTTTGATCGTTCCATCCAAACCTAAACAGGCAAAAGTTTTACCTGGCTCCTTGAATGATTGCCGTTGAACAAGCATGGCATCTCTCTTCGGATCCATGTTATTACAGAATCTCCAAAGCGCTACAGATAAATCGTCCGCATCAACAGTATGTTCTACATATAATATCATCTTGATGCCTTCTACTTCGGGTGAAGTACATATCTGTTCATGCACTTCTTTTACATGACCAAACTTTTCTTTTTTCACTGACACAATTAAACAAGGGATACCTTTCTTCAGCAGGCTTTCATTTATTTTCTGAACTGCTTCAAATCTCTCTGTAAAGTTTGGCGGAAGTGCAACCGGTTGAATATTGAGGTGATAAAGTTCATCCACTTCTTCGTTCAATTTGGATGTTCCGTCGATAGCCATTTTACCACCAAAGCCAAGTTTATTACAGCTATGGTCCAGCACATCCATCGGGCCCGTACTGATCGTAATATCATTCACCACATCTAAGTTTCTGAACACGTACTTAGCCAGTGTTTCATAATCCTGGATCTTCACTTCTTCATCAGCTATTACTAATACTTTATTGAACATCATTTGTCCTGCACCCCACATAGCATTCATCACTTTTTGTCCCTGGCCTGCAAACGTTTTATTGATCTGTGCAATTACCAGGTTATGCGCCACACCTTCAACAGGCATGTCCATATCAATGATCTCCGGCACCATGGTCATCTTCATCGGCGCTAAGAAAATTCTTTCAGAAGCTTTGATCAGCCAGGCATCTTCCTGCGGTGGAATACCAACAATGGTAGCAGGATATACAGCGCCTCTTTTATGTGTGATTGCAGTGATGTGAAACCTCGGATACCAATCAGGCAGAGAATAATAACCGGTGTGATCGCCGAACGGACCTTCCCAAACCATTTCATCATGCGGATCCACATAACCTTCAATCACAAAATCTGCATCTGCAGGCACTTCAATTTCAGGTTGTGAGATACACTTCACCAATTCCACTTTTTTCTTTCGTAAAAATCCGGCCAACATGTATTCATCTACATTCTCTGGCAATGGAGCAGTTGCAGAATATGCATAGGCAGGATCACCGCCCAATGCAACCGCAACAGGCATTCTTTTATTCAGCTTTTTGTATTCGTTAAAATGTTTTGCCGATACTTTGTGCTTATGCCAATGCATGCCGGTCATTGTTGGCGAGAACACCTGCATGCGATACATGCCTACATTTCTTGCACCGGTGTTTGGTTCTTTGGTATGAATTACAGGCAACGTTACAAATGCGCCACCATCCTTAGGCCAGCATTTAATAACAGGAAGTTTGGTAATATCAGGATCCGTCATCACCACTTCCTGGCATTCGCCTCTCCCACTTTTTACTTTTGGCATCCACGAAGCAAACTGTCCGAGCTTTGGCAACATCTTCAGCTTGTCAATGATATTTTCTTTAGGAGATGCCAGCATTTTAAACAATCCTTCGATCTCTTTTGCCACATCATCTAAATGTTTAACGCCAAGCGCAAGACACATTCTTTTTTCACTCCCATAAGCATTCATCAACACAGGAAAATCATAACCTGTATTCTCAAACAATAAAGCTTTCCCGCCACCGGGCATTTTACTAACCCTGTCGGTGATCTCCGCAATCTCCAAATGCGGGTTAACGTATTCTTTTATTCTAACCAGTTCACCCTCTTTCTCCAGTAAACGAATGAATTCCTGTTGATTCTTAAATGCCATAGTATCGTATTGGGCAGCAAAAGTAAAACAGATTAGGTTGGGTATGCGTGATGAATATCATAATACCAGCGGAAGTACTTCGTGGCATCGCCTGTTGCGTCGCAAGCACTTCATCATTCAGAACATATGGCGACATAGACGTAGTACCCAGGCATGGATTTCTTTTATGCCTCAGGTTCCCTGATTATGCACATCCTGGTATGTATTACTTGTGCATATGTTAATACTCCTGTGCTAAAGCCGTTGAAAACAGCATAAATAATCTGCATGTAACCTTATTTCCAGTTGAAAACAAATAGCAAAACAGGTGCATAACAAAGCATGAAAAAATTTGGAAACGGCTGTAATGATGAACTACTTTAGTATTGTCAACGACGAACAAAGCCCTTCAACAAGGCGGCGTGATTCGAAGATTAAGAACAGGTTCCTTCAACAAGAGCAGGTTCTTAGTGAAAGAAAACCGAAACAGTTTTCAATCACAAATTCAGAGCAGGATATCCATAAACAAGACTATGCTGCAACTGAATTCGGGTTTTGAAGCCGATCTGTAAAAAGACAAGATCAGAACCCCCGGAACAAAGAGCGTAGCAATACGAAAACTAGTGTCCGGTTCCCTGGTAAACAAATCTGAAAATGAAATTGATTGCCTGGGCTGAGAAAAGAACGACGATCAGCAATGATTGAAACGAATTTTCTCAGAAAAGAGATGCAAAAGCCTGTAAAAGGGCTGATGCCGCTCAAAAAAATTGGGAAATCGTCCCTCAAAAGATGGAAAGTACCAAGGTGAAGGAAGGTGATCGAAAGAAAGCCTGAACTCACTACGAAAGCATCGGGTTAGTATGGTACAATCGAAAGAAAGTACTGATACAACTTGGTGCTTTCTTTTTTGTTGCATATGGTTCTGAACGTACAAGAGTGCGACGCAACAGAAGTTAATTCTTATTCTACAGCCGGTTACAAAAAATCTCTCTTACTAACTTTAAGGCATGAAATGGATATTGATAGTATGCCAGGCCCTTTCATTATCGGCTTTTACCCAAACAGTAAAAACAGAAAATGTTCAGTTAGGTAGTACCACGATCATGTTAAAGACCCATACTTACAACCCGGCGAAAGCCAAGGCTGTTTTTTTGAACCTGCATGAAAATGAATCGACCAGTGTACAGGCGACCAGGCAATATATGGCCGCGAATGGAGGAACGATGGTGACAGTCAATCATACCGGAGAAAGAAATGTAAACTTCAGGTATAAAGGCAAGTCGTACAATTTTGATCCTAACAGGATCTTTTCAAAGAAAGGAAGAGTTGCTACTCTAAAAAGCCTTAGCAAAAGCTATACAAATGCAGCGGAAGACGTAGCTGAGAATTTCGCTGAAGCGATCGAAGATAAAATTGAAGATGCAAAAATTATCATTGCAATACACAACAATACAGAAGGTAATTTATCTGTGAAAAGCTATGTGAACTCAAAAGCGACGACGTACGTAAATCCGAAACAAGACCCTGATGATTTTGTATTAACTACTGACAGAAGAATCTTCGATCACCTGCGATCAAAAAAAATTAATGCTGTATTGCAAAGCCACAAGGTAACCAGTGATGATGGTTCACTTTCTATCTATTGTTCTAAAAAAAATATCCCTTACATAAATATTGAAGCGCAGCATGGGCATACCGCCGAGCAAGTACGAATGCTGAATGCTTTAACTTCAATCATCAACGAATACCTAAAGTGATGGACGTAGAAACAATACAGAACATATGCAATAAATTCCCTGGTGTTACTGAAGACATCAAGTGGGAAAATCATTTGTGTTTTTGTGTGGCTGAAAAAATGTTTCTCATTATCGGGTTAGATGAAACACCAACCAATGCTTCTTTTAAAGTTAGCGACGAAGAGTTTGATGAGATCAGTAGTCGTGAAGGTTTCAAACCTGCACCTTATATGGCAAGAAACAAGTGGGTGTTTGT
Organism: Bacteroidota bacterium; assembly: GCA_023429825.1. Taxonomy (GTDB): domain Bacteria; phylum Bacteroidota; class Bacteroidia; order Chitinophagales; family Chitinophagaceae; genus JAEZDC01. Next base: position 1,935 of record JAEZDC010000002.1, on the reverse strand, counting down.
AGATAACATCAGCAGGATGACGAAAAAAGAATGGCAATTGAGAGCCTTGAATGCATATGAGCTTATTAAAAGCAAACTGCCTAAAAAAACGCAGGCCGCACTTAAATAAAAAGTCCCGGTTTCCCGGGACCAATCATTTTCAAACCTCGTAAGCCGGATTCTGTTTCTAAACTATCATTTATCTACGATAAACATTACTGTTTACCTGTTGCTGCCTACCCTGAGTCTTGGGCGAGCAGCCCTCGAACGACTCTATACGTGGCATTACAGCACTCAAGGTTTACCCATGCTATACATTGCTGTCTAACATTGTGAGCTCTTACCTCACATTTTCACCTTTTCCCGCCGAAGCGGGTAGTAATTTTCTGTGGCACTATCTCTTTCCTTGCGGAAGCCGGCTATTCACCGGTGAGTTGCTCTGTGCTGTCCGGACTTTCCTTTCCGAAGTTGATTCGGAACGATAGTTCGGGTTTGAAATACAAATTTACAAAGAACAATTTTTATGATACCAGCTTTAGCATTTCATGGCATCGCCTGTTGCGTCGCAAGCACTTCATCGTGCCGGCATTATGGCATCAGTTCAGCACTAGTACTGAAAGAATATTTCAGTGGCTCCGTAGCCAAATCTTGGGTCGTATTGATTTATGAAAGTTTTTACCTCTCGTCTTGTCTTGAGCAGATCGTGAATCTCATCTCTTAATCTTCCGCTACCCACTCCATGTATTACAATTAAAGAAGGTTGTACATGGGCCACTGCCAATTCATACCATTTCTCAAACTCTGACAATTGCATAGAGAGTATCTCTGCATTACTCATACTTTTCCAGTCGTTGCTGAGCTTTTCCATGTGCAGGTCAATAACACTTCTTGCAGGAGGAAGATTCTGGCGGATCTGTTTGGCTTCGTATATCTTAAATCCTTTTGCAGCTAAGCCAGACAATTCAAACTTCTCTTCAAAAGTTTTAGCCGGATATTCATCAAACAATTTGTAAGAAATATTGGGCTGATTTTTTTCCTTTAACTCTTCCACTTGCTTGAATATCTGCTTTGCTTTTATTTTAACGCTACTCTCGTAATAATCGGCTTTTGTTTTTTCAGGTGTTACAAGAGAGAATTCGAAGCTGAAGGAAGGATTATCATTAAAGTCTGCAAAAGAAATATCATGCAAATAAAAATCATGAAAGGCCATTACTTCATTCTTTAGCTCGAATTCAGGATCGCCAAAGAATGATTGTTTATAGATGAACTTATACCCTTTGCCGGTTTTATTAACCAGGAATATTTTAAACAGCTCCACTATTTCGTCGTTGAACTCGTCCAGGCTAAACTTTGGAATCAAAGACAACCAAACACCTTCTGCAACCTTTACTTCATTCTTCGTGATCTTCTCTTTTGGAACACTATCGATATATACCTTTGGCTTCTTCTTTTCAGGAAATAGTTTCTTTTCAGTAAACCGTTTGAAATAAGGGAAATCGATCTGGTCCATGTAGGCAGGAAACTTTACACCACGGACTTCTATCATTACCATCTTTTCATTGATGATATCAATTACCTCACCTTCTTCATTGCTGTGCAGTACAATGATCTTATCGCCTATTTGATACTTCATCAGAATAACTCTTTTTGCCCCCCGGAACTTGCTTCCCAGCAGCTACGTTTCATAAGGGCAGCAAAAGTAACGCGAATCAGCGTTAGGAATGGTTAAAGCTGCGTAAAGCTTCTGCAGTACAAGAGTGCGACGCAACGGAAGCTAAATAGCAATAAACAGCTGGCTAACAAACTAATCTGCCAGTTTATTGAGTTTACTATTGCGATAACCGTAGGCAAAATAAATAAGAAGACCTACACCCATCCAGCCAAAGAAAACAAACCAACTGGTTACGGGGATTTCGATAAGCAAATACAAACAGAATATTACACCAAGTATCGGGA
>JAEZDC010000085.1 GCA_023429825.1 Bacteroidota bacterium | reverse complement strand
GTATAAAACAGGTGCAGTAGTAACGAGTACAATAACAATAATAATGTACTCAAGCTTTGACTTGAGATCGAAGCCAAACCAGTCCAGCATCCATTTTTGTAGGAAATGACCGGCAAGCACTAAGCTTCCTACCCACAGAAAACTTCCGAGAATATTATAATAAGCAAACTTCTTTTTATCCATTCCCACGATACCAGCAATGATTGGTGCAAATGTTCTTACCATGGGCAAAAATCTTGCACCGATGATGGCCACACCTCCATGCTTTTCATAGAAATCGTGCGCCTGGTGCAGGTATTTTTTCTTGAATAACATACGATCTTTCCACGTGTACATGGTGGGACCCACTTTTTTACCAAACCAATACCCTACTGTATTTCCAACGATACCGGCTATTGAGATGAGTAAAATGAGAATAGCCAGGTCGAGATATTCGTTTTCTACTAAAAGAACGGTACTGATCAACTCCGTGCTGTAGATACCTGCCACAAACAACAATGAATCGCCGGGAAGAAAAAATCCTACAAACAAACCCGTTTCCGCAAATACTATGAACAGTATCAGCCATAAACCTCCATTCTGGATGTAAAAATTCGGGTTAAGAATATCTTTCCAAACAAAGTTTCGGTTAACCCTGATCTTCTTGTTTGGCGAAATTTCATTCAAGTTGATTGTTGTCTCCTTATGCCCATCAGCCACGATCTTAAGTGATGTAGCATTGGCTGCATCAACTGTGACCGCACCATTCGCATCTGTTGTATAAGCAACCCCATTTATAGTAACAGGTTTTGAAGAAAGTACTTCTTCATACTGATTCTCGAGTATAACATTTAACTGTTGTGCATTAGTATAACACGCTACGAGTACGAATATAAAAGCCGATACAATTCTTTTCATGAATTCAGGTTAAGTCAAGCCCTATCTAAAAATAATGTGCAAAGATAACAGGTAACAACTACCCGTTATCCAATTCTCCTTCCCATTTGCTAACCACAGATGTTGCAAGTGCATTTCCCACTACGTTAGTGGCTGTTCTGAACATATCGCAGAAATGGTCTATAGGTAAGATCAAAGCAACTCCTTCCGGGGGAATATTAAACATTGCGCAAGTTGCAAGTACTACTACCAGCGAAGCTCGTGGTACACCGGCAATCCCTTTGCTGGTAAGCATCAACACCAACAGCATCGTTAATTGCGTGGATGTATCCAGGTGAATACCATATGCCTGCGCAATCGCCAAACTGGCAAACGTCATATACATCATGCTACCGTCAAGATTAAATGAATATCCAAGCGGAAGAACAAATGCAACTATTCTGTCTCTGCAACCGAATCTTTCCAGTTCCTCTGTAAGTTTTGGAAATACGGCCTCACTGGATGTAGTGCTGAATGCAATTAGTAAAGGGCTGCTGATCCTTCTTAACAATTCTTTCATTCTACCTCTTAAGATCAATACGCCTACCAGTAAAAGAAGTATCCAGAGTATTCCTATCCCTAATAGAAAAGCAGAAAAATATCTTACATAGAATTCAAATATACCCAAGCCTTTACTAGCTACAACTGCTGCAATAGCACCGAAAACACCAAGCGGAGCGAAATTCATTACATAATTCACCATTTTTAAAATGATGTGGGATGCTACTTCCAAAGCTCTGATAAGCGGCTTGGCATACTCACCTATAGCTGCAGCAGCTACGCCAAAGAAAATAGAGAAAACTACAAGCTGTAGTATCTCGTTAGTGGCCATTGCTTCGATGAAGCTTTTTGGTATTACATGCTCAACAAAGTTCTGTAATGAGAATGCAGTTTGCTTGGTTGCGAGATCTTTTAATCCCTCTGTATCCTGTAATGATTTTGTAATGTATTGACCTGGTTCCAAATAATTAACCAGCACCATTCCCAACAATAATGAAGCAAGTGAAGCTGTAACAAACCAAAGGATCGCTTTTCCGCCTACACGTCCTACCGTTTTTAGATCACCCAGCTTAGCAATTCCCACAACCAGCGTAGTAAAAACCAGTGGCGCAATGATCATCTGGACAAGCCGGATGAATATCGTACTGAGTAGCTTTATATTTTTTGAAAAACTGGAAATGAATTCAGCCGAAGAAGTATCATGAATGTAATAGCCTACGGCCACACCCAGCACCATTGCAAGCAGAATAAAGATCGTTAGCCTGTTCTTCTTCATGTGTTTGTTTTATAAGCAGATGGCCCGAAAGTCGGTAGAAAAATCAGCTTTTACAAAAGTTTTCATCTCGCGACAGCGCAACATGTCAACACTATATTCCCACCAATAAAACTTTTTCGCGTGCTTACAGGAATATCTGTATTTTCCCTGCTGTATACTCACAACTGTAAACTACTTGCATGGCAGAACAAGAAACTGTTGGAAGAACTTATTCCACTGTTACTGATGATTCACGACTTGCCGATAAATCCAATTTCAGGCAATCTCTCGGTCTTTTAGATGCAACTATGATCGTTGCTGGTTCAATGATCGGTTCGGGTATTTTCATAGTTAGTGCTGATATTGCCCGTAATGTTGGCAGCCCGGGCTGGCTCATTTTCGTTTGGCTTATCACCGGTTTTATGACGTTGACCGCTGCACTTAGTTACGGCGAATTAAGCGGTATGTTTCCAAAAGCCGGAGGTCAGTATGTGTATCTGAAAGAAGCTTATAACCCATTGGTGGGTTTCTTGTACGGATGGAGCTTCTTCTCTGTTATCCAGACAGGCACGATCGCTGCAGTGGCTGTTGCATTTTCAAAATTCACCGGTCATTTCTTTCCTGTATTTGAAATGATTGATGCAAGTAAAGAGCCGGCTCATTCGAATATATTATTAGATGCAGGAGTGTTTACCATTCAATATGCTCATTTACTTTCTATTGGATTGATATTATTACTTACATATATCAATACACGAGGCGTTAAGGAAGGAAAACTCATTCAAACAACTTTCACCATTGCCAAGCTATCGGCTCTATTTGGTTTGATCATATTTGGTTTTTTATTGGCAAAGGGTGATGCATGGAGTGCTAACTGGAGCGATGCATGGAGTATGAAGAATCTGCTTCCTTCTGATGGCGGGGGCGTGACGGCTTCAGAAGTGATTGGCACAGCGGTATTAGGTGCAATAGCTGCATCAATGGTTGGCTCAATCTTTAGCAGTGATGCGTGGAATAATGTGACTTTCATTGCAGGTGAGATAAAAAATCCAAAAAGAAATATCGGGCTGAGTTTATTTCTCGGTACACTGATCGTAACGCTTATTTATGTAACTGCCAATCTTATGTATACGTACGTGTTGCCGATGGATGCGATCGCTACGGCACCAAAAGATCGTGTTGCTACCGCAGCATCGCAGGCGATATTCGGCGGAACAGTAGGCGCAGGAATTATTGCAGCGCTCATCATGGTATCAACATTTGGATGTAATAACGGGCTCATTTTAGCAGGGGCGAGAGTATATTATACTATGGCAAAAGACAGATTGTTTTTTAAAAGCACAGGCCACCTGAATACCAATGGCGTTCCTGCTGTTGCGTTATGGATACAGGCTATTGTTTGTTGTTTGTGGGCGATCAGTGGAAGATATGGCGATCTCTTAGATATGATATCATTTGTTGTAGTGGGATTTTACATGCTCACCATTGCAGGTATCTTCATATTAAGAAGGAAAAGACCGGAAGCTGAAAGACCTTACAAGGCATTTGGCTACCCTGTGCTTCCTGTATTATACATATTGATGGGTCTTGCATTCTGCATTTTGCTCATTATTTACAAACCAACTTTTACATGGCCGGGATTGCTGATTACATTGGCAGGTATTCCAATTTATTATATTGCAGTCGCTCAAAACAAAAAAGTCACTAATTAAACCAACTATAATAACTGCTTATGAGTTTATTCGTAAGAAAACCTCTCGACCAGATGCTTGCACATGCATCGGATAACGAGAAAGGATTGAAACGCACATTAGGTGCTGGCAACCTTGTTGCATTAGGAATTGGTGCCATTATTGGTGCTGGTTTGTTTGTAAGAACTGCCGCAGCTGCAGGACAAGCCGCAGGACCTGCCGTTACCCTATCATTTGTTATCGCTGCTATTGGTTGTGCCTTTGCAGGATTATGTTACGCAGAGTTTGCTTCTATGATCCCCATTGCGGGAAGTGCTTATGCTTATTCTTATGTGACAATGGGTGAGATGATCGCCTGGATCATTGGTTGGGCGCTTATCATGGAGTATGCATTAGGTGCTGCCACCGTTTCAATTGCATGGAGTGAATATCTCAATAAGCTTTTGGATAACCGAATACCGTATGAATGGTGCCATTCGCCCTTTGAAAGTTTTACGGATGCAGCTGGGGTACATCACCAGGGTATTTTGAATGCACCTGCATTGATCATTCTACTCCTTCTTACTTTATTGCTTATCAAAGGAACGCAGGAGAGCGCATGGGTAAATGCGATCATCGTATTTATTAAAGTAGCTATCGTAATCCTATTCATTGCGATTGGATGGCAGTTCATCAATGCTGACAATCACACGCCCTATATGATCCCTGAAGGAACGCCACCTGTTACTGATAGTGCAGGGAAAGTACTTACTAAATATGATGGCATTTTTGAACATGGCTGGGGAGGCGTATTAGGAGGTGCTGCCATAGTATTCTTTGCATTCATTGGTTTTGATGCTGTGTCTACTGCAGCCCAGGAGGCCAAGAATCCTAAAAGAGATATGCCTATCGGTATTTTAGGATCGCTGGTTGTTTGTACCATCCTTTACATTTTGTTTGGACATGTATTGACAGGTGTGGCTCCGTGGACTGATTTTGTTGATCCTTCTAAAGGACAGGAAGCCTCGGTTGCCTACGCCATATCCACTTACATGAAGAATTATGAATGGCTGGCAACCGCTGTAACAGTTGCCATCCTTGCCGGTTTCTCATCGGTAATTCTTGTGATGTTGATGGGCCAGAGCCGTATCTTTTATACCATGAGTAATGATGGTTTATTACCAAAAGCATTCGGAGCGATCCATCCTAAATACAAAACACCTTACAAAGCCAACTGGATACTTTTCGTTTTTGTTGGTTTATTCGCTGCATTTGTTCCAGGTCACGTTGCAGGCGATCTTACCAGCTTCGGAACCCTCTTCGCATTCGTATTGGTGAGTGCAGGTGTTTGGATCATGCGTAAGAAAGCACCAAACATGGAAAGACCATTTAAAACGCCTGCGTATAAGGTTGTATCTGTATTGGGCGTTGTAATATGTACAGGTATGATCGTTGCCATAGACAGCCGTACATTACAATTCGCAGGTATATGGATGATATTGGGATTGATCGTTTACTTCGCTTATAGCCGAAAGAAAAGTAAATTGTTCAAGCCTGCTGATGTGCTTCCAACGCATGATGATTTTGAAAAGAGATAAATTAAAAGTCCCGCTAACAGCGGGATTTTTTTTGTAGATGCTTCAGGGTTAAATTTGCGGCCTTGTTACCGGAGGTCACCGCTGACAAGGTTCGGAACGATGAAGTGATTGCGACGCAACAGGTGATGCCACAGGGAACGAAAGCTGGTATCATAATAAATGAAATAACTTTTTATGGGACGCATATTTGAAGTTAGAAAGGCCACCATGTTTGCCAGGTGGGATAGAATGGCAAAACAATTCACCCGAATTGGTAAAGAGATCGTTATTGCAGTAAAAGCTGGTGGACCCGATCCGGCAACAAACCCTGCACTGAGAAGGTGTTTTCAAAATGCCAGGAGTGTGGGAATGCCGAAAGATCGTGTGGAGGCTGCAATTAAAAGGGCGCAGGGTAAAGACACTGCTAACTACGAAGAGATCTTGTACGAAGGTTACGCCCCGCATGGAGTGGCTTTGGTTGTAGAGACTGCAACAGATAATCATGTAAGAACCGTTGCCAATGTAAAAGCGATATTTAACAAAGGCGGCGGCTCATTGGGAAATAGTGGAAGCGTAAGTTTCCAGTTTAAGAAAATGGGTGTGTTTAAATTGAAGCCTGAAGGATTGAGTACAGATGATCTTGAGTTAGAATTGATTGATTTTGGATTGGAAGAATTGGGTGAGGGTACTGCTGAAAACGGAGATGCGATTTTAGTAGTGCGTTGCGGCTTTACCGATTTTGGTAATATGCAAAATGCACTGGAAGAAAAAGGCATCACTCCTTTGAGTGCCGAGCTGGAATGGATCCCTACTACAACGGTTCCTGTAACAGATGAACAAGCGGAGGATGTGTCGAAACTGATTGAAAAATTAGAGCAGGATGATGATGTGACGAAGGTGTTTCATAATATGGGTTAATTGAGGCTGGAGGCGGGAGACATAAAGAACTAACGGATGGTTTAACGTATCATCCGTTTTTGTTTAGGTAAATTTGAGTATGCAGCATCCTGTAATTCTATTTGACGGCGTTTGTAACTTTTGTGATGCAACAGTTAACCTGATCATTCGCCACGATAAACAAAAGGTCTTTCGCTTTGCGCCGCTTCAAAGCAGGGCCGGACAAAAATTGCTTTCTGAGTACAACTTATCAACCACAGATTTTGATTCTTTCGTTTTGATAATGGATGGTAAGGCTTATAAAAAAACCAACGCTGCTTTACGTATCTATCCAAAACTAGGTGGCAGGTGGCATCTGATGAAGTTATTTTGGATCATACCACGATTTCTCAGGGATGCAGGATACAGCCCTGT
>JAEZDC010000064.1 GCA_023429825.1 Bacteroidota bacterium | reverse complement strand
GCATGGTCTCGTACACACGTTGTGCTGTCGCATGTATTTCTTTTTTGAACTGGAGCTTTTTCATTTGTATGATTTGTGGAGTTTGAAATTACAATATCTGCCGGGATCTGGTGGAATGAGAAAAGATGTTATGGTGCCATCTCGGCGAGTTTGCAACTTCGCCGCATCTACATCAGTTTGCCACTGGGTTCAATATAACATAGTACACTTAACGCTCACTGTCCCCTGGTCACTGTCCTTGGCCGTAGAAAAAAAGAATGATGTCTGCGCACATTCTTGTCATTCAACAGGGGTGCCTTGCCAGGCTATTGCCTTCCATTCATTATTTCTCTTAACCCATACATCATAAAATCTTGTGCGCCTGGTAAAAGACGAGTCGCCTTTTTTATTGAACGTTTGCATAACAAACGTTATTACGGCCGTATTGGGGTACAAATGAATTATCGAGTCTTTTAAAAGAAATGAATCCCGCTTAATTCCATTTCGCTGTCTCGACACGTTGTCCAGGTAAATCGTCCTTAAAACTTCGTGTTTGTTTTTGATCGTTGTCTTCGAAATTTCGATGAATGTCGAATCCATGATTGAAGAGAGATAGGCAGTATCGTTCTGAAATTCCCGGCTGATAGCTTGTCTCTCCAGCGCAAAAAGATGTTGCGATTCGTCTGAAGCATCTATTTCGTTCTTATTAATACAACTAAAAAAGACAACTGTCAAGAAGCAAACGGTTATTAAAATTTGTTTTGTAATGCTCATTAGTTAAGTGTTTACGCATACGTTCCGGCTTTGCGTTGTCATGGCATGCCGTGTTCATCAGTTAAAATTTATCACTAAAGTTCACCACTAGTCCAATCACTCACCGTGTTTATTAGAATGAAGTAATGCACTGATCCGCCACCTTCCCCTGCTCACTTTGCCCGGCAGGATATTGCGGAGACGATATCCTCTCTGCGCCGCAATGTCTCTTCTCCCAGCCTTGTGCGCCAGCAGGACATTGCGGGTTCATAGCCTCCAGTTAAATCGATATCCTCCAGCTCCATAAAACTCCTCTTCGCCGCAATGCTCTTCACCTGATCTCCGGGTTTCATTTTTTCTTTTTCGGTTTATGGTCTGGCAATTCTTTTACTGATATTCTAACTAATTCACTCAGCCAATCACTGTCCTCAATTTTATCTTCTATTTCCCTTCGCCGCAATGTCTCTTCTCCCGGCCTTGTGCACCAGCAGGACATTGCGGGTTCATAGCCTCCAGTTAAATCAATATCCTCCCGCTCCATAAAACTCCTCTTCGCCGCAATGCTGTTCATCTGATCTCCGGGTTTCATTTTTTCTTTTTCGGTTTAGGGTCTGGCAATTCTTTTACTGATATCCTAACTAATTCACTTAGCCAATCACTGTCCTCAATTTTATCTTCTATTAGTAAACTTGGTTTTGCTCCTTCGTATGGTGGTGCTTCCACAACATCACCTATAAATTCCCGTCCTGGAATAGTTGGTTTGATAAATAATTTGTTGTCGCATACCAGCCCGAATAGTTTTCCGTCAGCGTAAATGCCATATTCGCCAAACATTTTTTTTGCGGTTATTTCTCCTGCATTTTTGATTTGTTCCAAAACAAAGTCCACAAAATTTTGGTCGGAAGGCATTGAGTAGTCATTTAGAAGATGTGTGTTGTCTTTTGGGTTACGCAACCGCTCAGGTATCTCTGCAGTAGCTGAATTCCGTATTCCGTCAGTTTAAATGTAGAAAAGTTCAATGATAGTACGATCGCTCAGCACTTATTCATCAGCCACCATATTGCAAAACCGATGTTATGTGCCGTGTTTATCCGTTTCGCTGTTTCATAAAATTCAACAAGTCGATAACATGCTGTTGCGTGTGACTATTAAATATCAATTCAAAGAAACGCAGTCCGTCTGCAAGACTGTTGGTTTCAATTCTCCATTTTGTTTCCCATAAATCAATAACAATGTCAGTCAAATCATCGATTGCATCACCAATATGGCCTTTATGTAAATCGTCTATGTCATTAATATCGGAAACCTTCTTGTAGAATCCGAATTCAGGAAAGTTAGTTTCTACATTTTGTCTAACCGTGGATGTTTGTTTATCGAAATCTGGATAGTTATTGTCATCAAATTCGAAACTGATGTCAAAATAAAGGCTGTAAATCTTGACTAGATTTTTTTCTAATTGCTTGTCTCTGTCGTCAGTCTTCAAATTAGGCTGAAGTCCATATTTAACTACTTCGTCAATCGCTGCAATTAATTCTTTCATATAGTAGCGTGCTATAGCACATAACGGAAAAGGTATTGCTGTCAATGCGGATATTTTTTTGCACTTCAGCTCCACTAATGTACTAGAATTTTGAAGTATAGCCCTTGTTCTTCCGCCCGCATTGCTGCAATACGCTGTTATGGGCGGTTGGTCAAATTTCGGAGAGCGGCTTCAGTTGGGTGATCATCAATGGCAAGAACGTTTCTTTGATTATCCAGACAATGGAATAGTCAACGCCGAAATAATCATGGACAATTCGGTTTCTAAACCCACGTATGCGGTGCCAATCGATTTCCGGAAACCTATCTTTAAACTCATCCGGTAGACGGTTTGCAGCTTCACCAATGATCTCAAAGTTGCGGATCACGGCATCCACTGTTTTGCTGTCACCCTTAAAGTCTTCGAAACTCTGTCCGGCCGTATAATCAAGGATTTTATGAGCACTCTCCAGAATGTCTCCAACCAAAAGTTTCGGTTCACGCTTAGACATAAACTATCTCCCGCTCGATTGCCTTGAAGTATTTGTCCTTAACGCCCCTTCGTGAGACCAGGTCCACCTTTTTTAGTAGACGCCGTTCGATGTAATCAGCTAAGTCTATGAACTCAATGCCAACCGGCTGGTTAAAATCCACAATAATGTCTATGTCACTGGTTGATGAAAAGTCGTCCCGTACCACAGAGCCAAACAGGCCCAGGCTCTGGACATGGAAACGCTTGGACAACTCAGGCTTGAGTTGCTGTAAAACCTGCTTTATTTCAGAGAGTTGTTCCATCACTCAAATTTAGGAAATCTTACCCGAACCGAAATCGCCCATAACGTTAAAGCAATTGCGATGTCTTGGCAATAGCGAACTATCAGCCTGGCACAAATGCCAATTGAAAACTGATGTTGAAGTTTAAGAATGTTCCTTCTCTTCGCCGCAATGTCTCTTCTCCCAGCCGTGTGCGCCAGCAGGACATTGCGGGTTCATAGCCTCCCAGTCAAATCGATATCCTCCAGCTCCATAAAACTCCTCTTCGCCGCAATGTCTCTTCTCCCAGCCTTGTGCGCCAGCAGGACATTGCGGGTTCATAGCCTCCTAGTCAAATCGATATCCTCCAGCTCCATAAAACTTGTAACCTTATAAATACTATGCTCACCAGTAATATAAAATCTCGCTGAACTATGCTCATACATTTCAGGCAGATTCACGAGTTTGTTTCCTTTACACGGATTCCAATGTATATAATCCAGCTTCTGCGCTAAAAATTTAGTTGTTCTGCATTCTTTCCAGTCAAATGATGTTTGAAATACTTTATGCAGTTTCTTTTCTTTCCGTTCTGTTGAATTCACTGATGCAGCCAGTTCATCTAGTATCAACTTTTTGTTTTGTGTTTGCAGGCATTTCACCAGTTCATATGCCATGAATCTTTTACCGTTAGCGATAATACTATTAATGGATTTACCGGTGTTGCTGAAAGCAATGATCGCATGTACATGATTCGGCATTATTACATAACCGATCACGTAATGCTTCTGCTGTTTTAAATGATCGAACCAGTTGTAGACTACGTTATAAGCATTGCAAAATTTGAATAACGGCAACCAGTTCACACATGTTAAAGTAATGTAGTAGATGCCATCACTTTCGGCGATAGCTTCTTACAGGCATTTGAATGTTAGGGTTGAAATGGTCTTAAAGTTAGAGGAAATGGCTGTATTGCTAGCAACCCGCAATGTCCACTAACCCACAGGGCTCCGCTGGGAGACATTGCGGCGAAGGAAAAGCTGATAAGCGAAAAGATGTTCATGTTTACTACTTCAGCCTCGCTTTTGGGCAATACTTTGTTAGCTGCGGTATTTCATCATAACGGTGGATATGCTGTCCACCCACCACCCTCGTCTACATAGCCTTCCCTTATCCAATCTTCAGATTTGAAATAGTCATTTCCAAACTTTCTCCAAATTGTCAAGTCAACATGATCATTAAATAGAGCATGGAAAACTGAATTTAGATTTTCATCTGAATAGCGAACATTTAAACCTTCAATTGTTTGCTGGCAAATTTCAAAAGGAACAAATCGAAAGCCATTAAATCGCGCTTCAATTTTGTCGCAAAGTAGTTTGAATGTTTCTGCAAATTCTTTTTCAGGGGAGACGACTAAATAGCTTGTACTTCTATAACTTCTATGGTCGTCGATTTTTACAGCATTGTTATCTTGTCCAACAATTGTGTAAAAAGGACCAACTAAACTTACAAAAAAATGAAGCTCTTTTGTCCTTGTCAAATCGTCAATAGAAACTGTGTCAAGTAAAACGTAAGAACTAAATGAAGGCGCTTGTCCATAAGTTGTCCCAATAATTTGTTTGCCAATTTCTTTTTGTATGTCTTTTGTGAAGTTGTCCCAACGTTCAATAAAATGATTGTCATCGTGAATATTGTCCACGACAATATTTTCAAGTTCTTTAAGTCCAGGGTATGAAAAATACATTTTGCTCTCGTCCTTCTTTATTCCTATTGGATAAAAATGTTTTATCGCATCGTAAATCTTCCAAAAATCAAACTTATCCGAATTGAAATAGAGCATTGAAGTGAAGGTTTTGTATCGCAGCTAACGTTGGACGTATTTGTGCAGGTGTGGTCTTCAGTGAACATCAGCCCGAACAAATGGCTGGCTAAAGATACTGCTGTTGATGATTAACTACAGCAGCTTAATAGATATTCTCCGCTGAAACAGAAGCAGAATAATGAACTGTAGCCGAAGCTGCCAACATTTAGCCGCACTTGCACAAATACGATTGTTTGCTGCAGACGTTCTTTACTGTCGGGTTGCTACTGATTTAAGGAACTCATAATTATTATCTTTTTCCGAAACAACTTTCAAAACAAACTTTTGCGACTTACTTTCAGGATTTAGATTTAATTTTTTTACGTCTTCGTAGCTTAAATATGCAAGCCTTTCATTAGAAATACCAAAAATCATGTTTTCATCTTCTTTTAAGAACCTTAGTGTGTCATTGTTAAACCTCGAAATTCCATTTAGGTTTTTATAAAATACAGCTACTTTACTAACTGGTATATTGCCTCCTTGTTCATCAACAAATGATGCAACAATCGGAAAACCTCTTTCGGTAAAAGCGACATCACAATTTGAAATTCCGAAACCATCGACCTGAAAACTGTAAAATATTCTGCCAAACTGATTTGCTTCATTAATCTTTTTGTTTTCCGCTGATATTAGTTCATTCTGTTTCTCTATCTCTCGATTTCTGACTTCAATTAGTTTATTTAGCTTTTCAATCCGCTTATTTTCCTTTACTAGCTGTTCATTTTTTATACTGTCTGCTTTGTACCTCGTCCTGTCAACTTCGTCTTTTGCTAATCTGTCTCGACGATTTGTTTCATATTCTTTTAGTTTTTGTTCGTATACTTTTAATGCCTTGTCGTAATCTTTCCCTTCTGACACTGGTTTAGCATTATAGGAGACGGTTCTTTCGCCGTTGCTAAACCTTACCACATAGGTACCTCTTGTTTTCCCTTTAACAAGTTCTACATTGCTCCATTCTTCTTCTGCGTCTTTGGGGTCGAAGTTCTTTTCTTTGGCGTCGAGTTGAAATTTTAAATTATCGTAAACAGTAAGCTCTTTGAATGAAGCCGGGTCAACAACAATTTTTATAATTGGTGATGTGTTAGTAACCTTTTCTGGTTTAACAAGTTCTGATAGCTGCATGTCGACCGCTACTTTAGATATGTTTTGCCCTTGCCTTATCTCTGGCACATCTGTAACTATGGTTGTTCCTTTATAAATCCAATTCCTGCCAACTGTGTCAAGGATGTATAAGTTACTTGGTTCTGTACTATTCCTTGCAATATTTATTTCAGGTTTATTGTTTTGATTTACGTAAACTGGTTCCCCATTTTGATAAGCAACTAACTCAAACATTGCAGTGGACTTAAAGATGTATTGAGTTTCACTACTGTCATACACCATTGGTATTCCTGATAAATAATAATCTTCCGGACTTACAAATTCTCTATATCTAACAGTCACCTCACCTTTAATTGCTTCTCCATTTGCATTTACAAATGAGGACGGTGGAAACAAAATTATACTCCCCGTTTTGTATATCAAAGTATCCCCTTTCTGTGCGTTAACTTTATATTCTTGGAAAGGTATTTCAATCTCTTTCAAAGGTTTATCAATAAACTTTTCTGTTTTAGTTACTTCTTTTTGCTTACAGCTAATCAATACCAATAGCAAAAGAAAAATTGAAAGGGATTTAATCATGTTTGGGTGTTTAGAGGTTCGAAGTTCATTTGCACCTAACGTTTCACACCTTTGCGATGTGGTGGTACTCCGCGTTCCGTCAGATTAAATTTATTACTAAAGTTCAATAGTAGTACAATCGTTCAGCACTTATTCAGCAGCCACCATATTGCAAACCGATGTTAAGCGCAGTTACTTTTGCTTTTCGAATTTTTTTATTCTTTCATTCCATATCCATAACTCAGGTTCGCAGTATCCGCAATCTTCAAAATAGCCTGAATCATCCGGTGGATTTACAACCAACAATCTGCTGTCATTTCTAAACTTATAATCTAAAGTGGCAGGAGGCAAGTCATAAACTTTTCCCGTTTTCATGTCGGTAATAGCTCCGTTAATGCAACTTGTTCCGCAACCCCATCGAACCAGATTATAGTGTCCTGCAAAGTTCGTCCCTTGTTTGTCGATCGAAGAATCAATTGCTGAACGAAATTGCCTGGCGGTGGGATTGCTTGATAAATTGATCGTTATCTTTTTAGACTGAGATATGTCAATGCGATACTTGTCAAAATCGATTGCAACGGGGAAGTGTCGCTTTACTACTGTATCACTTTGGTTGGCAGATTGAGATGTGTCAATATGAGAATAATTATCAGTTTCATTTGATCTACATGAGAAAAGTGTCAACCAAAGAAATATATAAAGAGGGCCTTTCATTGGATTGCGCTTAACGTTAAGGTATTGCCGAAGGCGGGATATTTTATAACGTCCAGCTTGGCAACTAAAGTTAAATAGAATTGCCGCAGCTCCATCACTCAAAAATGACTGAGCGAAGCCGGTCGGCTGGTACTAAAGCAGATTAGCGAAAACAGTTGATATTCATTGCTTCAGCCCCGCTTTTGGCAATACTTTGTTAGCAGTAGTTGTCTCTATTTTGTCGCACAAGTAAAATAAATCCGTCCTCTTGCATAGTTCGTGTCGATGTTACTTCCCCAAGAATTTTCGTACCAAAGCGGTGTAGTGAAAGTTAGATAACCTGTCAATTGCTGGCCTCCTTTAAAGGTTGGCTTCTTGTCAACGATTAAAGTTTGTTCTATACTACGAAGAAAGAGTTGATTAGTGAAATCCTTATCACTGAGCTTGTATTTAAACGGTTTTACATCGTCAATATATAGCAACGCTAATGAGCTGAAGCCATCTTTATAAAGTTTGATATTATAGCCCATTCCTCCAAACATTCCAATAGCAATCTTGATGTTTAAGGTATCGTTATACAACCAGCAATTGCAAGGTGTAGACATCCCCGCATGAAGTGCTGAATCTTGTAATAAACGTTTACCATTGGAAAAAGTTTCCAAGAATAGTCTCGAACGATTGTTTCTATAATTGTCCATAGTCAAACCGTTACCAGGCTTAAAAACGGTGTCAAGAAATTTGTCGAAATCATTGTATTTAAGAAATGAAACTATGTTCGGAATGTCAGCCATTTGATACCTGTTTGTTGATGTAACCGCATTTGTCCTTTGACCATTGCAGGACAGCACACAAATCAAAGAAATCGTTGATAGAAGAAAAGGTCTCATTTAATTACTGCTAAGCTTAAAGCATTTGCGATGGCATGGCAACGGCGAAATGTCAGCCTGGTACAAATGTTAAATTGAAAACCAGATGCTGAAGTTAAGAACTAATAACCAAGAGCGGCAGCTGATTGCCCCAACGTCCAGCCATGGTATCGCAAATGCACTGTTAGCGGTAGTTTTTTGTCTTCTTAGAAATGAATGACAGTCGTACGCTGTAGGTGCTGAATTTGCCTGCGTCATTTAATACTATTGAGTGATTTACTTGAGGTAGTGAGGTGTAGTCAAGATTTATTTGTAATGGTATTTTCATCTTCTTGTAGAGTGGAAGTTGCAGCCCGAGTCCATAGGTAATGCTTTCAATTTTACTTTTGTTATTATCCGGAAAGCCGAAATTGTCAACACTTTCGCTGTAATAACCTGTTCGTACGGCGAGGATTTCGAGAATTAAAAGTTCTGCGGCAACTTTTATCGCCGATCTATGTTTGGAGTTTAGTACATCTTGATATTCACTTTGCACTAACATTTGAAATGTACTAGAGGAGTCTAGAAAAAAATGGTTACCCAGACAGGCTCGATAGCTGGCTCCATATCTTGTTATAACTGGTAGTTCGTATCTGGTTTCTGTTCCATTGAAAGTAGCGTCTATATGTGAGCAGTTAAGGTTCTGAATACTAGCTCCAATATTCACTGATTGAGACAATCTCCCTTTCGACAGTGGTATTTTTTTTAATAGACCGAAATCAAAATAAAGTGTTGTTGAAGCTCTGTCAATACCAGGTTGCCAAACAAAGTATCTCGCATTCGCCCCAACAAACAACTTATTAATTGGTTCGGAAGATAAAGTCAAAGTGTATGTCTCTGTAAAAGGAGTTTTGGTGGCGTTAGCAACTTGCGTTCTACCAAAGTCAAAACGAAAATGAGAAAGAGCCAATTGAAGGTATTTGCTTTGTTTGTAACCAAAAGCGTAGAAGGTGTAATAGCCTTTCGTAAAATAGTAGTTCGGTGGGGTGTGGGAGTAATTGAATTCCAGATTGCTTATTGACGAAATGCCTGCAGGATTAAAGTGAACGGTTGCAAGATCCCCATCTATCGCAACATAGCTCTTTCCCATTGCTTCAGCTCTTGCACTTGGCTGCCGCCCAAAAAAGAATTCAGGCCAAGATGCTGATCCATACTGACTGAAAGAGGTCAGTGAGCAAAGCATTGCAATAACAGTAAAGATTTTTTTCATGAAGGTTTGCAACGTTTCACGGCTTTTCGATGTGGTGGCATTCCGCGTCCGTCAGTTTAAATTTATTACTAAAGTTCAATAGTACACAATCGTTCAGCACTTATTCAGCAGCCACCATATTGCAAAACCGATGTTAGCGGTAGTAGTTGTCATTCGTACTGTTGTAATTCATGTAACAAGTGACTTTTCATCTCGTCGGCAGTAACAACTACTGAATTAAAGTCTTTGTTAGGGAAACCTGCGACCGCAATATTTTGCTCTTGTAAATCGTCGAGTAGTTCGATAAAATCATGCACTTCAATTTTGTCAACAGTGTAGTTTTTCCAATCGTCCTTGACAAAAAAACTTGCAAAGTCGAGTTCTGGAAAAACTGGGATAATAATCTGTTCATCATTATTGCCAACAGTAGGATATTTCTGTCCGTCTTTAATTACCCATACCATTTCAGAATCTGCAACTTGTCTTATAAAATACCCATATCTGTCTTGAGATGATAATGCAAAAACACTTCTGATTTTATCTGGATGCATGTGTCACTATGTATTACCGGTAACGCATAAATATACGAAACTCGCCAAACCCCATCCCCTTCACTATCAATACTTTTATATTTCGTTTTTTTATGTAGATAGTAATGTTCTATATCATAAAACGAAATTACCAATCCAGTTTGTTTAGCGGACTTTCCGCCCCAGGGTCTGGCACAGCCGACTCCGTGCTTTATTGTTCTAAACATGAGAACAATTTATAAATGATCAAACAAAGCAACGCCCATTCACTCACCCCACCTCTCCCACCTTCATTACCCTTACTCCCATCGCTCTCCTATCTTCCATGAATTGCTCACCTTTTCCTCCCTGCACCTTTGCAAACACCACGTAATACTTTGCCATCACCGGTATTTCAAAACTCGTTTCAAACTTTTGTAATGGTTGCGCAATATCCATCCACCCGCTGTTAATGGTTTCCTCGGGTAATGCTGCACGTTCATCATCGATGAACAATACATGCCATTCAATGCAATATTGCACAGGTTTCTGTGTCATTGCAAATACAGGTGCACCACGCAGGTGCATCGCCAGCGTGATCACGCCCTTGTGAACATTCACCTCCGCAGATGCACATGGTAATATTTTACTGAACGGATAACGTGGATTGGCTTCCGTTCCTTCCATCGTTCGCAACAGGTCAATGAATACATCACTGGAACATTGCCGCACTTTAGAAAGCAGGTCGCTCCACAGGTTACTCTTTTTAAAATCTTTCGCGTATGCTAGCAAAACATCATTCACCCGTTTGGCGGGTGTGTTCACAATATTATTCCGCTTGTTTTCGCGTTGTAATTTCTCGTTGCAGGTAGCGGGTTTGTGCGTACCTCTCCGTGCTCTTGCGACCGGGCCGGTGCGGGTCTGTACAAGGGTTATACCGCCGAGTGTGCCACTGATGTTGATCAGTCCTTTATTGAGTTTAGCCATTGGGTTGAAATTCTATCTCAATATACGAAAAAACAGGAAATACTTAGGAGACAGATGGAGGTCATTGGCAACATTTGTCACGAATTGCACAGGTTTACACGAATGATATCCATGCAATTCATGTAATCCGTGATCATCATTGTTTGCCATCCTATAAAAGAAAAGATACATTTTTTGCTTACCCTTCTCGTTTGAAGAAAGAATTTGCAGCTCGCTTTACAGGAACATTATAGGGACCTTATAGGGATGTTATAGGGATCTTATAGGGACTTTTGTTAGGGTTTGCCTCGCACCAAAGTCTACCCTAAGTCTCCTCTGCTTCGCCGTAGCAGCGAAGCAGAGCAAACCCAGGCCCGGCCCAGGTACGACCGAGATACCTGGCAGTTACATGCTACTACCCCCGAAACTAAAAAGCAACGAGTCATCCCCGTTGCCTTCCAGTTAAGATATAGAATAATTACGCTAATTCGATCACCATCGCACTCGCTCCGCCACCACCATTACAAATTCCTGCTGCACCGATCTTACCTCCGTTTTGCTTCAACACATTGATCAGCGTAACAATGATCCTCGCACCACTGGCACCTAACGGGTGACCCAATGAAACCGCACCGCCATGTACATTCACTTTCGCAGGATCTAAATTCATCTTCCTTGTATTGGCAATACCCACCACGGAGAACGCTTCATTCAACTCTACAAAATCAACTTCGCTCATTTGTATACCTGCTTTCTGCACCGCTTTCGGTACAGCTAAAGATGGTGTCATCGTAAATTGATCCGGTGCTTGTTCAGCGTCTGCGTAACTTCTTATGATAGCGATTGGTTTAATGCCCAAATCATCTGCTTTTTGCTTACTCATCAATACAACTGCAGCAGCACCATCGTTCATGGTACTTGCATTGGCTGCAGTAACAGTTCCTTCTTTGGTGAATGCAGCTTTCAATCCTGCGATCTTATCAAACTTCACATTCCATGGCTCTTCGTCTTTATCTACTACTGTATCACCTTTCTTAGAAGCGATCGTTACAGGCACTACTTCATCTTTGAACTTTCCATTCTCCCATGCGCCCTGGCTTCTCTTGTAGCTTTCGATTGCAAATGCATCCTGTTCTTCACGGCTGATCTTGTTATCTGCTGCACATGCATCTGCACAACATCCCATCGCCATGTTGCCGTATACATCAGTCAAACCATCTTTCGCCAGGCCATCGATCAAATTCGTATTGCCATATTTATTCCCCCATCTCAGGTTCGGAACATAAAAAGGAACATTGCTCATGCTCTCCATTCCACCTGCAACAATGATATCCGCATCACCCAATAAAATGCTTTGTGCACCTTGAGCGATCGCTTTCATTCCACTTGCACAAACTTTATTCACGGTAGTGGCTACAACATTATCAGGCAGGCCGGCAAACTTTGCAGCTTGTCTGGCAGGTGCTTGTCCTACGTTTGCCTGTATCACATTACCCATCAATACTTCTTCTACCTGTTCTGGTTGTATTCCCGCTCTCTCTACAGCGGCTTTAATGGCGGCTGCACCCAGTTGTGTAGCGGTCAGATCTTTTAAAACACCACCAAAACTTCCCATTGGGGTTCTTACGGCTGAAACGATGTAAACAATTCTATTGCTCATTGATTTTTATTAAGGTCGCAAAGATAACGTTTGTTAGTTTTCATCAAACTACTACCAGTTATTGCTATTCGATCTTGCTCTCAACCCCTTAGCTTTAGCGCATGTGGAAGCGGAAGATCGTTTACCTGGCTTTGTTTTGCTTTTGTACCTGGCTGGCACTGGCTACCCGGAAGTATCCGCATTGGTTTCATCCCTTTGTTGTGGAGTATGCAGGCGATACGATCTGGGCAGGCATGTTTGTTTTCCTGCTCAGGATATTCTTTCCCCGTACAGCTTTATGGAAACTGTGCCTGTTTACGTATGCAGCAGGCGTTATCGTTGAGCTTCAGCAGTTATTGCAATGGGATTGGTTGGTTGCGATAAGAAGTACTTACATTGGCAGGTTAGTTTTGGGTGTTGGCTTCGTTGCAACTGATCTTATCTGTTATGCAGTGGGTGTGTTATTGGCCTGGCCCCTGATCATATTCATCGAAAGAATTGTTGACAGAAATTCAACCCCTCAGGTATAACAGTTTTTTAATCCCGTTAAGAGAACTTTCACCTTTTCTAAATACAATAAGGAGGTAGCTTAGGAGCAGAAATCCTGTCCATGAAAAAATTCTCAAGTTATTTCTCTCTCATTAATATACTCTTTGCTTTCATCAGCGTCATCGTTTCTGTGTTGATCTTTGTGATCAGCTACGATTACTTACCGAAGTTGGGTTGGCCCAATCAACTGGAAAAGATCATTGCACTGGTCTTGTTCTTTGCGGTGATATTCCTTATGGCTAAGTTGCTTAGAGTGGCATTTATCATTTTACTTGTTGGTTTTGGTACATGGTTCACTTTCCAGTTTTATAGCGGACGACAAGATCTGCTCAGCTTTTATAACGATAGCCGCAATGTCTTCAATAGTCTGACAATCGGAAGAGGAAAAGAAAGTTTTGAATATACCAGCTACACCAATTTCTACCGCGACCGTGAAGTGGTAAAAGCGATCGACTACAAGTCTGAGGCAGTTAGAAACTTCGCCATTGAAGCCATCAACGAACATTTCAGGAAAGAACAGAACATCAGTGCAGACCAGGTGAGAGTATTGATACAAAGTTTAGCAGTGTTCAAGAAGATCAACAGCAACTGGAATTATGTTAGCGACCCGGAGAACGAAGAGTATTTCGCTAAAGCAAGCGAGAGCGTGAAATTATTAGCGGGTGATTGCGATGATTATTCTGTGTTGATGGCAGGTGCTATCAAATCTGTCGGCGGAAGAGTAAGGCTCACCTTCATTGAAGGTCATATCTACCCTGAGCTGTTCATTGGCTCGCATAATAATATTGACACGGTAGGTAATATCATTACTAAATCACTCTTCAAGAAAGAAGCTAAGGGAAAGCAGTTATATTATTACACTGATAAGAATGGGAATGCCTGGCTGAATTTAGATTATACCGCTAAACATCCAGGCGGAGATTATATGGGAACTAAAGTGATCCAATACATTTATCCCTAGTAAATAAAAAAGGCTGCCATTACTGGCAGCCCTTCTGTTAACTAAAACGCTTATTGATTTTTCTTCTTGTTATCTAATATCGCACCTACACCATAACCAGCACCTGCACCTAGTACACCACCGATCACACCACCTTTCCATTTATTATTCTTTGAGATGATGGCACCGGCACCCGCACCTACTACACCACCGATCACAGCACCTTTAGCTTTGTTACTCCAACCTTTCTTTTGTTGAGTTGGTTGAGTTGCTGTAGGTATTGTACCGTAAGAAGGTGAGTTAGAAGAATACGATTTGCTTGCAGTTGATCTCTTTGCTGTACTTCTTGTAGATGTATAATTACGTTGAGTAGAAGCAGCCGCTGCCACTTTCTCTTCTTCTTTTTGCTCTTGTTGGTCAAGCTGCTGAGCCTGGAACGCAGTTACTGCATTCAATGAGTCGATCGTTCTTTGTTGCGCTCTCATTAATTCAGCTTCTTTGTTACTGTTACCGCAAGAAGCCAATATCGTGATGAAAGCAAAGCTTGCTAAGATGCTTTTCATAATCCTTGTTTTTGATGAGTACATTTGTTTCATAGAATATTTATTTTCTACACTAATTGAAAGAATGGTGCCAGAGTATCATAAAACGCTCTCCTCTTGTTTTCAACAGGTTACCAGTAGTTTGATAAAGAAATTATAAAGAATTGTAAAAGAAAGAATGGAACCTGTAAAGTTGTTGCAGGTACATGCAATACGCATTGCAATTGTTGCACACACTCGAAGATTTTTGAGGTTTTATCAGGTAAGATATTTCGTTAATGATTTCTAAAACATAAGAAATAAAAAAACTCCTGCGGCAAACAGGAGCTTTTAAGGGTGGTTATAATTTTCTGAACCGGGCCTGGAAAAATCTCAGGTATTTAGGCTCATAGATCATTTCCATCCCTTTGATCTTATCTCTTCTATTGTATACAGCCGCTACTGATTCCGCTATCACATCCATATGCGCCTGTGTATACACTCTTCTGGGAATAGTTAACCGAACAAGCTCAAGCTTGGGATAATAGTGATCGCCTGTTTTTTGATTTCGACCGGCAGAAACGATTCCTCTTTCCATTGTCCGGATGCCACTTTCAATATATAATTCGGCGGCAAGGGTTTGTGCAGGAAACTTATCTTGTTTCAGGTGAGGTAGAAATTTCTTTGCATCGATAAAAATTCCGTGTCCCCCAACAGGCAACACCACCGGTATTCCTGCGTTTTGCAATTGCTCTCCTAAATACATCACCTGTCCTATCCTAGCTTTAATATGATCATCGCTAACTGATTCCTCAATACCAATTGCCATCGCCTCCATATCTCTTCCTGCCAATCCCCCGTACGTGTGCAGTCCTTCATACACTACTACAAGATTTCTTGCTTCTTCAAAAAGATCATGATCATTCAATACTAAGAAGCCTCCAATGTTCACCAGTGCATCTTTTTTAGCGCTGAAAGTAGCGCCATCGGTATAACTGCATGTTTCTTTTACAATACTTGCAATAGATCTTTTGCTATATCCCTTTTCTTTTTGCTGGATAAAGAATGCATTCTCCGCAATTCTTGTCATGTCGAGTATCACTTTGATGCCATGCTTCTTGGTAAGTGCTCTTAACTCCTTCATGTTCTGCATCGATACAGGTTGACCGCCTGCCATGTTCACCGTTACCGCCACGCATACATAGGGAATACGTTTAGCACCATACTTTTTGATCACCTTATTCAGTTTATCGAGATCAATGTTTCCTTTGAATGGATCAAGGTTAGTCGAATCATGTGCTTCGTCAACGATCACATCCACAAACGTTCCGCCAGCTAATTCCTGGTGCAATCTTGTTGTAGTGAAATACATATTCCCCGGAATGATATCACCTTTCTTTATCATGATATTACTGAGAATATTTTCTGCGCCTCTTCCCTGGTGTGTAGGAACTAAATATTTATAGCCGTAATACTTTTTAACTGCAGCTTCCAACGAATAGAAATTCTTACTTCCTGCATAAGCTTCATCGCCTAACATCAGCCCTGCCCACTGACGATCACTCATTGCAGATGTACCACTGTCTGTAAGCAGATCAATGTACACGTCTTCACTCTTCAACAGAAAGGTATTAAATCCTGCTTCTTTAATTGCTCTTTCTCTTTGAGATTTAGTGGTCATCTTCAGCAGCTCTACCATCTTGATCTTGAAGGGTTCTGCCCATGAACGTTTTTGCCTGTTATTCATTTCTGATGTTTTACAGCGCAAAAAAATTGATAACAACCTGCATCGTTCATGATGATAGTCATAAAGGGTATTGACAGTAATTGTTTATTTGCCTCCTCCATAACTAATATCATATGGGATACAAAACGATCATCGAACCATTTAAGATTAAATCTGTTGAACCGATATTTATGTCAACCAGGGGCGAGAGGTTGAAGTATTTACAAGAAGCACATTACAATCCTTTTCTGTTACATTCCACCCAGGTGATCATAGATCTGCTTACAGACAGCGGTACATCAGCTATGAGCAGTGATCAATGGGCCGGCATAATGAAAGGAGATGAATCGTATGCGGGTGCTACAAGTTGGGACAAGCTGGAGCGGGAGATACATAGTCTTACTGGTTATCCGTATGTATTACCTACGCACCAGGGGCGGGCAGCGGAGAGAATATTATATACCTATTTAGGTGGAAAAGGAAAGACATTCATCAGTAACACGCATTTTGACACTACGAGAGCGAATATCGAATTCAGTGGCGCAGAGGCGATCGATATTCCTTGTCGTGAATCGAAGAATAATGCTTCAGATTTTCCTTTCAAAGGGAATATGGATATTGATCTGCTGAAAGAACTCATTGAAGTAAAGAAACAGGAGAATGTTTCCTGTGTTATCCTAACTGTAACCAACAACAGCGGGGGTGGCCAACCGGTAAGCATGCAAAACGCAAAGCAGGTGGCAGAAATATGTAAACACTACGGGATATTATTTATCATCGATTGTTGCAGGATCGCCGAAAATGCATACTTCATCCATCATAAAGAAGCAGGATACGGAACACTCAGCTATCGTGAGATCGCACAGCAAATGTTTGCATTGGCAGATGGATGCATCATGAGTGCAAAGAAAGATGCACTTGTGAACATGGGTGGATTTCTTGCATTGAAAGATCAATCACTTGCTGAAGCCTGTACAAATGTGCTCATCATCACGGAAGGATTTGTTACCTATGGCGGATTATCAGGCAGAGACATGGAAGCGATTGCGATCGGGTTAAGAGAAGTGTTTCAACCGGATTACCTGAATTACCGCATAAAGAGTACCGCATATTTAGGTGAGCATATCAAATCGCACGGCATACCTGTGGTGTACCCAATTGGCGGACATGCGGTGTACATTGATGCCGGCGCTTTGTATCCGCATATTCCGGCTGATCAATACCCGGGGCAGGTGTTGGTTTGCGAATTATACAAGAAAGGTGGAATAAGAGCTGTCGAGATAGGAAGCGTTATGTTCGGAAAATATGATGATGAAGGCACACTGGTTCCGGCAACAAAAGAATTGGTTAGACTAGCCATTCCACGCAGAGTATATACGCAAAGCCATATTGATTATGTGATCGAGGTATTTGAGGATATCGCCACGGACAAGATGAATACAAAAGGCCTCATCATTGTGAAAGAGCAAAAATTTCTTCGGCACTTTACTGCACATTTTAAACCTGTAAGCTGAAGTAAAACTTTAAGTAAGTTCGCAGCTCAATTGGCTAAGCATGATCCCAGTTTTTTTACAATCATTATTTAAAGATCAATCATACGATCCGGATAACTTTTTTCTTATCTGCGGACCTTGTGTCGTCGAGAATGAAGAACTGCTGCTTGGAATATCAGAAAAAGTGTCCGCCATCTGTAAACGTTTGGAGATACCCTATGTTTTCAAAGCGAGTTATCGCAAAGCAAACAGAACAAGTTCTACTTCATTCACCGGCATAGGTGATAAAACGGCTTTGCAGTATGTAAAACAAACAGGTGAGAAATTTAAGTTACCTACAACTTCCGATATCCATTCTGCTGAAGAAGCGGGAATAGCAGCGGAGTATGTTGACATTCTCCAGATACCTGCATTCCTGTGCAGGCAGACAGATCTCCTGGTTGCCGCTGCTGAAACAGGTAAAATAGTGAATGTAAAGAAAGGACAGTTCGTTAGCGGTGATGCGATGAAGTTTGCGGTGGATAAGATCAGGAAAGCAGGTAATGATAAGATCATCTTAACTGAAAGAGGAACAACATTCGGTTACCAGGATCTTGTTGTTGATTATCGCAACATTCCTTTGATGCAGGCGCATGGTGTACCGGTTGTAATGGATTGCACACATAGCCTCCAACAACCAAATCAAACATCGGGAGTGACAGGTGGAAATCCGCAATTGATCGGAACCATTGCGAAGGCGGCCATTGCGGCCGGCGCTGATGGATTGTTTATAGAAACTCATCCTGATCCTGCTGTTGCAAAAAGCGATGGGGCCAATATGTTACGAATGGAACTCCTTGAAAAGCTTCTTGAAGAACTCGTAAAGATTAGAAAAGCTATTATTTAATGAAATAAAAAAGTCCTGCAAATGCAGGACTTTTCTTTATCGGGAAGTAATTTAATCTTCATCTATAGTTACAGGATAACGGTAGGTTTCATCAGGGAAACCAGGATAGATACCTTCGAAGAAAACGGTGCCTTTGGCATTGGCTAGTGCCGCATTCAACTCCTGTACTGTTTTAACCGGGGCTCCGTTCACAGAAATAATGATGAAGCCTTCCTGTATTCTTGAACCAGCGATAGCACCCTCACCACCTTTCTTCTTCACTACAACACCGCCCTCAAGATTATTCTTTTGAGCAACAGTTTTATCTACCGTTGCAAGTTCTCCGCCTAGCTTTTCAGATGCTGTCAGCGTTTTTACCACATCATAATTTCCGCTCTTGTTTTTCAATGCCACGTTCACGGTATTCTCTTTTCCTTCTCTTAAAAAAGTCAGGCTGATCTTATCACCTGGCTTATAACGGGCAACCTGTTCTACCATTTCAGGGCCACTTAAAACGGTTACTCCGTTCACTTTGGTGATCACATCCCCTTTCTTTAATCCCGCAGATTTCGCAGCACCATCTTCGGCAACTCCAGTCACAAATACTCCATCAACATCTTTGATTCCTTCGGCCTTCTTCTGCTCTTCTGTCAAACCTTCTTTTGGATAGGAGATGCCGATATAAGCTCTTTGCACAGTTCCATACTTCACAATATCATTCACTACCTTCTTAACAATGTTCACTGGTATAGCATATGAGTAACCTGAATAATAACCTGTTGGTGATGCGATAGCAGAGTTGATACCGATTAACTCGCCATTTGTATTGATAAGAGCTCCGCCGCTATTTCCCTGGTTTACCGCAGCATCAGTTTGAATAAAAGATTCCACCGGGGTCTGACTTTGACGTTCATTGATGCCAATCGCTCTTGCCTTAGCACTAACGATCCCTGCAGTCACCGTTACATCAAGATTTAAAGGATATCCTATTGCCAACACCCACTGACCCAGTTTTACATCATCGCTGTTTCCATATACGATGTATGGTAAAGCTTTAGCATCCACTTTTATCACTGCAAGATCACTGCTAGGATCTGTACCAACTACTGTAGCTTTATATGTTTTACGATTTTTCATTGTTACAGTGATCTCATCAGCTCCTGCAACAACGTGGTTATTTGTTACGATATAACCATCTTCGGTGATCACTACGCCACTCCCACTCGCTCTTTGCTCAGGAACCATTTGCACTCTTGGCCCGCCGAAAAAGTCATCGAACATATCGTCTCCAAAAAAGTCAGAGAACGGATTTCTTTGTCTTGGTGTATTATTCGATACTTTTTTAGCATTCGTTTTTGTTCGTATATGCACAACACCTGGTGTTGCAGCAGTAGCCGCAGGTGTAAAATCAATAGCTGTAGGGGGGGCATTATCTCTGTCGAAGAAACCAGCATAGTTTACAGGAAGCTTGCCTTCCTCCTGCATACCTGCCCTTTGCTTTTCCTGGAACTTATCGTATCCCCAAACACTTGCAACGGCTGTAGTGGCACTGATAGCCACTACTGCTAAAAGGTTCTTGAGAGTCATATTCATTAGTAAAATTTAGATGTAAAGATTATCGTCAAAATATATGCCCTTACTCCAGGCCTGATGATTCGTCAGGATTTATTATTCCTGGTATCATTTCTACTGTCGTAATAGCATTTCTCAAATTTATACAAGGAAATTTTTACCGTGATGTTAAAAGAGGTTAAAGGTTAAGGATCTACCGTTTTGAATGAAACTTATTCGATTCGGTTGCATTACCTCACCCCATTTCAGTTTTGTCGCCGATAAATCCCCATTCCTGTTTCAATCCTTCTATTCTCTCAGGGGAAAGCGAGGGAGATTCGTAGCATCCTGCAAGATTTCGTTGCCTGAATGCTTCATAAAGTGTAATGGCACAGGCAACCGAAATGTTAAGACTTCTAATGATCCCCTGCTGGGGAATGATGAAATTACCATCGCACAAGGCACGCATTTCATCGCTGACTCCGCTGTGTTCATTTCCAAACACGAGAGCTATGCTACTGGTAAGATCGAGATCATATAAATTGGCTGCACCTGAACTTAGATGAGTTGATAAGAGGGTTGAATAATGTTTACGTAATTCTTGCACACATTCAGCCAGGTCTGTGAATGTATGCACTGTTAACCATTTAGCAGCCGAACTACTACTTCTGAACCCCCATTTTTTATGTTTAGGAACTTTTGTAGTCAGGATATAAACATCCTGTATACCCACTGCATCGCAGGTTCTCATTACAGCAGAAATATTGTGAGGGTCTTCAACATTTTCCATCACCACCGTTAAGCCTGCCTGTCGCTTACTGAGTACTCTAAGCAATTTATCCGTTCTTTCTGGTGTCATGTCACAAAAATAAGACGTCACAAAAAAAATCCTCTCCAGGAATGGAAAGGATTAGTGTGAATCCAATAAATCAAACCATGAAAAAATAGGGTTGAGACTAACTATTTATGATGCTACGCTGGCAACCCGTCCAGACAGCATATTTCTCAATATCGCTTTAGCCCTGCTGAATTGTGATTTGCTGGTACTTTCTGTTATGTTCAGGTGACGGGCAATATCCTTGTGGGAATGTCCTTCTATTGCGTATAGATGAAAAACTGTTCTATACCCCGTACTCATCGTGTCGACTACTTTCACCAGGTCTTTTTCAAATAAGCTATCCAAAGCGGTAGCATGCGTATCGATGTAATTGCTTAATTCATCTGTACCGGATACAGTTCTCTCGGCTTTTCTCAAATGTTCGATAGCAGTGTTCACGAATATCCTTCTCACCCAGCCTTCAAAAGATCCTTCACCTCTGAATTTTTGCAGGTTGGTAAATAGTTTAATAAATCCTTCCTGGAGAATATCTTCCGCGTCCATCCGGTTTTTAGAATATCGAAGACAGATGGGAAACATCTTTTCTGCATACAGGTCATAAAGCGCTTTCTGGCTATTTCTTTTTCCTTTGATGCATTCAACAATGAGGGTATCGATTGGTAAAGTAGTCATTCTTGAGGTATGGACTAACTTCATAGCTATTTGAATGCCATTGCGCAATCGATTGATTTATAGCCGGTATGATCTTATAAAGAATAAGATATATCCGAATAGAAGAAAGGCCTTCCCGTTATGGGACGATTTCTCATTGTGGGCATTATTGAACCTGAACGCCTAACCCTGGAGCGGCTTTCAAAGATATCTTACCATCATGGATCTTCATTCCTGAAGCGATATCCCGGGCAAGTAATAAAGGTCCGTCAGCATCTACATAATCTAGTTGTGGCAAAAAGTTAGCAATGGCTGCGCTGCCTATCGAACTTTCATTCATACTTCCCATCATCACTTTCAAATTCAGTTCCCGTGCAGTTTTGATCATTCGCAAAGCAGGTGTAGGACCGCTGCATTTCGTTAGTTTGATATTGATGCCGTGGAAATGATCATAACACTTTTCAACATCAGTTTCTGAAACGCAACTCTCATCCGCAAAAAGAGGCAGGGCAGATTCTTTGAAAAGAACTTTCATTCCTTCCCAATTGTCCTTTGCGAGAGGCTGTTCGATAAGTTCCACCCCAAGTTCCTTCAGTTTTGGTATTTTATCCAGTGCTTCTTCAGTTGTCCATCCTGCATTCGCATCAACCCGTAAAACCGCTGTTGTATGTTCCCTAAGCGCTTCAACGATTTCAAGATCATTATCAGTTCCCAGTTTGATCTTATAGATCGGCCAGGGTTTCTCCTTCATTTTTTCAACCATCTTTTCAACACTGTCAATCCCGATTGTATAATCGGTTAATACAGCATTATTCCATTCAGTATTCCAAAGTTTATATAAGGGCTGATTTCTCATTTTGGCAAACAGGTCCCATCCTGCCATATCCAACGCACAAACCAGGAAAGGATTATTAGGAAAAAGATGATGCAGAAAATGCCAGAAGCGTTCGGGATCTGTCAAAGCGAATTTTTCGATGAATGTCCTCTTCCTTTCAAGATCTTCTGCCATTTGGTCCACTGTGATATTATAGTAAGTAATGGCAGGTGCTTCTCCATATCCTGTAAAATTTCCTATAGATAATTCTACAATGAAGGTCGGTTGATGTGTTTTTGTTCTACCCCCGGATATAGTAAATGGATAAATAAAAGGGAGCTCGTGTTTGTTGTATTGTAATTGCATGCAACGCAAATTTATCTTACAACAAATAAAAAACCGCAGAGACTATTGCCTGCTGCGGTATATGTAATGCAAACACAAGAGACTAATTTCTGCCGGCCAGCCGGATATTATCCCTGAGATCTTCATTGAAAGCATCCGCATTCAATAATTCTTCAAGATCGATATGCATTCTATATCTCCAATAGTGATTGGGATCTGCAGGGAGATTGATCCTTTCTTCCGCCGGATTCGTTCTTCGCAGGCTTTCATCACTACCTAGCAGATCCTGCAGTTGAAAAATACTCCACATGCAGGGTGAATATAAATGTTGCAAAACGATCGCTTTATTGATCCATGGTTCACAATATGCAGGCGCTTCACCATGCTGGCCTAAAACGGAATTATAAAATTGCTGCGTAACATTTCTATCTTCTTCCCACCAACCTCTGATAGTGCTCATATCATGTGTAGATGGTGTAACTACGCTTAGATACGGTGCATCGGAAGGGTGAAAGAATTGTTTCTTTGGATCTTTTGGCATTCTTTGAATTTCTAAACTCAAAATACCCAGGTCTTTCATCACATGCGGAACTGATTCGGGAACGAGCCCCAGATCTTCTCCGCAAATAAGCATGTTAGTAGACCGCTTTAACCCTGGTAGTTTCTTCAAGGCCTCTTTCATCCAGTAATTATCCTGGCGCCTGAAATAATAATTGGTGTAAAGTTCGTTAAGTTGGTTTTGAAGATTACCGTCAAGTGCCTGGAAGCTCAGCGTCTGCTGCATCGCAAACCTGAAATGGAACTGGGCTCCGTTAGATCCATCTACTTCGAAAAGAATAACATTAGAAATAAGATCGTACAAGCCGTTTTTTAATGCAGTGCTTTCTTCATTATTGTTCTTAGAATTGAAATACGCTTCTACTTTTCGTTGAGTGTTAAAATCATCTTTCAAAACATAATGATCAAACCCATCGTAATTAAGGAACTCTGATTTAACGTAGTCGTTTTTGCTTCCAAAAATTTTCCATAATACATCATCAGTGATGTATGGCCTTGTGTATCTCAATTGGTCGAACCAAATGCCTTTTTCGTTGAACTCATTTCTATACACAGGAATAGCAGGAACAAAATAACCCATGATTCCTTCTACGGCATGTAATGGAATACTCCAGATCCTGAAGAAACCAAGGATATGATCGATTCGGAATGCATCGAAATAATAGCTCATCTGCTCAAACCGCTGACGCCACCATGCAAAACCATCTTCTTTCATTCTTTCCCAGTTGTATGTTGGGAATCCCCAGTTCTGTCCCTTTACAGCAAAATCATCAGGTGGTGCACCGGCCTGCACCTCTATATGATATAATTCCGGGTGTTGCCATGCATCAGCGCCGTACCTGTATATCCCGATAGGAATATCACCCTTTACGATGATACCATTGTCGTGGGCATATTGTGTTGCTGCTTTTAACTGTAAATGCAAATGATATTGTACAAAAAAATGAATGCTGATCTTACCATACGCAGCGGAATCTTCTTTCAGCAATTCACTAATTTCTTCGGTGTTATATTTTGAATAGGAAGGCCACTGGTTAAAATCGGATGTACCGTATTCATCCTTAAGATAACAGAATACAGCATAAGATTCCAGCCAGTACTTATTGGTTTTAAAAAACTCGCTAAAGCTGTCTGATTCGAAAGTTGCTTTAGATTGTAACGGAAATATTTCTCTTATGAATTTCCACTTGGCTTTTATGACATCGCAATAATCGATCTCGCTCAATTGGTTCAGTTCCTTGCCCTGCTGCAGATATTTTTTTAGCAGCTTTTTGTTCTTTGCATCCGTAGTTGCCTCTAGGTTTAGATAAATCGGATGTAAAGCAAAAGCAGAGATGGCGGCATACGGATAAGAATCTTTCCAGGTATGTGTAGCTGAGGTATCGTTCACCGGTAATATCTGCACCATCTTCATACCCACTTGCCTGGCCCAATCAACTAACAGCGTAAGATCAGTAAACTCACCTACCCCGAAACTTCTTTTGGATCGCAGGCTAAAAACGGGAATTGCTACACCTGTGCCTTTCCATGTATTGGCAGGAAGCTTTACAAACCCATCATTCAAACTCACTTGCTGTAGGGCCTGAGAAAATCTATACAGCACCCGGTTATTTCCATCTTCGTATTGATTAAACGAGTTGCTGAGTGTATTGAACACTCCATACTTGTACTGGATAGGAAATAATTCTTTGGAAAGATCCAGTTGTATACTCCAGTAATCATTTTGAGGATCTTTATTTAATAAAAGTGGTTTAGAAGTATTCCAATTTCCCAGTAAAGCACTGCTTCCAATTAAACAAATGGCCTGTCCATATTTTAATAACGGAGCTTTTACTTTGAACTGGTGGGTAAAGTTCTTTGAAAGTGCTTTTTTATTGGAAAAACTGATCCTATCAAGCAATACATTTTTGAAAGGTTCGGTATAAAAGACGTTTTCAAAATAACCGGCATGATTCCATGAATCAATTACAAGGGCTTTTTTAGAATTAAAACCAGTTGCACAGAATTCTTTATCATTTCCCCAATCATAACTTAAACTGCCATCTTCATTCTTTAAGATGTAGTGGTAATTGAAAGAGTCGGTTTGAGGGATATCGACGGTTACAGACCAGTGATCCTTATCCAGATACTGCATTGGCAAAGCCTTCAACTCATCATCATTCCCTAAGATTTCATGATTGCCTGAAATGAATAGCTGCTGACCGGGAGTGGTATGAAATCTCACCCTGAATTCTACGCCGATCATAGTAGCGGGCACTATCGCTGGTTTTTTAGGTATTCGTTTTACTGCAGCTTTTTTCGGGGATATCGCCTTCTTTACAGTTTTATCTGCGTACGGCTTCTTTTCAATTTTATTTGCAGTAGATTTTTTTTCAATCTTTTTGACAGAACCATTTACATCACCGTTCTGATGAGTTTCGTCATTTAAGGGTTTCGCAGTCTTAACGGTTTTGCCATTTGGTTTAGGGGAAATGCCTAATTCCGCCACTTTTTCTTGAGAAAGTTTCTTTGTAGCCAATGCAAGCAATTTAGAACCTGCAAAATAGGCAAATAATGTGTAAAAGAAACACATTATAGAAAGTTGTCAAAAAAATCCACTTTGCAGTGGATATTAGTTACTTAACAGTACCCTGCCTGCTGAACAGATCGCCATTGATGGCATCCATCTCCATCTCGCTGTCAGGAAATTCCGTTTGTCGTTTAAGTTTAGATAGTTTATTGGCAGAGGCGAATAGTTTGTTCCTGGTTTCTCTACCCTTTTGTGGAGCAAAGAGAAATCCCAGCACCATCCCGCACAGTACACCTGCCACTGAGGCTAACATGATCTGGCTTGTACAATTCTTTGCACTGTTCATCTTAATACAATTTCTTTTGAGAGAATTCAATCATTTGCAGCATGCGATTCTTCAGATCCGGATTAAGTCCATGTACATCATCCTGCAGCATTCTCACAACATCTTCTACGCTATATCCGCTTCTTGTTGCAAAACCCATTATTCGTTTCCTGATATTCTCAGCTGTTTCCTTGATTCTGTCACGGGCATCATCATTACATTTTGGAGCGAGTATAGCGCCAATGGCTACACCGGCAACAAGCGCAGTAAATCCGGTAAAAATTATTTTATATGCAGATGTCATCATATGGTTTTGGTAAATGTTACTAATTTCTTGCCAGACTAATCTATCTAAATGAAAAAGCCACAGGCTGTTACCTGTGGCGATCGTTGAAAATTATTGCTTATGATGCAGTTGTTGCGGCTGCTTTACGTTCGTTATATTCAGCCCATGGATCTTCGTTGTAGTTCCTTTTACGCCAGATTCTTTTCCATCCATTTCTTGTTCCATTCACAAGATTCTCTCTTGTTTCGCTGCCACTTGCCGGGGCAAGGAGTAAGCCTAATGCAACGCCTGCTGCCAGTCCTGAAAGAACACCGATCAATACTTTTTGCATATAGAAGAATTTTATATTAACTATTAAGATGAAAAAAATCAAAAACGCTGCCAGAAGCATTGCTGGTTTTTGCTCATGCAGCAAGTCCCCGATTAACTTTCTTCAATAAAATTTCTTAACAATCACTTCGATTGTTTCTTGAATAAAAAACTGCGGAGGCACAGAGTTGGTACTTATTGATTCAAATGTGAAAGTATGAAACAGCACCATCCGAATGATACGACTAAAAGTATCTCAGAAGAAAATTCCTCTAAACAATCAATTGATAAACAACAAGGCAGGATGACCTCTCCGGATACCGAAGATGCTGCAAGAAATGATATTCAGGAAAGTACTTACGGAAACAGAAGCTACGCTTCGCCGGACTTCTTTAAAAAGAAGCCCAAATTGTGAACAAGCATAGGCAAAAAAATAGAATATGTAATTATTACACATATACTGCTGTTAAATAGTCATTGGACTTATTTTTGCCTAAACTAACGATTGTTCGTATGATAACAACCACATCGATTTCAATGACAAAACTTAAAGAATTAGGCTTAGAAAATCCGGAAGTACATTATCAGTTGAACCCTGAAGTTCTTGTTGAACAAACCGTTAATCGTGGACAAGGAGAATTAAACGACACAGGGGCATTGTGTATCAGAACAGGGGAATTTACAGGAAGAAGTCCACAGGATAAATTCACTGTAAAAGACGCTACTACTGAGAACTCAGTTCACTGGAATAATTTCAACATACCCATAGATGAGAAATATTTTTTTCAACTAAAGAAAAATCTCACTGATTACCTGAATAGCAAAGAAGAAATTTGGGTTCGCGATGCTTACGCCTGTGCAGATGATAACTTCAGATTGAATATTCGTGTTGTGAATGAAAATCCCTGGAGTAATTTATTTGCTTACAACATGTTTCTTCGTCCTACCGAAACCGAACTGGAGAAATTTCAGCCTGACTGGCATATCATACAGGCGCCTGGTTTTAAAGCGGATCCTAAGGTAGATGGAACACGGCAACACAATTTTGCTGTAGTATCATTTACACACAAAACCATTCTTATTGGTGGTACAGGTTACACAGGGGAAATGAAGAAAGGGATCTTTACCATCCTCAACTATGTATTGCCTTATGAGAAGAATGTGTTGAGCATGCACTGCAGCGCTAACATGGGTAAACAAGGCGATGTTGCGATCTTTTTCGGATTAAGCGGTACCGGTAAAACAACATTGAGCGCAGATCCGAACAGGAAATTGATTGGTGATGATGAGCATGGCTGGACCGGTAATTCAGTTTTCAATTTTGAAGGCGGATGCTATGCAAAAGTGATTGACCTGAGCGAAGAGAAAGAGCCAGAGATTTTCAGAGCGATCAAACCAGGTGCATTAGTAGAGAACATCACTTTTGAAGAAGGAACCAACAAAATTGATTTCACCTCAGCGAAGATCACTGAAAATACAAGAGTAAGTTACCCGTTGAATTTTATCAGTAACGCACAAGAGCCAAGCATCGGTGGCTTACCAAAAAGTATTTTCTTCCTAACGTGTGATGCATCAGGAGTATTCCCTCCTATCAGCAAACTCACCAAAGGCCAGGCGATGTACCAGTTCATCAGCGGGTATACTGCAAAAGTTGCGGGTACAGAAGCAGGTGTAACTGAACCTAAACTTACATTCAGTGCTTGTTTTGGTGCACCGTTCTTACCACTGCATCCGGGTTTTTATGCGGATATGTTAGGGAAGAAAATGACTGAGCACAATGTAAACGTGTGGATGGTCAACACGGGATGGAGTGGCGGCCCCTACGGCGTAGGCCATAGAATGAAGTTAAGCTATACCAGGGCGATGATCACTGCTGCATTGAATGGAGATCTTGACAACGTAGAATTTGAAACACACCCGGTATTCGGAATGATGATGCCTAAATCTTGCCCGAATGTTCCGGATGAAATTCTTAATCCACGAAATACCTGGGATGATAAAGCAGCATACGATGCTAAAGCAAATGATCTTGCAAAACAATTCATTAAAAACTTTGAGAAATATGCCAGCGGTGTAAGTGAAGAGATTTTAGCTGCTGCACCTAAGGCTTCTTAGAACGAGTTCCCGGTGCAAACCGGAACAAGGTCTCTTTGATTGCTATGACCAAATGAGAGATCCCGCCTTCGTGGCGGGATTTTTATTTTTCAGTATCAATAACAAATATTATCGGCTGCTTATATCCTGCGGAGATAGATTTACCGCCTTCCGTTGCAGGCTGCCATTTTCCTTTGTAAGATTCAATAATTTTTGCAGCGATCTTTCCCAGGCCATAACCCGGATCTTTTATGATCTTCACCTTACTGATAAATCCATGTTTGTTTACAACGAAAGATATCAGCGCTTCATATGTTCCATCAGGTATTTTAGCGGAGAAAGTAGAATCTAACTGCGTTCCGCCAAGTATATGCTGCTGCCACTCTTTAACATCAGGCGTTGCCGTCTTACTCACAGGTCGGGTTGTATCTCCATTAAAGTATATAACTTTTGATTGGGCATTTAAATTAGCATAAGCAATCGTACAGATTAATAAGACAAATAGATAACGCATAAAAAAATCTCCATTTAGGAGATTCAATTTAATGTATTCCGGTAAATGATCAGAACAAACCGAACAGCATCCCGTCAACTTTTGTAACAATTTCACCAAAATCTTCTTCCTTTTCACCAAACTTGTTCTTATCAACGTCAATGATCAATAATTGACCCTCTTTATAAGAATCGATCCACTTATTATAAAGCTCATTTAGTTTCTTAAGATAATCCAAACGAATATTCTCCTCATACTCTCTTCCTCTTTTTTGAATCTGCCCAACCAGGTTCGGAACAGATGATTTTAAGAATATCAAAAGATCAGGAGGCTGTACCATCGACTTTAACGTTTGGAAAAAACCATAGTAATTCTCAAAATCTCTTTTGCTCATCAGTCCCATATCATGAAGATTCGGCGCAAAGATGTTAGCATCCTCATAGATCGTTCTGTCCTGTATCACCGTTTCTGTTCCACGTTGTATCTCTAGCAACTGGTTCAAACGACTGTTCAGAAAGTATATCTGCAGGTTAAAGCTCCATCTCGGCATATCCTCATAAAAATCCATGAGGTAAGGATTATGATCTACATCTTCAAACTGCGGGATCCACTTATAATGCTTACTCAGCATCTCGGTTAAAGTAGTTTTTCCGGAACCGATATTTCCGGCGATCGCAACGTGTTTTGGTTTTTTAGACTTAGCCATGAGAGGAGTTCAAGTAGTTCAATAAGGGAATCAAACATAAAGTATCCCCTGTATCATTCAAAATAAAATCGCCTGTAAGGAATTAATAATTCATTCCAACCGCCTTCCTCACCGCTTGTAATGTGGCATCAGCGCCGGCCCTGGCTTTTTCTGCTCCCTGCCTGATGATCTTATCTAAAAGTTGTTTATCATTTTGAATATCCGCCGCCCGCTCTCGTATAGGTTGAATAAATTTCACCATATCTTCAGCAAGCTGCTTCTTCATATCGCCATATCGTATCACGCAGTTATTGTAATCATCAGAAAACTTTTGTCTTACCTCTACATCACTCACAATACTCATTAAAGTAAAAAGATTATCTATATAATCCGGCTTGGGAGTATTAGGAGCTGTCGGGCCACTATCGGTTTTAGCTTTCATTATTTTCTTACGCAGGCTTTCATCATCGTCAGCTAAATAAATAGTTGCCATCTGGTTTTCACTCTTACTCATCTTGCCATTCCCATCGAGGCTCAATATTTTCACAAGCTCCCCTCCGAAGTTGAAAGGCTGTGGCGAAGGAAGTACATCACCATACCGATGATTGAATCTTTCAGCAAAATTTCTCGCCATTTCCAGATGTTGTTCCTGGTCTTTTCCTACAGGAACTTTTACCGCTCTCTGTATCAAAATATCTGCGGCCATCAAAACAGGATAAGTAAGCAACCCTGCATTCACATTCTCAGGCTGCTGGCGAACCTTATCCTTGAACGTAGTGGTCTTCTCTAATTCCCCTTTATAAGCAAGTGTATTTAAGTATAGGTACAACTCTGCGATTTCCGGAACATCGCTCTGTACATACAATGCAACTTTCTCAGGATCTAACCCGCAAGCCACATTCTCTGCAATTACCCTGTACACACTTTGCTTCAGTTCTTTTGTATCGGGATGCGTAGTCAAAGCATGCCAGTTAGCCACGAAGAAATAGCAATTATAATCCTCCTGCATGCGCACATAATTACGCATGGCACCAAAATAATTTCCAAGATGTAAAAACCCGGTAGGACGAATTCCACTTACAACGATCTCTTTTGCCATAGGCGGCGAAGATAAATAGTCATCAGGCATTAGACGATAGGCGATAGCAGAATAATTTTATGTTACCAGCAGCAGGTTTCATGGCATCGCCTCTTGCGTCGCACACTTCAGCGTTCTGATCACAAGTAAGCCCGTTAAGATTATCGCTTTCTAAAATATCTTTTCGTCAGCCATAACTCAAACATCCGGTCGTT
Organism: Bacteroidota bacterium; assembly: GCA_023429825.1. GTDB lineage: Bacteria > Bacteroidota > Bacteroidia > Chitinophagales > Chitinophagaceae > JAEZDC01. Next base: position 19,420 of record JAEZDC010000064.1, on the reverse strand, counting down.
AAATTGTACATCTTTTCCAAACACATCAATGATCTCTTTATTTTGAAGCGCTTCTTTTATTCTTTTCACATTCGCTGAGGTGCCAAGGTTATATTCCTGCAACACAATTTGCCTGGTAAATGACGTCACTTTATCCGCTAATGCCTTTAAAAAATTCAATTGATAATTAGTCAACTGATCTGCTTCTTTCTGATAAAGAATGGTGTATTGATCTAACAGATCTTCAATCGCCTCATCAATATTACCTGCAGTGGCTTTTTTTGCGGTCTTTAGCCAAACACTTTGAGACAATTGTTGAACAAAGTACGGATGGTTCTTCATCACTTTTGCTATCTCTGCAGCTTCATTATCTGCAATTTGTTTTCCTGTGTCTTTAAATCGCTTCGTTATAAAAGCTATCCTATGCTTCTCTGCGATTTTTTCCAGGAAAAACACCTCCCCAAACTTATAGAACGGCATACTTGGCTTTGTAAAGAATTCCATCATCAGGTGTTGGCGGCTGCCGTACAATAAATAAGTTACGTTCTGGTGCTTTTGCCAATGTGCCCTCAATTTCTTCTGAAATGCAACAGGATCTTCCAGATTACTGATATTCTGGAACTCATCGATACACACGATCAATTGCACCTTTTTCTGTTGAGCTAATCTTTCCGCAAGGTCTAATACTTCACTTATATTTTTTTTACGGTCTTCCAATCAAAGCTGATAGATACATCAGTAGCAGGGTCAGGGCTTAGATTAATTGCAGGAATGATATGTTTAAAGACGGATTTTACAGATGAAACTACTTCTTCAAAGGTACCAGAGGTAGCTTTTAATAATGAAGCAGAGTATATTTCCACGAATTCTTCTAAACTTCTTGTGTTAAAGAGATCAATAAAGCAGAAGACCAGGTTCTTGTGCTTCCGTTTCATTTTAATAGCCACGTGCTGTACTAAAGATGATTTACCCCATCTTCTCGGGGAAATCAGCATAGTGTTGATTCCGGCCTTAAGCTGCTGTTCCAGCCATGCAGCTTCTTTGTCCCTATTGGTATAATAAAAGCCTTCTGCCAGTTTCCCATAATTAAAAGGAATTTCCATTAAAGCATTTAGTAACAAAAATGTTACAAACAAAAATGTTACAAACAGAAATGTTACATAGTCTTGAGTGCTATAGCAGGAGTGGAAACTTATATTTGTTCAAAAGGAACTATCATTCAACCTCATAATTCCATATTAGACTCCCCTATCGAATACCTCAAAAGCGTGGGCCCTTTACGCGGCGATATGCTACGTAAAGAATTAAACATTCACACATTCCAGGACCTGCTGGAACATTTTCCTTATCGCCATGTAGATAAAACGAAGATCAACAAGATCAAAGAAATCACTCCGCAAACAGATTATATACAGGTTGCGGGAACACTCACAGATTACGAAACAATTGGTGCAGGAAGAGGAAAACGATTGATAGCTCATTTAAGAGATTCCTCCGGTGTGATCGAGTTAACGTGGTTCCAGGGAATTAACTGGATAGAAAAAAGTTTAGTAGAAGGAAGAGATTACCTGGTGTTTGGGAAAACAGGTTTCTTTAATGGTCGTCCGCAAATGGTGCATCCTGAAATGGAAGTCTTCACGCCTGAAAAAGCAGAAGGAAAAATATTTCTCGAACCTATCTATCCTACCACGGAAAAATTAAAAGCGAAATCACTCAGCGGAAGACAAATTGGGAAACTTACTTTCCAACTCACCTCACAGCTTACCAAAAGAGATATACCTGAAAACCTGCCTGCATATTTATCAGAAGAGCTCAGGCTGATGGATCGCTTTGATGCATTCATCAATATTCATTTCCCAAAATCACAGCAGGAATATGAACAAGCCATCAGGCGATTGAAGTTTGAAGAACTGTTCATTGCCCAGGTACGTCTCAATCTCACCAAGATCCAACGCCACAAGAGCAGCAAAGGTGTAGTATTTGAAAAAGTAGGTGAGCAATTCAATCTTTTCTACAACAACTATCTTCCCTTCCAACTCACGGGTGCACAAAAAAGAGTTTTAAAAGAAATTAGGACCGATACAGCCAAGGGTCACCAGATGAATCGTTTGCTGCAGGGTGATGTTGGCTCGGGGAAAACGATCGTTGCACTGCTTTGTATGTTACTCGCTGCAGATAATGGCTACCAGAGCGTGATGATGGCACCCACAGAGATCCTCGCACAACAACACTTCACCGGTATTAACAGCTTGTTAGGTGATATGCCGGTGAAAATTGCTTTACTTACAGGTTCAACAAAATCCGCCCATCGCAAAAAAATTCTACACGACCTGAAAGAAGGCAGTATTCACATCATCATCGGCACGCATGCAGTGTTAGAAGATGTTGTTCAATTCAACAATCTTGGTTTTGCAATTATCGATGAACAACACCGCTTTGGTGTGGCGCAAAGGGCTAAACTGTGGGAGAAAGCCTCTATTCCTCCCCATGTATTGGTAATGACAGCCACTCCGATTCCGAGAACACTGGCTATGACCGCTTATGGTGACCTGGATTACAGTGTGATGGATGAACTGCCACCGGGCCGTCAACCTGTTCAAACCATTCATCGCTTTGAAACTGCAAGAGCTAAAGTCATGGATTTTGTAAGAACAGAGATCGATAAAGGGAGGCAGGCGTATTTCATTTATCCGCTTATTGAAGAAAGTGAAAAGCTGAGTTACGAAGATCTGATGCAGGGTTACGAACAGGTAAAGAGTTTCTTTCCTGAACCAAAGTTCTTCATCAGCATGGTGCATGGCAAACAGCCTGCTGAACAAAAGGATGCGAACATGCAGCGCTTTGCGAAAGGCGACACGCAGATTATGGTGAGTACTACAGTTATTGAAGTAGGTGTAAATGTGCCGAATGCAAGCGTGATGGTGATCGAAAGCGCTGAAAAGTTTGGTTTGTCTCAGCTCCACCAGCTCCGTGGAAGAGTAGGAAGAGGAAGCGAACAAAGCTTTTGCATTCTTTTAACCGGCAGCCGGGTCAGCGAAGATGCAAAAGAACGTATCAATATAATGTGCGCTACCAACGACGGGTTCAAAATAGCAGAAAAAGACCTGGAGTTGAGAGGGCCGGGCGATATTGAAGGTACACGGCAAAGCGGGGTGCTGAACTTTAAGCTTGCTTCTATTGTAAATGACCGAACTATATTAGAAGTAGCAAAACAAAAAGCTGAGGAAATACTCGAAAAAGATAATGACCTCAATTCGGCAGAGAATTTGCCCCTTAAACAATATCTCACGTCACAGAAAGGTAAAACGGTGTGGAGTAAAATATCGTGACGTAAATCACTGCTATTCTTCAGGTTTAATATTATAACTTTAAAAAAAATAGATTGAGAACGATAGAAAGGATATGCTGTGTGCTGTTGATGATATTCGCTACCCTGAATGCTTCGTCACAGAATTACTCGAGCCTCGAGCTTGTAGAGAATAAAGGCCAGTGGGATGCACAGGTAAAATTTAAAGGAAGTCTAGCCAACGGTGCTTTTTTTCTTCAACCGCAGGGGTATAAAATACTTCTTAACAATCCTAAGGATCTCGAAGCTATTTCAGACCTGTATCATGGTCATACTCACAAAAAAGATTCAGCACAAAACAATGCTAAGCTTGCCGCGCCTCAACCGGATAAAGTAATACTCCGCTCCCATGCTTATGAAATGAAGTTTATGGGTGGCGCTGCCAATGCGCAGATCATCCCCGAAAAACCACTCAATACTTACAATAACTATTTTATAGGTGACGACCCTTCTAAGTGGGCAAGCAATTGTAAGGTATATCAGGCCGTGACTTATAAAAATGTGTATCCGGGTATTGATGTAAGATATTATACCGATAATGGTCAACTGAAATATGATATTATTGTTCACCCCGGCGCTAATCCGGAAAAGATTGCATTGGAGTTTAAAGGAACAGAAGGCCTCCAGGTAAAGAACGATAATCTTGTGATCAAAACTTCAGTGCATGAAGTGAAAGAATTAAAGCCTTATAGTTTCCAGGCAGGAAGTGTAGGTAAAAAAGAGATCAGCAATAAATATGAGGTAAATGGCAACGTTGTAAAATTCAGGCTGGGTAATTACGATAAAACAAAAACACTCGTGATCGACCCAACTCTCGTTTTCTCAACGTTCACAGGAAGTACTGCGGATAACTGGGGTTATACTGCAACTTACGACGCAGCAGGAAATTTTTATGGTGGTGGAATTGTTTTTAATTCCGGCTTTCCTACTAACACCGGCACTTTTCAAACTACTTTCGGCGGCGGGGTATCTGAAGGCGAGATACAAGGATATGATATAGGTATTATTAAGTTTTCTCCTGATGGTACAAACAGAATCTACGCTACTTACATCGGTGGCAGCGGTAATGAGCAGCCACACAGTTTAGTCGTAGATAATCAAGGTCAGCTGGTAATTGCAGGCAGAAGCAGTTCGGCTAATTACCCTACAAATCTGCCTTTATATGGACCTGGCGGAGGTACCTATGATATTTGTATAACAAAACTGAATGCTGCAGGAAATGGGATAATTGGCTCTCGGAAATTTGGTGGCAGCGGAAACGACGGTGTAAATATTCAGGCGAAATATACAAATGAACCATATGATCCTTCAGGCAGTGTTTCACTTCGGCGCAACTATGGCGATGATTCTAGAAGTGAAGTTATTGTAGATGGTGCTGGCAATATCTACCTGGCATCGAGTACACAGCCTCCACTGGATAATAATGGTAACCCTACCGCACCATTTAATTTTCCAACAACTGGTAATGCTTTCCAAACAACACCAGGAGGTGGAAGGCAGGACGGGGTATTTATCAAGACCTCTTCTGACCTTAGTACAGTTATCACCTCTTCTTATATTGGTGGTAATGGAGACGATGCTGCATTTGTATTGGCTTTTCATCCCCTCAATAGTAATGTGTACATCGCAGGTGGAACTACAAGTACCAACTTACTAGGCACGACCAACGGACCCGTGATAGCGGCTTCTTATAACGGCGGTGGTGCAGATGGTTATATTTCTATCATTAATAATAATGGAACATCCCTGGTTAAAACAACTTACTTAGGAACCTCTAATATCGATATTATTTATGGTATCCAATTCGACAAATATGGCTTTCCCTATGTAATGGGCACTTCCCAGGGAACTGCAGCATGGCCTATAATAAACGCTCCTTTCAGTCAAACTAATGGAAAACAGTTCATCGGCAAGTTGCAGCAAGATCTTTCTGCGTTTGTCTATTCAACTGTTTTCGGGAAAGGTGTAGCAAGTGGCATTCCGGATATATCCCCGGTGGCATTTCTTGTAGACAGGTGCGAAAATGTTTACGTATCCGGTTGGGGTGGATCGATCAACTCAAGTCAGGGCTATATCAATGGGCAAAGTACGCAAGGCTTAACCGTTACCTCAAACGCCGTTCAATCAAACACGGATGGTTCCGACTTTTATTATTTTGTTCTCGCACGAGACGCTACCAGCCAGTTATATGGTAGTTTCTTCGGGGCATTACAAGGAGAACTCGGAGATCACGTTGATGGCGGAACAAGTCGCTTTGATAGAAACGGAGTCATATACCAGGCCCAATGTGGTTTCTGTAATGGTGGTCCTAATCCTTTTCCCACTACACCAGGGGCATGGGCACCAACAAAACCAAATAGCGCTACCTGCAATCTCGCCGCAGTAAAGATCGCTTTCGAATTAGCCGGTGTTACCACGGGTGTTCGCTCGTCCGTTGAAGGTGTTCCAAGAACCAAAGGTTGTGTACCATTTACCGTTGACTTCACTGATACGCTGGCACTGGGTCAGCAATACATCTGGAACTTTGGTGATGGCAGTGCTGAAGTAACCACCACCACTCCTACAGTATCTCATACTTACAATGCCATCGGTACATATACTATAAGATTGGTGGCTATTGATTCTGCATCATGCAATATCACTGATACTGCCTATACAAGTGTACAGGTAAGAATTGATGAGGCCAGGCTCAGCTTCACCAAACAAAAATTACCACCTTGTGAAAACCTTACTTACCAATTCACCAACACCTCTACTCCACCGGCAGCACCAGGTAAGCCTTTCGATAATCAAACCTTCCGTTGGCATTTTGGAGATGGTACAACACAGATAGCAGGAATGGGCAGCGTAACGCATACGTATCCTGCGTTTGGCACCTATGTAGTGCGATTGGAATTGATCGATACAAACTATTGTAACTACCCTGATCAGTTGATTGATACCTTACGAATATCAGACCTGGTAGATGCACGATTCACTACGCCTGCATCAGGTTGTGTTCCGCATACAGCTGAATTTACCAACACATCTGTTGGCGGTGAATCTTTCCTCTGGGAATTTGGTGATGGCAATACATCCACCGCAGATAATCCAATATATACCTACACCACCCCTGGCGTGTATATAGTGAAACTTACCGCAACAGACCCTGCCACATGTAACATAGTAGACAGCGCATTCTTTACCGTTACTGTCAGTGCGATCCCTGTTGCAGGTTATACTTATTCACCTAACCCGCCCAAGGAAAATACTGATGTGGTGTTTACCAATAATTCTGTAGGAGGTACTTCTTACCTGTGGAAGTTTGGAGATGGCGATAGCTTATTTACTGTACGACAGGATACAACTGTACGTCATGCCTACAATGCAACGGGAACATTCAATACCTGCCTCATCGTATACAACCAGTTTGGCTGCACCGATACGATCTGTCAACCGATACAGGCAATAGTGGTTCCCGCAATGGATGTTCCGAATGCATTCACTCCTAATAATGATGGCATTAACGATAAGGTTTTTGTAAGAGGATTTGGCATTGCAAAAATGAGTTGGAAGATATATAACCGTTGGGGACAACTGGTGTTCAGCACCACCAACAGGAATGAAGGATGGGACGGTACTTTTAAAGGCAAACTGCAAGCTCAAGACGTTTATCACTTTACACTCGATCTCGAATTCAGTGATGGAGTGAAACTAACCAGGACTGGCGATATAACCCTTTTAAGATGATCAAGAAGATGAAAGAAAAATTCAAACTCCTAACGCTGACACTATCCATGTTCTGGTTTGTACAAACCAATGCACAGGACCTGCACTTTACGCAATATTTCAATTCACCATTGCTGGTAAATCCTGCCAATACCGGTTTTGTACCGGATTATGATTTTCGTATTGGCGGTAACTACCGCACACAATGGGCTTCTACCTCGGTGCCTTATAAAACTATGAGTGTTTGGGGTGATATACAACTCTTCAACAATCGTTTTGAAAATGGCTGGATGGGCATAGGTGGTGCATTATTAAAAGATAAGGCGGGTACAGGAAACTTAAGTACAACAAGAGCATTTGGTTCAGTGGCCTGGCACCAGATGTTAGGTTACAACAGTTTGCTGAGTGCCGGTTTCAACATTGGGTATGTTCAGAAAAGTATCGACTTCACAAAGCTCACTTTCGATAACCAATGGAATGGTAAATTCTTTGATATAACTGCACCACCTAACGAATCTTTTATCACCAACCAGGTAGGTTATTTTGATCTGCAGGCAGGATTGAATTATGCCTTGTTTGCTTCAGATAATGCATACTTCAATGCCGGCATCAGCATGGCTCATTTGAACAGGCCTAGTGAAAGTTTCTTTTCAGACAGTGCTACCGACACAAGGGTGCCTACACGATACACAGGTTTTTTAAATGGTGTGTTTAAATTGAATGAACAGTGGATCGTTAGTCCAAATATGTATTATAGCCTGATGGCTGGAGCATCTGAATTAGTGATCGGTGCCAATGCCAATTATAATCTGAGTGGCGATGGTACTACACAGCTGATCGGCGGTATGTATTATAGATTAGGAGATGCGATCGCACCGGTTATAGGATTTCAATTAAAAGATTACAAACTCACTTTCAATTACGATGCAACCATGTCAGGTTTGAAAACATATAATGCAACCCGTGGCGCTTATGAGATATCATTAGTAAAGCAGGGTTTGTTTGATACAGGTAAGGAATTAAAGTGCACTACGCCTAAATTTTTATAAGCAAAATATTAAAATAGAGAAAAAGTCCTGCAACCAGCTGCAGGACTTTTGTTTTTCCAGGAAGTATTTAACCATGGTTCAATTAAATAGTGATGATATCATCTCCATCATTATTGATGGTGAAGTTATCCTTCCTGAAATATTTTTTGTATTTGTCTCTTGTTTGAGTGGGCTGTTGTTTACCATTGATATATAGCTCTCCGTCTTTTACCTGTATCCGGTAACCTTTCTTCTTATCGATAAGACCGTCCCTTTCTAATTCATCTGTAAATTCTTTCAGGTTCTTCAACTCTACCTTTGCCTTCTCAATATCCACCTTAGCCTTCTTCATTGACTCTTCTACTTCCTTACGGATCTTCTCACCGTCTATCTTAATATTCAATTGTTCTTTCTTGAGTTTTTCCTGTAACTCAGCCATCTCGTTTTCTATCTTTTTAAAATCAACTTCCTTCATTTGCTTCTCAGCATTTCGCATGGCTTCATCCACCTCAGATTTTATCTTATTCCAATCTACTTTATCCATAGAAGCTTTGATCTCCTCACTGATCTTCTTCATATCCACTTTGCTCATCGCTTCCTTTATTTCCTTTTCCATCTTTGAGAAATCGAGGTTCTTCATTTCTACATTCAACTTCTTCATCGCTTCGTCCAATTCTTTCATTGCCTTATCCAGGTCCTTCATTCTAAATTCATCTTCAGCAGAAGGAGACTTCCCAGGTTTGGTCGTATCTCCTGTTGTGCTTTTGGGCTGCACTTTGGTTTTGCTACCCACTTGCCAGGCTGTTGCACTAATAAAAACGATAAGAAGAGCGGCAAGAAAAACCGGCTTACTGTGGCTGAATACATTTTTCATTGGTTTTTAAATTTTATCAGATGAACAATCATTTACGAACTACTTCGTAACAAATATACGATTGAGTTCGTAGAAAGTTACAGCAAGGCACATATTTTATTTTTTTTAACAATTGTCCGCCTTCAATTAGCATAGGACTTTAGAGGATATGCATTGATGATGATCAGCACCTAACAGCAGGGTTACTCCCTACCTGCACCCTAGTAACTTCAGGGTAGCTCCCGGGTTGCTTTATGAATAATCCGGAGATATAAAGGAGATATTACGGAGATATTCCGGGTATTGATTCAGGGTTGCAGCGCTAAGGCTTTCCTTCCTTATTTTTACCGCAAATCTTTCCCCCTTGATGGAATTAATAGAAAAGACAACAATTAATACGGTGCAGCTGCAACAGCTAAAGAACATTGTTGGCGATGAATATGTTTTTGCCGATGAAGATAATTTGAAACATTATGGTCATGATGAAACGGAACTGCTCCTCTTTCTTCCCGAAGTAGTGGTAAAACCACGTACCACTGAGGAGATCGCGGCCATAATGAAATTATGCAACGAGCATAAGATACCTGTTACACCAAGAGGGGCCGGCACGGGCCTTAGTGGTGGCGCATTACCGCATTTGGGAGGCGTTTTATTAAGTACAGAAAGACTGAACACTATTATAGATATCGACGAAAGAAATCTGCAGGTAACCACAGAACCCGGGGTGATTACGGAGGTGTTACAGAATGCAGTAAAAGAAAAGGGCTTGTTCTATCCACCTGATCCGAGTAGCCGCGGTTCTTGTTTTATTGGCGGAAACATTGCGGAGAATAGCGGCGGACCTAAAGCTGTTAAATATGGTGTGGTAAAGGATTATGTACTCAACCTCGAAGTAGTACTGCCCACTGGGGAAGTTATCTGGACTGGTGCAAACGTGCTGAAGAACTCTACAGGCTATAATCTTACACAGCTAATGGTAGGTAGTGAAGGAACGTTAGGAATCGTAACTAAAATAGTTCTGAAGCTCATCCCTTTTCCTCAATATGATCTGCTCATGCTCGTGCCTTTTGCTTCGCTGGATAAAGCAAGTGAGGCTGTTAGTGCTATTTTCAGGGCAGGCTATACTCCTAGCGGGTTAGAACTAGTGGAGATAGATGCATTAAAGATTGTTTCTGAAATGGTAGATAGTTATGCGGTACCTGTGAATGATGATGTGGCAGCTCACCTTCTTATTGAAGTAGATGGAAACAACCTGGATGTGTTAATGCACGAAATGGAACAGATAAGTGAACTATTGATGCAGTACGAAGCTGGCGAGATCTTCTTTGCTGATAATGCACAACAAAAAGCGGAGCTATGGAAATTAAGAAGACGTGTAGCGGAAGCAGTGAAGATGGCAGGCTACACCATAGAAGAAGATACAGTTGTTCCAAGAGCTGAGCTACCTGCCTTGGTAAGAGGCGTAAAAGAGTTAGGTAAGCAATATAACTTCAAAGCGGTTTGCTACGGCCATGCCGGTGATGGTAACCTGCATATAAGAATAAAAAAAGAAGGCACAGCTAATAGTATGGATGATGCCGAAGTGCAGCAGGGTATCAGGAGTTTATTTGAATTAACGCATCAACTTGGCGGAACGATCAGTGGTGAGCACGGCATTGGACTGATCCAGAAAAGCTATATGGATATTGTGTTTAAGGATGCCAATTTAAGATTGATGAGAGAGATCAAAAAAGCATTTGATCCTAACAATATTTTAAATGCAGGTAAGATTTTTGATTGAACCAGGAAATTAAGTTTGCACCATAAGCTAAATTAAGATCATGAAGAAGTTATTAAGCATGCTTGCATTTTCAGTGTTGGTATCACCGGTGATCGCACAGGATGAAAACGAAGAAGACCCGCAGAAAGGAAAGTTTCGTAAAGACAACATTTTTATTGGAGGTGGTGTGAATCTAGGATTTGGAAGCAACACGCTTCAGTTAGGTATAACTCCGGAAATCGGTTATAGTATTACTAAGTGGCTGGACGCAGGTGTTCTATTCAATATCATCTATCAAACTGAAAATCAAACCAACATCACTGGTTATAAACTCAGACAATTACAATACGGCACCGGTGGCTTCGTTCGTATCTGGCCTGTGCGTTTTTTACATCTTACTGTTCAACCTGAACACAACTGGATTAGGCAAACGGCAATCAGCCAATTCACAGGAAATAAAGAGTCGGCAACTTTCAATGCGGGAAGTGTACTCGCCGGAATTGGGTATGGATCAAGAAATGTCGGCGGTAGTTATCAGTATCTCACCGTGATGATCGATCTGATGGATAATGTATATTCTCCTTACAGGGATCAATACAATAAAACAAGACCCGTTATCAAGGCTGGGTTTGGATTTTACCTGCGACCATCGAAGAAAAAATAGCAGATGGCTCATCATACACCTTGATCCTTTCTCTCCAATCTTCATATAAGAAACCTTCTTTGGCCATCGTATCGATGTGGTTGAAAAGATTATCATAAAATCCTGCTGAATTCAGCAGGATTATTTTTTTATTATGTATCTGCAATGTGTTCCATGTAAGCATCTCGAACATTTCATCTAACGTTCCATTCCCTCCAGGTAATATAATGGCGGCATCGCACAACTCGTACATCATCTTCTTTCGTACATGCATATCGGCTACTACATGCAATTCTGTTATTCCTTTATGTTGTGCTTCCCACGCTAATAATATTTCAGGTATCACTCCTATCACTTTTCCATTGTGCTGCATCACTGCATCCGCCACCGCACCCATCAATCCCTTACTTCCACCTCCGTATACTAATGCAATATTGTATTCTGCCATCAGCACGCCTAATTCTGTTGCATGCTGGTGATACAATTCATTATTGCCACTTCTCGATCCGCAAAACACAGCCACGCTCTTGTACATATCACTAGTTTATACGCAACAATATTAGCTCATAAAATTGTACTACTTTTCCGTTTTATTATTAACTAATTGTGATTGCATGTCTCCTACACTCCTATTCTCGTTTGTAATTGGCTACTTCCTATTGTTATTATTCGTTGCATGGTACACCAGCCGCAACTCCAACAATGATTCTTTCTTTATTGGCAACAGGAATAGCAATTGGATGCTGGTCGCCTTCGGAATGATCGGTACATCATTAAGCGGAGTAACATTTGTAAGTGTTCCTGGTGCAGTAGGCAAAGAATCATTCGCATACTTCCAGATTACCCTGGGTTATTTAATCGGATATTTAGCAATTGCATACGTATTGCTTCCCTTATATTATAAACTCAATCTTACCTCGATCTATAATTATCTAAGTTCAAGGTTAGGATTCAAGTCATATAAAACCGGGGCATCTTTTTTTATCCTTTCAAGAACATTAGGAGCTACCGCAAGACTATACCTCGTAGTAAAGATTTTACAGGATACTATTCTATCAAGTTTCGGTGTTCCCTTTTGGGCGACAACGCTGATTATTCTCGTAATGATATTGTTGTACACTTATGAAGGCGGTGTAAAAACAATTGTATACACCGATACCTTGCAAACGTCTTGTATGCTGGCTGGCCTTGTTATCTGCACTGTTTATATTTTGAATAAGATGGGAATGAGTTTTGGCGAGAGCATCAATCAATTGCAGGATAAAGGGTATAGCAAAGTTTTCTTTACTGAGGTAGATAGCAGGATGTTCTTCCTGAAACAAATACTCGCAGGTGCATTCATTACGGTTACAATGACTGGTATGGACCAGGAAATGATGCAGAAAAACATTTCAGTAAGAACGTTGAAAGATTCCCAGAAAAATGTGATCACGCTTTCATTGATAATGTTAGTGGTGATCTTATTATTCTTATTCCTGGGTGGATTACTTCATTTATATGCAGGACAGCAGGGCGTGGTAGCAACAGGTGATAAATTATTTCCGGAAGTCGCATTGAACCATATGCCACCAATCGTTTCAGTGATATTTATTATTGCTTTGATCTCAGCATTATTTCCCAGCGCTGATGGTGCGATCACGGCGCTCACTTCATCTTTCTGTATAGATATTCTGGGAATGAAGCGAAGAGAAGATTGGACGGATGCGGAAAAGAAAAAGATCAGGCAGAGAACACATTTAGTCTTTGCAGCGATATTCCTTTTATTCGTTATGGTATTCAAATGGGTGAACGATCCAAGCATGATCGGTGTGATATTAAAAGTGGCAGCCTATACCTACGGACCATTATTGGGCCTATTCACATTTGGTATTATCACGAAAAGATCAGTGAACGATAAGATCGTTCCATTCATTTGCATCGCATCACCAGTAGTTTGCTTTTTCCTCGATAAATTTCAAAAGCAAATATTCGGCTCATATGAGATCGGTCTCGAACTATTGATCATTAATGGACTTTTAACCTTCATTGGGCTGCTTTTAATTTCGAAACCTTCAAACAATAAAGTTGTTGGAGCTAGTTAACGTATTAGCAGAAAAATATTCTGAACAATTCACTTCAGCACAGGATGAATTGCTCGAAAAGATCCACCGGCAAACACTTGCTTCTCATACACATGCACACATGCTCAGCAGTAAAGTGCAGGGGAAACTATTAAGTTTTATCAGCTCTATCCTACAACCTAAATACATATTGGAGATCGGAACCTTTACGGGTTACAGTGCATTATGCCTTGCAAATGGCTTAAAAAAGGATGGAGAACTGCATACGATTGAGTTGAGAGAAGAGGATGCAAAAGCTGCTAAAGCGAACTTTGTGATTTCTGAGAAAGCTCACCAGGTATTTTTGCACATCGGTAATGCTTTGGACATAATTCCAAATCTTAGCCGCACCTGGGACATAGTGTTCATTGATGCTGATAAAACAGGTTACATAGAATACTACGAGTTAGTAGTGCCACGTCTGAGTGAAAATGGATTGATTATTGCTGACAACGTGTTGTTTCACGGACAGGTTTTAGAAGAGAGTATCAGTGGAAAAAATGCAAAAGCCATTCATGCTTTTAATGAGCATGTAGCAAAAGATGACCGAACAGAACAGGTGTTGCTAACTGTAAGAGACGGATTGACCTTAATTAAAAAGAAGAAGTAATGCTGCTGAAAAAAACTATCGTCGCACTCCTGTTGTGCTTTACAAGCTTCTTTGTAATTGCCCAACGCTCAGAAGCTGTTTTACAATACATAGAAAAATACAAAGCGATCGCAATAAAAGAAATGCAACGTACAGGTGTACCTGCATCTATTACGCTTGCACAGGGAATATTTGAATCAAATGCTGGGCAGAGCAATCTGGTAACACGTTCGCAAAATCACTTTGGTATAAAATGCAAGACTGACTGGAAAGGTGAAAAAGTGTATCACGATGATGACGCCAGGGGAGAATGTTTCAGAAGTTATTCTTCTGCGGAGGAATCATTCATTGATCACTCCGACTTTTTAAAGACGCGTGCGCATTACGCCTTCTTATTTACACTTGACCCTGAAGACTATAAAGCCTGGGCCAAAGGTTTAAAGAAAGCCGGCTATGCTACTAATCCTGCCTATCCTGAAAAATTGATCAAGCTAATCGAAAATTATGATCTCCAGCAATACACTTTGATCGCCCTAAATAAAGACGAGGCTAAAAAAGAAGAGATCTTTACTTATGCTAAAACAGATGTGCCGGCCACAAAATCCGCTGAAACTAAAGTTGAAGCAATTCCTGCAGCCGACACGAATGCTGCAAGCGTTTCAGAAGAAAAGAAAGAAGTGGCTTCTGTATCTACCGCTATCGATAAGGCTGAAGATGAAATTGAAGATGAATCACACAAATATCCCTCAGGTGTTTTTTATGTGAACAATGTAAAAGCATTGTATGTTAAGAAAGGAACTTCTTTACTTGCTTTAGCTAACCAGCACAACATTTCTTATCCAAGGGTTTTTGAATTCAATGAAATTAAAAACAAGATGGACATTCTACCCGAAGGCCAGGTGATCTATCTTTCAAAAAAACCTAAAAAGAGCAATAAGGATTTCTGTACTGCCTCAGGGTCAGAAACCATTGAACAGATCGCACACAGGGAAGCAGTAGCCTTAGATGCCCTACTCCAGTACAACAAATTGAAAGAAGGCGACAAACCCGCTGCTGGTGAAAAGATTTATTTGAAAAAAATCTCACCATCAAAACCTAAATTAGCAGCTTCATAGAAAAAACTGCTTATGTCTTTGCTCAAGGTCCATGATAAAGAATTCGTTCCTTTTATTTCAGAAGCTACCATTCAAAACAAGGTAAAAGAACTTGCTGCAGAGATCAGCAGGGATTATAAGAACAAAAGACCTTTGTTCATTGCAATTCTCAACGGCTCTTTCATCTTTGCTTCAGATCTGTTTAAAGAACTCGATATTGAAGCGGAAATATCTTTTATCAAGCTCGCTTCGTATAAAGGCACCAAATCAAGCGGGCAGGTCATTACAGCAATCGGGTTAGATACGGACCTTAACGGCAGGCACATTGTTATCCTCGAAGACATTATCGATACCGGTAAAACGATGCATGAATTTCTTCCGCAGCTTCGTCACCAGCAACCGGCATCATTGAAGATCGCAGTTTTGCTACATAAACCTGAAGCTACTCAGTATGAAGTGCCTGTTGATTACTGCTGCTTCTCTATCCCTAATAAATTCGTCTTAGGATACGGGCTAGACTATAACGGACTAGGCAGGAACATTAAAGAAATTTATCAGCTTCACGAAGAATAAGGCCGATTCTCTTTTACTTTCCCTATTAAAAGTTTAAATTGTGGAAAACCCTAAGATTGTTTTTCCGGCTTGCCATAATTTTTAATCTGTTTGCCCTGCCTGCTTCTGCCCAGTTCTATCTACGTGGTGAAGTGAGAGACGAGCGGGGAAAAACTATGTCCAATGTCAGGATCAACTTGCATTCAAAGGGCACCTATCCTTATTATACAGGCACATTAGGTTCTTTTGGTATTCCTGTAGCTTCCCTTTTAGATACTATCACGTTGTATATGGATGGCTACGAGGTATTGCAGGCTCCTATCGAAACCAACCGGTATCAATTCTTCACTTTAAAGATGTTGCCTGCTACTAAAAGCAAAGTGCATCTGAAGCTATCATCCAAAACAAAGGATCTTCTCAATAAAGAGATCAATAAGTTTACGGTAACAGGTGAGAGCTACACCAGTCTGATTGAAAACGATTTTGTAACGGCTCAGCATTACCCTGAAACCGGGTTTGCGATCAGTATCGATCGGGCATCTTATAGTAATATCCGACGTTTTTTAAACCAGGAAGGAAGAGTGCCCTCCGATGCTGTACGGATAGAAGAAATGCTGAATTATTTCAGCCAGGATAATGTAAATGCAACAGGCAAATTCAGAAACACTACGCAACTAACATCCTGTCCATGGAATAAAACAAATCAGTTATTGTTTTTCAACCTCGAAGCTCCTAAACTTGATTTAGAAATTCTTCCTCCTTCTAACCTTGTATTTCTGATCGATGTATCGGGATCAATGGATAAAGACAACAGGCTTCCTTTGATTCAATCTGCATTCAAACTACTGGTAGATAATTTACGGGCAAAAGATACAGTAACCATTGTAGTCTATGGTAGTGCTACAGGCATAGCTTTGCCGCCAACCTCCGGTATTGAAAAAAAGAAGATCAAAGATGCGATTGATGATCTTTCTGCAGGAGGGTCTACACCTGGCGAATCTGCTATTCGCATTGCATATGATATTGCCAAACGATCGTTCATAGTAAATGGAAATAATAGAGTAATACTTGCTACTGATGGTGATTTCAATGTCGGTCAGACTACGGAGAAAGAACTTGAAGAATTAGTTACTGAGAATCGAAAGTCTGGCATTTATCTCACCTGCCTGGGCGTGGGTATGGGAAATTACAAAGACAGCAAATTGGAGATATTGGCAAAAAAAGGAAACGGGAATTTTGCATATATAGATAATTACAAAGAAGGTGAAAAGATCATGCTGCATGAGTTCACAAAAACAATGTATTCTGTTGCTGATGATGCATTTGTTAGTGTGAATTTCAATCCGGCTTATGTGAAGGAATATCGCTTGATTGGTTTCGATAATAAAAAGGATGCAGTAGCGGATAGTACAAGTGATCTTGAAGGTGGCGAAGTGGGAACAGGCCATAACTTAAGAGCTGTATTTGAGATTGTGCCTACCTCTTTTAATTTAAGCCATTGTACACAAGCCTTTGAGATTGGAAAAATGCAACTACAGTATAAGCTTCCTGGAAAAGTGAATATATTAAAACAGGATCTTTCATTACTTACTACCTATTCTCCAATTGAAAAAGCAGATTCTGCCACAAGGTTTGCTGCTGCAGTTTGTATGTTCGGAATGATGCTGAAGCAATCTGAATATGCAAAGGCCATTAGTTGGGAAGAATTGATCGCGTTTGCTTATCCCGCTATCAAACCTACTGAACCATTGCAGTTAGAGTTTATAACTCTTATAGAAAAAGCAAAAAAAATATACAGCGGCAAGAATAAAAAGAAAAGAGATTAATGAGCCATTGGCCGTTTCTTGATCATTCCCCCTTTAGTATCTTTCACTGCACCCATTACTACAAAAGCATTTGGATCGATCCTGTCTATCTCGGCGTTCAATGCGGATATCTCCAACCTTGTGACTACAGTAAAAATAATATCATATTCATGTCTTACGCCAGACCTCCCATAACCTTTACTACCGCGGTATACGGTAATCCCTCTTCCAAGATCATTAATGATCATTTCTGCAATTTCTTTGTGCTTCACTGAAATGATCGTAACACCTGTATATTCTTCTATTCCTTCAATTACAAAATCAACAGTTTTAGATGCTGCGAGATAGGTAAGAACAGAATATAACGCAGCTTCTATACCTAGTAAATATGCAGCAACAGAAAAGATGAGAATGTTGAAAAGCAAGATCACATCCCCTATTGTTAAACTTGACTTGCGGCTAATTGCGATTGCCATCACTTCTGTACCGTCTAACACAGCTCCGCCTCGCATCGCTAGTCCAATTCCTAGCCCAAGAAAGAAACCGCCAAATACTGCCACTAACAACTTGTCGTAAGTTGCTACAGGGTAAGGAACGAATGCAACGCAAATCGCTAAACCAATGATTGCAAGAACAGTTCTGAAAAAAAACCTGGTTCCAATTTGTTTTAACCCAAGTAATACAAAAGGTGCGTTGATCAATACTAAGAAAGGCGCTAAAGGAAGATGGGTCACTTTAGTTACCAACAAAGAAATACCCGTCACTCCTCCGTCTATAAAACCACTGGGCAGTAAAAAGCTTTTTAGCCCAAGCCCGGCCGATAAAACACCAATGCTGACAATGATGAGATCACGGATATTTCTTATGAAATCTCTTCTTAATTCCCTTGCTCTTTTAGCAACCTGGTACGGGCTAAGCTTAGACCCGTCTTTTGCATCCCTGAAAACAGTGCGTAGTATTTTATGATACAATGAAGCCATTGTTTCAAAGATAACCGATCATGATGCAATAAAAAACCCTTGCTGGTTATCTCAGCAAGGGTAACGTTTTTCTTTATTCACTTCGCACTATAAACTATCAACTAAACACTTCCTTCACCTTATCAAAAAAGCTCTTGTTATCTTTTGTTGGATTAGGCTTGAAGTTATCACTCTTGGAAAGTTTTTCCAGAATCGTCTTCTCCTCGTTACTTACATTTTGTGGTGTCCATACATTTACATGTATCAGTTGGTCACCCCTGCTATATCCATTCACTTCCGGGAAACCTTTTCCTTTCAATCTGAATATTTTCCCGCTCTGCGTGCCCGGTGGAATTTTTATTCTTGCTCTTCCATCTATTGTAGGTACCTCAACCTGTGTTCCAAATACTGCATCAGGAAAAGATATATGCAATTCAAATGCAACATTCAATCCATCACGCTGCAACTCCTTATGGGCTTCTTCTTCTATTAAAATGATAAGATCGCCGTTTGCTCCACCTCTTTCACCCGCATTTCCTTTACCACCTAAATTCAACTGCATACCTTCCTGCACTCCTGCAGGAATTTCCATTGTCACTGTCTCTTCACTGTATACTCTTCCTTCGCCTTTACAACTATTACATTTCGCTGTTACCACTGATCCTTCACCATTACACGTAGGACAGGTAGTCACTGTTTGCATTTGCCCGAGGAAAGTATTCTGTACTCTTCTTACCTGGCCACTTCCACCGCACGTATTACAGTTCTGAACACTGCCTTTATCCTTTGCACCGCTTCCACTGCATGTAGTACAGGAAATATATTTTTTTACCTTAATGGTCTTGCTTGCGCCTTTGGCCATCTCCTCATAAGTGAGTTTAATTCTCACCCGAAGATTACTCCCCCTGGTACCTCTCGCTCTCCCGCCCCCTGCTCCTCCACGTCTGCCGCCGCCAAAGAAACTTCCAAATACATCATCACCGAAAATATCTCCAAACTGGCTGAA